>JBDLJX010000034.1:0-26003 GCA_039714155.1 Pseudomonadota bacterium | reverse complement strand
ACTAGTCTTTATTGTTTGCGCTGAAAAACAGCACGGCGGCGCCGGTACCGCCGAGCAGCCAGGTCAGCAACGGCGCATTCATCAGCATCGCGGGGGCGTAGCCATCCAGTCCATAGATAACGGCGGCGGACAGGACCAGGCCGGTACCGATAATCGCGCTTGCCGTGCGCCGGTTGGCGTGTTTCATATCCTGCCGCAGGTTCCTGATCTCCCTGGATGTCCATTCAACTCGCAGCCGGCCACTGTTGGCCTGTTTCAGAAACTGGTGAAACAGCATCGGCAACTCCGGTATGGTCTCGCTCCAGGCCGGAATACTTTCCCGGATATTGCGTATCAATGCACGGGCGCCAAGCTGTTCACTCATGTTGCGTTCCAGAAACGGCTTGGCGGTTTGCCACAGATCGAGGTCCGGGTACAGTTGACGACCAAGGCCTTCGATATTCAGCAAGGTCTTCTGCAACAGCACCAGCTGCGGTTGAACTACCATGTTGAAGCGGCGGGCGGTCTGGAACAGTCGCAGCAGCACGTTGCCGAAGGAAATTTCTTTCAGTGGTTTTTCAAAGATCGGTTCGCAGACCGTGCGTATGGCGGATTCGAATTCATCGACGCGGGTGCCACTGGGGACCCACTCCGACTCGACGTGCAATTCAGCCACGCGCCGGTAATCACGCCGGAAAAATGCCAGGAAGTTTTCTGCCAGATAGCGCTGGTCATCGGGATGCAATGTGCCCATGATGCCGAAATCCACAGCCATGTAACGGCCGTCGGCACCGACAAAGATATTGCCTGGATGCATGTCGGCGTGGAAAAAGTTGTGGCTGAACACCTGTGTGAAGAAGATTTCAACACCGCGTTCCGACAGCACTTTCAGGTCTATACCGGCATCTTTCAGAGCGGCTACATTACTGATTGGTATGCCGTGGATACGCTCCATCACCATGACGTCCTGGCGGCATAGCGGGAAGTACACTTCCGGCACGTACAGCTTGTTATCATCACGAAAGTTGCGGCGTAATTGCGAGGCATTGGCGGCCTCGCGTAACAGGTCGAGCTCGTCAAACAGAATTTTCTCGAACTCCATCACGACCTCGCAGGGGCGCAGACGACGACCATCCTTCCAGTAACGTTCCGCCAGGCCGGCCATTGTTTTCAGCAGGCTGACATCGCGCGCAATGTAGCGGTGCACGTTCGGTCGCAGTACCTTGACGACGATTTCCCGGCCATCGAGCATTTCAGCCGCATGTACCTGGGCGATCGATGCCGATGCCAGAGCCGTTTCGTCGAAGGACCGGAACAGGGTATCGACCGATTCACCGAGGCTGGCCTCGATTGCGGCACGGGCGATATCACCCGGAAACGGTGGTACCCGATCCTGCAGTTTGGCAAGTTCATCGGCAATGTCATCCGGCAACAGGTCGCGCCGGGTGGACAGGATCTGGCCAAACTTGACATAGATTGGACCCAGGTCAACGAGGGCGCGACGAATGCGCACTGCCCTCGGTTCGCGCTTGTGCGGTAACCAGTTCCACGGCGCCAGGTAATACATAAACCGGAACGGCCTGAACAGATGGGTGGCAAGAATGACCTCATCGAGCCCGTGACGTACCAGCACGAAGTTGATATGCACCAGCCGTACAAGTTGTGCCGGACGTATCACGGCGTCTGTCTGCTGTGCTGCAGTCGCTGCAACCGCGCCTGCAGTCGATCGACTGCCATGGCCATGTCACTGATGTCCGCGATAAGGTTTTCGATTTCGATGCGTGCCGGCAGGACGCGCAATTCTTCCTGCAGGTACTCGCCGAGGTTGCGCTCGAGGGTGCTGCGGCTATGTCGCAACCAGCCGGTCGCCTTGTGAGCAGCATTGCCGACCTGGTGGGCAATTACATCACCGGTGAGATGCGAGAGCTGTTCTTCCCAGTCGATGTCCATGTCATCGAGGATGGCCTTGAAGGCCTGGCCGGTTTCCACGTCACCGGTAATCTCGACGGCACCCGAAAACAGGGTAGCGGCAGTGTCCTGGCCGAGACCAAGGCGTGCCATGCCCAGCGGCGTGCCATGCAGCACAGTGTCGGGTTCGGCCTCGGGATCATTGCTGATACTGATGCGATCCTGGTCGATGCGCAGGGTCATGGTCACGTCGATGCCCTTGAGGTGGATCGCAATCAGCTTGCCGTCCAGTTGCGGCAAGCGTGACCGTGCATCGGGGTCGAGACCCAGCCAGCCGTTGATGGCGTCGGCAAGCAACTTGTCCAGATTATCCGCAGGCCTCACCATGACTCCCCCGCCAGCTCGGCCAGTGATTTCAGGGCGTCGTCTTCGCGAATGACGACGCTGTGTACCAGCTTGTCATGCCAGGCCTGCTTGCGACGGTCCCAGAGAATCCAGATCAGCCCGAGCAGCAGCGGCAGGACTGAAACAGGGATCGCCAGGCAGCGCAGCAAGGACTGACCGAGGGAAATATTGCATCCGCTACGGGCATCCAGCAAACGGCAATCCAGCAGGTGCAGCCCGGGTGTGCCCTGGCACTTCGCGTCCAGCACGATCTTTAACAACAGCGCTGCCAGCAAGCTGCTGTAAAAGGCCCAGGCCATCATTGCCGAGTCCCAGCTGTGCGCTTCACCGGATATGGCAATCCAGGTAACCAGGCCAAACAGCATCAGCGTGAATAGCAATACGCCGTCGACCACCAGTGCCGCCGCGCGTCGCCAGAAACCTGCATAGTTGGTCAGGTGCATGTCAGAACTTGTAGCCGCGATGAATGGCGACGATGCCACCAGTCAGGTTGTGATAATCGCAATCCTCGAAACCGGCATGTTCCAGCATGCCCTGCAGGGTCTGCTGGTCGGGATGCATGCGTATGGACTCGGCCAGGTAGCGGTAGCTGTCGGCGTCACCTGCAATCAGGTGGCCGATCCGCGGCAGGATATTGAGGGAGTAAAAGTCATAGGCCGGCTTGAGTGCCCTGTTGGGTTTTGAAAACTCCAGGATCAGCAGACGGCCACCGGGCTTGAGGGCGCGGTACATGGTATTCAGGGCGGCCTGTTTGTCGGTGATGTTGCGCAGTCCAAAGGCAATGGTGATGCAGTCAAAGCAGTTATCGGGAAACGGCAACTGTTCGGCATCGGCCTGGATGAATGCCACGTTGCCGGCAATGCCGTGGTCCAGTAGCCGCGCACGGCCGGTTGCCAGCATGGCGGCATTGATATCGGACAGGATGACCCGGCCTTCGGTGCCGGTTTTTGCGGCCATCAGCCGTGTCAGGTCACCGGTGCCGCCGGCCAGATCGAGGATGTGTTGTCCGGGGCGGATATTGGCCATGTCGACAACAATGCGCTTCCAGATACGATGAATGCCCAGCGACATCACGTCATTCATCAGGTCGTAGTTGCCGGCGACCGAGTCAAATACCTCGCGCACGCGGCCGCCCTTTTCCCCGACCGGGACCTGCTTGAAGCCGAAATGTGTGGTTTTCTCGGGCATGGCGGTTAGCTCGTTGTTATTAATTTACCGCAGAGGCGTAGAGGACGCAGAGTTATTTTTTACTATTTGATTGAATTGTGCCTAGGATCCTGTCGGACTTAGGATGATTCTACTGCGGCGGCGGGAGAGCGGCCCAAATGCCCCCGATTTTTCGTTACGTAGGCCCACTATGCGCCTCAAAATCGGGATCATTTGTTCTCACTCTCCCGCTCGCCTCGCTACGAACCCCTAAGTCCAACAGGCTCCTAGCTTGTTTCCCGGCGCTGGTGCCCGGCCGCGGCGAGTTTTTCCAGGTACTCACCCCAGTAGCTGTCCCTGTTCTTGCCCATGTCATACAGGGTTTCCCACGAATAGATGCCTGTGTCGTGACCATCATCAAAATACGGCTGGATGGCGTAATTACCGATCGGGTCGATCTTCGTGATGGTGACGTCTTCCTTGCCGATCTGCAGTATGCCCTGGCCCGGACCATGACCCTGGACTTCAGCCGATGGCGAATGCACCCGCAGAAACTCGTAGGGCAGTTCAAAGCGGGCGCCGTCCTCGAAGGTGATTTCCAGAACGCGGGATTTCTGGTGCAGGCTGATTTCGGTGGGTTTTGGTGTGTCGGTCATTGATTCAGTGTCTGGTTAGTTGATTGAGTTAATTATTCATCGCAAAGGCGCAAAGAACGCAAAGTTTTTACATATTGCAGGAGCAAGCTTGCTCGCAAACAGGACCATTATCATATCTTTAATATCGTCAAGCCGGTTGCAGAAAAATATTCTCTATGTGTTCTTTGCAGTGAATAACCAAATATGTTTCAAGCTGGGTCTCAGAGTATATACCGGCTCAGGTCCTCGTCCTTCACCAGCTCGTCCAGGTGTTCGTCAACATAGGCGGCGTTGATGGTAATGGCCTTGCCGGGCTGATCGGTGGCCTCGAAGGACAGCGTGTCCAGCAGCCGTTCCAGGACGGTATGCAGGCGGCGTGCACCGATATTCTCGGTACGCTCGTTGATATCGCTGGCAATCTCGGCGATGCGGGCAATGCTGTCATCTGCGAACTCGAGTGTTACTGATTCGGTTGCCATAAGCGCGGCGTATTGTTCGGTCAGCGAGGCATCGGGTTCGGTCAGGATGCGCATGAATTCCGCCGCACCGAGTGCATCCAGTTCCACCCGGATTGGCAGGCGGCCCTGCAGTTCCGGAATCAGGTCGGACGGTTTCGACAGGTGGAATGCGCCCGAGGCGATAAACAGGATATGGTCGGTCTTCACCATGCCGTGCTTGGTGGACACGGTACTGCCCTCCACCAGTGGCAGCAGGTCGCGTTGCACGCCCTCGCGTGAGACATCCGGGCCGCTGGATTCGCCGCGGCGCGTGACCTTGTCCATTTCATCGATAAAGACGATGCCGTTTTGCTCGGTATTGTCGAGTGCAGTCAGCTTGATTTCCTCGTCATTGACGAGTTTCGCGGCCTCATCATCGACCAGTTGTTTCATGGCATCGCGGATACGCAGCTTGCGGGTCCTGGTGCGGCTGCCGGCCATGTTCTGGAACATGCCCTGCAGCTGGCTGGTCATCTCCTCCATGCCGGGTGGCGCCATGATCTCCACCCCGACCGGAATGGCCGAGACCTCGATCTCGATCTCCTTGTCATCCAGCTGGCCCTCGCGCAGGCGCTTGCGGAATTTCTGCCGGGTCCCGGATTCGTCCGTGCCGTCCTCGTCCGGCGCCATGCTGCGCGGCTGTGGCAGCAGTGCATCCAGGATGCGGTCTTCGGCGGCATCCTCGGCACGGTGGCGCACCCGCGCCATGGCCTGCTCGCGTTCCATCTTGATGGCAACATCGGCGAGATCGCGGATGATGGATTCCACGTCACGGCCGACATAGCCGACCTCGGTGAACTTGGTGGCCTCGATCTTGATAAAGGGCGCATTCGCCAGCCGCGCCAGCCGCCGGGCAATCTCGGTCTTGCCAACCCCGGTGGGGCCGATCATGAGGATGTTCTTGGGCGTGATTTCGGAGCGCAGCGGTTCCTCTACCTGCATGCGGCGCCAGCGGTTACGCAAGGCAATGGCGACGGCGCGCTTGGCGGCATCCTGGCCGATGATGTGCTTGTCCAGTTCCTGGACGATTTCTCTGGGGGTCATTTCCGACATAATTAATTCAACTGCAATAAGCCACATTTAACAGCAATACTTGCAAAATAAGCCAAATATCGCCACATTTGCCGTAATTTAACTGTTTTTCAGCTCCTCAATAGTGAGGTTTCGATTGGTATAGATGCAGATGTCGCCGGCAATATTCAGGGCCTTGTCGGCAATCGCGCGCGCATCCAGTTTGGTGTTCTCCAGCAGGGCGCGGGCAGCTGCCTGGGCGTAGGCGCCGCCGGAGCCAATCGCCATGATGGCGTCTTCCGGCTCGATGACGTCACCGTTGCCGCTGATCATCAGCGAGGTTTCGTGGTCGGCCACCAGCAGCAGTGCCTCGAGGTTGCGCAGCATTTTGCTGGTGCGCCATTCCTTCGCCAGCTCCACGGCCGCACGTGTCAGCTGACCAGTGTGTTTTTCCAGCTTGCCCTCGAACAGCTCGAACAGGGTAAAGGCGTCGGCGGTACCACCGGCGAAGCCGGCCAGTACCCGGTCATTATAGAGACGGCGCACCTTGCGGGCATTGCCCTTCATGACGGTATCGCCCAGCGTGACCTGGCCATCGCCACCGATGACGACGTAGCCATCACGGCGGATGGACAGGATGGTTGTACCTCGGAATTGCTTCACGGGATTACTCCGGACAACAGGGCGGTAGATTGTACACCATCGTACCGGCGGCATCGGTTGGTCCGCTGTCAGTATTGCGTCGGGGTATTTCGTGCAAGGGCGGAACAATAACCAACGGCGTTTGCCACAGAGGGCACAGAGGACACCGAGAAAAACTACTCACGCGCAGACGCAGAGAAATAGATTAATTCACCGCCAAGACGCAAAGAAACCTGAAAATAATTCTTGTCGCTCCCCTGAAAGCGGGGATTCATGGTTAATGTCATAAATAAAAAGTTTGCAGATAAAACCAAGCGTAGCGTGACCAACAAACCTGCATCACTATATTTTCTAATAAATAACAAATAGATATATTTATTCTAAGGCTAATATATAAAAATATAGTTATCTCTATTTATTAAATTGCTTGCCATGTGACGTTGTTTTTCTCAGAGTCCTTGCTCTCTGTGGCAGAAGAATTATTTTGCTTTGCGGGCCCGCGGGTGCGCCTTGTCATAGACCCGGGCGAGGTGCTGGAAATCGAGGTGAGTGTATATCTGCGTGGTACTGATATCCGCATGCCCCAGCAGTTCCTGCACGGCCCGCAGGTCGCCACTGGATTCCAGCAGGTGGCTGGCGAATGAATGTCGCAGGGTGTGCGGGTGGACATTGCCCGGGATGCCCTGCCGTTGTGCCAGACGACGTACCCGGTCCTGCACGGCACGTGCACTCAGGCGACGGCCCTGACGGGTAGTGAAGACTGCGTGTTCGTCGCCACCGTGCCTGACCGGGCGGACTTTCAGCCATGCCCTGATGGCAATGATGGCCTTTTTGCCGATCGGCAACACGCGCGTCCTGGCGCCCTTGCCGGTAACCCGCACGATACGTTCCTGCATGTCGATATCGCCGGTATCCAGACCCACCAGCTCAGCAAGGCGCAGCCCGGATGAGTACATCAGTTCCAGTATGGCCACGTCCCGGAGCGTCAGTGTGTCTTCAGGACTGACCTGCAGCAAGCGGGCAATGTCATCGACGTTCAGGGTATCGGGCAGCCGGCTTGCCGATTTCGGTGCGCGCACATCGTGCGCCGGATTGTGGCTGACGGCCTGTTCGCGCAGCAGGTAGTTGTAGAAACTGCGGATCGCCGACAGATGGCGCTGGATGCTGCGGCCACTGAGTCCGCGCCGGTGCCCCTGTGCGGCAAAGCGGCGCAGCGCGTGAGTGTCGAGGTCGTCCCAGCGACTGATTCCACCTGCCGCGCAGAACTGCTGCAGTTCGGCAAGATCGCGCTGGTAGTTTTTGCAGGTATTGGCGGACAGCCGTCGTTCGGTCTGCAGGTGGTGCAGAAAGCGATCTATGGCCTGCTGGCGATCAATCGGCATGCTTCTGACCCGCGGGCATAGCCCGCCACTGCAGATTCCGGGTCAAGCAGACAAATCCAGATGACCCGCCAGCAGCAAGTCAAGCAGTTCACCGAGGTGGGTCAGGAACAGTGTACCCATGCCGGGGTGGAAGCGGTTGCCTTCCTGGCTGCCGATACCGAGCAGTCCGGTAGCGCCGTGCTTGCCCAGCGGTATCAGGGCGGCGGATTCCACGGCCTGGGCCTGGTCACCAAAGACGTAGGCGAGCTGTTCCGGCTTGAAGCGGCCGCACTGTGGCCGGCTGGACTTGAAGAAGGCTTCAAAGTGTTTGAGTTCCGGTGCATCGCGGTCGAAGATATCGATGGCACATTCACGCGCGCGTGCTTCGGCCAGGCCGGCGAGGCGAATGGTGACCGTGTCGGCCTTGAATTCACCCTGCAGGTGTTCACGCAAGGTGTCCAGCAGGGCTTCAAGTGGACGGCAGCCGATCAGCCCCAGTGTCAGCTGGTGCATGCGCTCATTCAGGCGGTTATTGTCACGGGCGACGTGTACCAGGTCCATCAGCTTGCGTTTCAGCTGGCGGTTCTGGTCACGCAGTACCCTGACCTGGTGTTCGACCAGCGAGACGGCACCGCCGCAGCCGTGAGGGATCTGCAGGGTGGCCAGCAGGCTGGCGTTGTTCTGGAAAAATTCGGGGTTATCGCGCAGGAAATCGGCCACCGTTTTTTCATCCAGCGGCTGTAGTCCAGACTGGTGTTGCTGTGGTGTCGTCATAGGTCGATTTCCCCCCGAAAGACCTGTGTTGCCGGGCCGGTCATATATACCGGGCTGCCTTCGCCCGCCCACTTTACCACAAGATTACCGCCGCGCAGCGAGACAATAACGCGCGGCGCCAGTTGGTCCCGGAGGCGGCCTGCGACCACGGCGGCGCAGGCGCCACTGCCGCAGGCAAGCGTCTCGCCGCTGCCACGTTCATAGACCCGCAGGCGGATGGATTCCGGGTCGATGATCTGCATAAAACCGGTGTTGGCGCGTTCCGGAAAACGCGCATGGCTTTCAATGGCCGGTCCCAGTCGCGCAACCGGGGCGGTGTCGACATCATCCACCAGTAACACGGCATGCGGATTGCCCATGGAGAGGGCGCTGATCTCGATGGTCTCGCCGGCCACGTCGAGCGGATAAAGCGTCTGACGATGGTCGGCAGTGAACGGGACATCAGCGGGTTGCAGTTGCGGTACGCCCATATCCACGGTCACCTGGCCATCGTTCTCCAGGGCCAGTTGCAGCAGCCCGGACTGGGTTTCCACCACCAGTTCGGACCTGTCGGTGAGGCCCCGGTCATGCACGAAGCGCATGAAACAGCGCGCGCCATTGCCGCATTGCCCGACTTCGCCGCCGTCGGCATTGAAAATACGGTAGCGGAAATCGGCCCCGGCACCTGCCGCGGATTCCACCAGCAACAACTGGTCGCAACCGATGCCAGTGTGGCGATCGGCAAGTGCGCGCACCTGTTCGGTTGACAGGTCGACCGACTGATTGATGGCATCGATGACGACAAAGTCATTACCGAGGCCGTGCATTTTCGAAAATTCCAGTTTCATTGGTAGTTTGCCGGCTATTAATCTGAAGCATTGCGCAATGGCGCCAGGACGAATAGAAACAATTCAGAAAATATTGCCACAGAGGGCACAGAGATCACAGAGATAAATATATTCCTGTTCACTGCTGTCTCACTAACTCACAAACAATAAGCGTAGGAGCGACTTCAGTCGCGATTGGCTGCTGAACTTCGTACAGCTATCCAAACCTGGCATGGGCTTTGATAGTAATTCTCTGTGTTCTCTGTGCCCTCTGTGGCAAAGGTTTTTCTGTTCGGCGCAGTGTGATGTGGCTATTTCGGCAGCAGGTGCTCGCCTCGATACAGGTCCTCGATCGTTTCCCGGTCGCGGATGACATGGTACTCACTGCCGTCGACCATGACCTCGGCGGCGCGTGGTCGCGAGTTGTAGTTGGAACTCATGGTAAAACCGTAGGCGCCTGCCGAGCGCACGGCCAGCAGGTCGCCTGCCGCCAGTGCCAGCTCGCGGTCCTTGCCGAGGAAGTCACCGGTCTCGCAGACCGGGCCAACGATGTCGTAGTGCTGCGGCTCGGTATCCGTGCGCGGCTGCACCGGGATGATGTTGTGCCAGGCGCCATACAGTGCCGGCCGCATCAGGTCATTCATGGCGGCATCGACGATGGCGAAATGCATTGCCGGTGTCTGCTTCAGGTGCTCGACACGGGTCAGCAGGATGCCGGCGTTGCCGGCAATGGCACGTCCCGGTTCCAGCAGGATTTCCAGATGGCTGTCGCCGAGCCGGTCCAGCAGTGCTTTCGCATAGACATCGGGTAACGGTGGCTGGTCGGCATCACTGTAACGAATACCAAGCCCGCCACCGAGGTCGATATGTTCAAGTTCAATACCTGTATCACGCAGGCGCTCGATCAGCGCCAGTACCCGCTCAAGGGCATCGACAAACGGCGCGGTATCCGTCAGCTGTGAACCGATATGACAATCGATGCCGACAACAGCCAGGTTCGGCAACGCGGCGGCCTGCCGGTAGGCAGCTACTGCCCGTTCGACATCGATGCCGAACTTGTTTTCACTCAGGCCGGTGGAAATATACGGGTGTGTGCCGGCATCGACATCCGGATTGACACGCAGGGACACCGGTGCTGTCTTGCCGATTTCAGCGGCCACCCGGTTGAGCCGATCCAGTTCCGCTTCCGACTCGACATTGAAACAACGAATACCGGCTTCAAGGGCGCGCTGCATTTCATCGGCGCGCTTGCCAACACCGGAGAACAACACCTTGCCGGGATCGCCGCCGGCGGCGAGCACGCGTTCCAGTTCACCAATGGAAACGATATCGAAGCCGGAGCCGAGACGTGCCAGCGTCTGCAGTACGGCCAGACTGGAATTCGCCTTGACGGCATAGCAGACCAGGTGCGGGTGCCCGGCCAGCGTTTCATCGAATACACGCCAGTGGCGTTCCAGCGTGGCGCGTGAATAGACATAACAGGGCGTACCGACACGACCGGCCAGCGAGGCAAGATCGACATCTTCCGCGCACAGGCGGTTGTCGCGATAGCTGAAAAAATCCATGGACCGGCCTGCTTACTTGCCGTCCTGTTGTTGGGTTTCATCCGGCAGGTATAACGGACCCTTCTGGCCACAGCCGGTCAGGCACAGGACGGCCACTGACAGCATTGCGGCCAGGCAGATTGGATAGATGCGCAGGCGGTGTGCCATGACAAACCTCCGGAAAAACCAGCTGCCAGTATACGGGCTGACCCGTGCAAACCCAAAGTCAGGCGCCTGTCCTAGCACGCACTTCTCACCGCGGGGCGAGATGATCGCGCAGAGATTTGGATTCACAGCGGATTTTCTGAAGGAGCGGAATACGGACTGTATTTCCGACTGAAGAAAATGTGCTGTGGATTCAAAGATCAAGCGAGGGCTCGTCATCGTGGTGAGAAATGCGGGCTAGCCGTGCCACATTCTCGTGATGGCTGCCATTGCCCGGACAGGTTCATGTTTACGGCATACTATGCGCCATGAATATAGAATTGCCCGAAAGCATCGAGATCAACCCGGCGACGGCGCCGCGGGCGAGCATTATCTGGCTGCATGGCCTCGGCGCCGACGGCAATGACTTTGCGCCATTGGTTCCGCAGCTGGGAATTGTCGACACACTGGCCGTTCGGGTAGTGTTGCCGCATGCGCCGCGGCGGGCTGTGACCATCAACAACGGCATGGTCATGCGTGCCTGGTATGACATCACTGCAACGGGCTTTCGGGCTACAGAAGACGATACCGGTATCCGTGCCTCGGCAACGCTGCTGGGCGGACTCATAGCGCGCGAGATCGAGCGTGGTGTGCCGGCGGAGCGCATTCTGCTGGCCGGTTTTTCACAGGGCGGTGCTATCGCGCTGCATACCGGGCTGCGTTACCCGCAACGACTGGCTGGCATCATGGTACTGTCCGCCTACCTGCCATTGGCCGCTTCGCTGGCTGAAGAACGCACCCCGGCAAATGCCGATGTCCCGATCCTGCAGGCACATGGCCAGCAGGATCCGGTGGTGCCGATACCGTGGGCATTGCAGTCACGCGACCAACTGCAGACACTGGGTTACCCGGTCGACTGGAAAACCTACCCGATGCAGCATGCAGTGTGCCCTGAGGAGGTCGGGGATATTCGCAAGTGGATTGTGCGGGTGCTGTCGGGACACCGGAATGCCTGACGAGCACAGCTGCGCAGTTACATTCGGGGGCCAGGGTGACTTCTCAAGACACGCTGCAAGTACGTCCCTGTACGCTCGATGGCCGCGTCCCTGCGGCCAACGGTCTTGAGAAGTCACCCTGGCCCCCGAATGACCTTGCTGTGCGTGTTGACCTGCTCGATCAGGGGAAGAGTCGGTAATATTTCTGATGCCAGTAAGCCCCAGGTTGACGAAAGTGTGAATTCTGGCGGCCGATAAACAAACTGACGGGATGGGTATGGGTGACAAAAACAATGGGTATCGAAACCTTCAAGTGGAGCCTGGTTGCATCCGCCATCTGGTTTGGTATTTACCGGTTAATCACGGTGATTAACGGTACACCCCTGTTCTAGTCCACCGAAAACCGATATGATTCAATCAACTACGCACTTCAGGGTGGTTCTTTTATGCTCCCCTGATGCCGCGGGATTCTTTTCGGCCCCGGGTTTTGTTAAACCGCAATCGCCGTGCCGCTCTGGTTGCTACGGGCCTCGGTGAGTGCCGCCTCGGCGCGGTTTAGTATGGTCTCGGCGTCATCGTTTTTCTGGCAATGTGTAACACCGTAGCTGGCACTGACCGGTGCATCGCGGTCTTCACTCATGCGTTGCAGGTGGGTGGTGAGTTTTTCCACCAGCAACAGCGCGGAGTCCTGGGTGGTCTCCTGCAGTATCAGTATGAAATCACCGTCGCTGTTGCAGCCGACCAGGTCGGCCCAGCGGGTCTGGTCCTTGAGCAGGTAACTGACCTGCATCAGTGCCTTGTCATGCGGACTGCCGGTTTCCAGTCCCATGGCGACCACCGACAGCGGGCTGTTGTAGCGGCGGCTGCGGGCTACCAGCGGTTCCAGCGAAACCAGTATGCCGCGCCGGTTCAGTATGCTGGTCAATTTCTCATCGTGCAGTGACTGGTCGCGCAGTTCCTCGGAGCAGTTGTCACGCTCCTTTTTCAGGCGCAGCTTCTCGGTGACATCAGTGTAGAAGCGTGCCGTGCATTCCCCAAGACTGACGCATTCCACCGCCAGCCAGCGTTCGTCACCGTCCGGCATGATCCAGTTGACGACAGTGCCTTGCCCCAGCAGCGGTGCCAGCAGATCATTGGTCAAGGTGTCAGCCGTCTCGCCAAGCAGGCCGGCAAAGGCGGTATTGAAACCGTTGATACTGCCGTCGGCGGTGGTTAACAGGGTCGCGACCGGGCTGGCATCCAGCAGGGCGGTGGCTTCATCGAGTGTCAGTTTGTCTAACATACCGTCGGTTTCCGTTCAGGTGAATGCAGGTGTTGGAATGCCTGCATAACGGTCAGGTCGTGTTCCGGCTTTAATCACGGTGCGATTCCAGGCGTTCACGTGTCCGCGCGATTGCAATGCGGACCTGTTCCGGCGCAGTACCACCGGTGTGGTTGCGTGCGGCAACCGAACCCTCCAGTGTCAGCACGGCAAAAATATCATCCTCGATACTGTCGGAGAATGCCCGCAACTCCTGCAGTGACATCTCGGCCAGGTCCTTGTTGCTGTCGACACCGGCACGCACAGCGCGGCCGACAATTTCATGTGCATCGCGGAAGGCAATGCCCTTGCGGACCAGGTAGTCCGCTAGATCAGTGGCCGTGGAGAAGCACTGCCTGGCGGCGGCCTGCATGCGTTCACGGTTGACTATGAGCACCGGCATCATATCGGCAAAGGCGCGCAGTGAATTTTTCACGGTATCGACCGTGTCGAACAGCGGTTCCTTGTCTTCCTGGTTATCCTTGTTATAGGCCAGCGGCTGGCCCTTCATCAGGGTCAGCAGACTTACCAGGTGGCCGTTGACGCGGCCGCTCTTGCCGCGCACCAGCTCCGGCACATCGGGGTTTTTCTTCTGCGGCATGATGCTGGAACCGGTACAGAAGCGGTCCGGCAGTTCAATAAAGCTGAATTGTGCCGATGACCAGAGTATCAGCTCCTCCGAGAACCGTGACAGATGCATCATTACCAGGGCAGCGGCGCTGCAGAATTCAATGGCGAAATCCCGGTCGCTGACGGCATCCAGGGAGTTGGCTGCGGGCCTGTCGAAACCCAGCAGCTGTGCCGTGTACTCCCGGTCGATCGGAAAGCTGGTACCGGCGAGCGCCGCGGCGCCCAGTGGCATGACGTTGACCCGTTGCCGGCAGTCCTGCAGCCGCTGCCAGTCGCGTGCCAGCATCTCGACCCAGGCCAGCAGGTGGTGGCCGAAGGTCACCGGCATGGCGACCTGCAGGTGGGTGAAGCCGGGCATGATGGTGTCGGCCTCCTGTTCGGCAAGCGTCAGCAGACCGGCCTGCAGGCGATCGAGCTCGCTGCAAACGGCATCGATTTCCTCGCGCAGGTAGAGACGCAGGTCAGTGGCGACCTGGTCGTTGCGCGAGCGGCCGGTGTGCAGCTTTTTGCCGGTCTCACCGATCCGGTCGATCAGCCGTGCCTCGATGTTCATGTGGATGTCTTCGAGCGACACCGACCAGGCAAAATCGCCGCGTTCGATGTCGGCCAGAATAGTGGCCAGCCCATCGCTAATTTTTTCGTATTCCGTGCCGGTTATGATGCCGACATGGGCGAGCATCCTTGCGTGGGCGATGGAGCCGGCAATGTCGTGCCGGTAGAGCCGCTGGTCAAAGCCGATCGAAGCCGTGAACGCCTCGACGAAAGCGTCGGTTGATTCGGTGAAGCGTCCACCCCAGGGTTTATCCGCTGCTTTTTCGTCCGTCATGCAAGCTGCCAGAAATACAATATCGGCGCAGTATAACCAATCCGCTTTGTGTTTGTCGGACTTGCATGTGCCACGATGAATAATGAAACTGCCGCCATGAATACGACCAGCACGCCTGCTGCCGACACGCCGGAACAGGACGAGCAGTTCTTCCTGCCAAGCTTTTGCGATGTGCGACTGGTGTTTGGCGTGGTGGTCATCACCGAGTTGCTGGCCTTTGTGCTGGCGCTGGTGAGCCCGGGTATCCTCGATAACCCGTGGGAAAACCTGGGCCTGCTGTCGCTGTTCATGCAATGGATTGCGCTGACCAGTGCCGCGGTGCTGTGCATGGCGCGGTCAACCCTGGCGCGGCTCGGCAACCTGTTAGCGGGTATTATCAGTTACCTGCTGGTGCTGCTGGTTACTGCCGTGGTCTCCGAGATGGCATTCTGGCTGATGGTTAACAGCAAGGCCTTTATTGCCATTAACAGTGGCCAGCATGTGATGTTCATGCTGCGCAGCCTGACCATCAGTACCGTGATTGCGGCGGTCGTGCTGCGCTATCTATTTATACAGCACCAGTGGCGCCGGCAACTGCAGACCGAGTCACACTCGCGCATCCAGGCACTGCAGGCCCGCATCAGGCCGCATTTCCTGTTCAACAGCATGAATACCATTGCCGCCCTGACACGCACGCAGCCGGAGACGGCGGAAGCGGCCATTCAGGACCTGTCCGATCTGTTCCGTGCCTCGCTGAATCATTCGCACGACCGCACCACGCTGGAAGAAGAACTGACACTGGCGCGGCGTTACCTGCATATCGAGTCACTGCGCCTGGGAGAGCGGTTGCAGGTCAACTGGGACATGGACAGCGTGCCAATGGATATTCGGGTGCCGCCACTGATCCTGCAGCCTTTGCTGGAAAATGCCATCTACCATGGTATCGAGCCGCTGTCGGACGGCGGTACGATTGATGTCGCCGGCAGTCTCGATGATGGCAGGGTCAGCATTGCCATTCGCAACCCGGTGCCGTCGCAGGCTGCCACAGTCCGGCATGAGGGCAATCATATTGCCCAGGAAAATATCCACGAACGGCTGCGCCTTGCATTTGGTCCGCAGGCGGGGCTGGACGTTGTCATCGATAATGGCCAATACGCTGTCAGTATGCAGTTTCCGGAGGTCAGGCCGTCATGAAAGTCCTGGTAGTCGATGACGAGGCACCGGCACGGCAGCGCCTGTGCGACATGCTGGCCGCTATTGAAGATTGCGAGGTCTGTGGCGAGGCGGCCAACGGCGAGCAGGCGCTGGCCGGTGCTGCCGGGCAGCAACCGGATGTACTGCTGATGGATATTCGCATGCCGGGTATGGACGGCCTCGAGGCGGCGCGCCACCTGCTGTCGCTGGAACAGCCGCCGGCCATTATTTTTACCACGGCCTACAGCGACCATGCGCTGGATGCCTTCGAGACCCACGCAGTGGACTACCTGCTCAAGCCGGTGCGCCAGGAGCGTTTGTCCGAGGCGCTGGAAAATGCCCGGCGTCTGACGCGGGCACAAGCCGATGCACTCAAGCAGGCCGCGGTTGGATCCGGGGCGCGCACGCGCTTGTGCGCGCGTGTGCATGGCAACCTGCTGCTGATCCCGGTTGATGAGATCCGTTATTTCCTGGCTGACCAGAAATACGTCAGCGTGCGTACTGCCGATAACACGGTGTTGATCGAGGAGACGCTCAAGTCACTGGAACAGGAGTTTGCCGGTCAGTTTATACGCGTGCATCGCAATGCCCTGGTTGCGGCACGTTACCTGAACGGTTTCGAGAAGACCGGCGAAGGGCATTTCCAGGTGCAATTGCAAGGCATCGAGGAACGGCTGGAAGTCAGCCGGCGCCACATCACCGGGGTCCGGCAGCAGATCAAATCGTTGCAGGGTTGAACAGTGCCGGGCTGGCCTCACCGGGACGTCGGTGCACCAGCCGGCAGGCCTTGCGATTGGCGGCCAGAACCGGTTCGCGGATATGCATCAGGGCCGTATCGATGCACTGGTCGAGATAGCCACCATACATCTCGAGCGTATTGATACCGACCAACCGTTCCGCCAGTTGCCGGCCGGTGTGGTCGACAAACAGGATAGTCGGCGTGACGTACACGCCATAGTCCTGTGCAAATGTCGCCACGTCCCGCTGCCGGCCAGAGAAATCCCGCAGCCGTGAACCGCTGTCGAGTACCAGTTTGCGGATAATGATCTTGTCGGTGTACTCGCCGCCAAGCAGCATCGGCTTGATGAACTCTGCCTCGAGCTCGTCGCAGTAACTGCAGGTGATCGCACCGAACACCAGCATGATGGGTAGCTGCTGTTGCCGGGCCTGCTGGCCAGCATGGTACAGGTCCTCCGCGATCGGAATATCGATGTCGGCCTGCAGGGCCGCAACTGCCAGCCATAATAATCCACATCCCGAAAGTATCGGCTTGTATAATCGCTGCATAGCCAATTAATCCGACAGATCGTTACTCATGTCAACCACTACACTGCGTATTGCCACCCGCAAAAGCCCGCTGGCGCTGTGGCAGGCCGAGCACGTAAAAGCACGTCTCGAAGCGGCCCATCCCGGCCTGCAGGTCATGCTGGTGACCATGACTACCCAGGGTGACCGGGTACTGGACAGCCCGCTGGCAAAGATCGGTGGCAAAGGACTGTTCGTGAAGGAACTGGAGCAGGGCATGCTGGCCGGCGATGCCGATATAGCCGTGCATTCCATGAAGGACGTGCCGGTCGAGTTTCCTGACGGACTCGGCATCGGCGCCATCCTGGAACGCGAAGACCCGCACGATGCCTTTGTTTCGAACCGGTTTGCGTCTATTGATGCATTGCCGGACGCTGCTGTGGTCGGCACGTCCAGCCTGCGACGCCAGTGCCAGCTACGCGCCATGCGCCCGGATCTTGATATCCGCGACCTGCGTGGCAATGTCGGCACCCGACTCGGCAAGCTCGATAACGGTGATTACGCTGCCATTATCCTCGCCTGTGCCGGCCTGAAACGACTCGGCCTTGCCGAACGTATTACCGCGACCATCGACGCCACGGCCATGCTGCCGGCCATCGGCCAGGGCATCATCGGCATCGAGACACGCAGCGACGATACACGTATACAGGGACTGCTGGCGCCGTTACATCATGCCGATACGGCAGTGCGGCTGGCTGCCGAGCGCAGTATGAATGCCACACTTGCCGGTGGTTGCGAGGCGCCGGTTGCCGGATACGCAGTGCTGAATGGCGAGCAACTCGAGCTGCGCGGCCTGGTGGGCTGGCCGGATGGCAGCGACATCGTTCGTGGCGAGATCAGTGGTGCTGCAGCAGATGCCGAATCACTTGGCCGTATGCTAGCCGAAGATCTGCTGGCACGCGGTGCGCGGCCGATCCTCGACGCCCTGCTTGCCGGAGCCTGAATGACCACGTCTGACACACTCAAGGGGTTACGGGTACTGGTTACCCGTCCCGCCGGCCAGGCTGACCGGCTGCACGACCTGATCGCGGCCGCTGGCGGCAAGCCGGTCCGACTGCCGGCAATCGAGATACATGACACGCTGGAGCTGGAACGCTTGCAACAGGTGCTGATGCAGCTCGACGGTTACGACCTGGCGGTATTTATCAGTGTCAATGCGGTAGACAAGGCGATGGAGTATTGCCGCGTCCTGCCGGCCTGGCCGGCATCGGTACAGATTGCCACCGTTGGCACGCGTTCAGCCGAGGCACTCGAGGCCTATGGTTTAACCGTCGATCTGGTGCCGGAACACCGGTTCAACAGTGAAGCACTGCTGGCGTTGCCAGAACTGCAGGACATGGCCGGCAAGCGCGTGGTGATCTTTCGTGGTAATGGCGGCCGGAACACGTTGCGTGACACGCTGGTCGAGCGTGGCGCCGAGGTCGATTATGTCGAGGTCTACCGCCGCGTTTGCCCGGATGTCGAGCCGGAGTCGTTGCTGCACCTGTGGCAGCCGGGTTTGCTGGACGCCATCACGGTCACAAGTAATGAGACCCTGCAGAACCTGTATGACATGGCAGGTACCGAGGGACAGCCAGACCTGTGCAGGCTGCCGCTGGTCGTGGCCAGCCAGCGCCATGCAGTGCTGGCGGAAAAACTCGGGTTTGAGCGGCCGCCGGTGGTCGCGGAAAATGCCAGCGATGAAGCGATCGTGAAGGCATTGGAAAAACATTGTTTCGCGCAAAGGTAGGCCCGGCGCCCCGCCGGGAATGGTAAGAATTCCCCGCGGGGCGCGGGTCCTACCAATCCTGCTGCAGTCCCTTGATGCTCTCCGCAATGGCGGCATATCTGAAAGCATCCGAGAAGAAGCGTGATTCATCCAGACCGTGCTGCATGAACAGCTCGTGACCGGCCTCGACCATGACCGGCGGGCCGCTCATGTAGATATCATGGCCGGACAGGTCAGAGTAGACACGGGCCACGGCATCACTGACGAAACCGGTTTCGCCGTCCCAGGCGTCATCCGGCTGCGGGTCTGACAATACCGGGGTGTAGCTGAAGTCGTGGTGAGTATCGACCCAGTTTGACGGCAATCCATCCATGTATAAATCACGTTTGGCGCGCACACCCCGGAACAGGTGGATGGGCCGGTCAATACCGATCTCAAAGGCATGTTCGAGCATGCCCTTGAGCGGTGCAAAACCGGTACCGCCGCCGATCAGGATGATCGGTCGTTCCGAGTCCTCACGCAGGAAGAATGTGCCAAGTGGCCCCTTGATTCGCAGCAGGGTCTTTTCCTGCATGTGGTGGAACACCTGGTCGGTGAACAGTCCGCCTTCAACATAACGAATATGCAGTTCGATAAATTCATCATCGTGCGGCGCATTGGCGATGGAGAACGAGCGCGGTTCGTGGTCCTTGATCAGTACGTCGATGTACTGGCCGGCAAGAAACTGCAAGCGTTCAGTGGCCGGCATTTTCAGGTAAATGCGAATGACATCGTGGGCGAGGTGTTCGAGCGTGTCGACCCGGCACGGCAGGGTCTTGATCTCGATATCGCGGGCGGCGTCGACTTCGCGGACCTCGATAGTCAGATTGGAACAGGCGCGAGCCTGGCAGAACAGCGCCTTGCCGGCAGTAGCATCTTCATCCGGCAGGGCCGGAGGCAGTTCGTCATCTTCATAGGCGACATTCCCTTCGACAACGCTGCCCATGCAGGAACCGCAGGCGCCGTTGCGGCAGCCATAGGGCAGTATAATGCCCTGCCGCAGGGCGGCATCGAGAATGGATTCACCGGCATTAACCGTGAAGGTATGCCCGCTGGGCTGGACTGTGACTTGGCAGGACATTCAAATAGTTAACCGATAGGGAGCGGCATTGTCGCTGATTTGGCATGCAAGATAAACCGGCTAATGCTGTGTTAATCGTGGGTTGTGGCGATATCGGTCGCCGTGTTGCAAAGCGTTTGCAGGCCGGTGACCGGCTGGTCACTGGTGTGGTGCGATCTGCTGCCAGTGCGGAAAGACTGCAGCATACCGGTGTCCGCGCGCTGCGTGTTGATCTCGATAGCGCTACACAGCCTGACGACTGGACCGGTGGTGTGCATGAGGTCTTTTATTTTGCACCACCGCCACCGGACGGTGAAACCGATCCCCGGATGCGCCGCTTTCTCCGGCAACTTGACAGCGGTTCTGTGCCGCGGCGTATCGTCTATATCAGTACCAGTGCCGTCTACGGCGATTGCAATGGCGCCTGGATTACCGAGGCGCAACCGGTCAAGCCGACCACGGCACGTGGTCAGCGGCGACTCGATGCCGAGCAGCAGTTGCGTCGTTGGGCAGGGGCACACAAGACCAGCGTTGTTATCCTGCGGGTGCCGGGGATCTACGGGCCAGGCAAGTTGCCACTGTCGCGGTTGCAAAAGGGCTGGCCGGTGTTGCGGGAGGCCGATGCACCCTGGACCAACCGCATTCATGCCGATGATCTTGCCATGATCTGCATTGCTGCCATGGAAGCGGCAACACCGGATGTCATCTACAACGTCAGCGACGGCCGGCCCAGCAATATGACAGATTATTTTATCCGGGTTGCTGATGCCGCCGGCCTGCCACGACCGCCGGAAGTCGACCGCGCTGAAGCGGAACAGGTGTTGTCGCCGGGCATGCTTTCGTTTCTGAAGGATTCGCGCCGCATGCGCAATGACAAGCTGTTGCGGGAACTGGGCATCACGCTGCAGTACCCGGACCTGGCGGCCGGACTCAAGTTCTGTTTCAAAGACTGAACTCCGCGACTATGGGGGTATGGTCTGATGGTCGTTCCAGCTTGCGCGGGTCCTTGTCGATGTAGCAGGCCGTGCAGCTGTCAGCGAGTGTCTGGCTGGCGAGGATCAGGTCGATACGCAAACCCATGTCGCGGCGAAATGCGGCCTGCCGATAGTCCCACCAGCTGAAGCTGCTTTCCTCCTGCTCGAACTGGCGGAAAACGTCGCTGAGGCCGAGCACCAGCATTTTAGCCAGCGCCTCGCGTTCCGGTGTCGAACACAGGATACGTTCATGCCAGGCTTCCGGGTCGTAAACATCCGCGTCTGTCGGGGCAATGTTGAAATCACCGAGTGCAACGAAGCGCTTGTGTTCCTGTAGCTGTGTAGCGATATAGTCGGTGACTTTCTCCAGCCAGTGCAGCTTGTGGGCGTATTTTTCACTACCAACTTCCTGGCCGTTGACGACATAGAGGTTGAGTATGCGTACGCCATCAATTGTGGTACCAAGGATGCGCCGTTGCGGGTCATCGAGGCCCGGGACGTCGGTGGTGATGTCAGCGGCCGGCATCTTGCTGATCGTGGCAACGCCGTTGTAGGTCTTTTGCCCAGAGAATGTGACTGCATAACCGGCGGCACGAATGTCATCGGCCGGGAAGTTCTCGTCGGTCAG
This sequence comes from Pseudomonadota bacterium, assembly GCA_039714155.1. Taxonomy (GTDB): domain Bacteria; phylum Pseudomonadota; class Gammaproteobacteria; order UBA9214; family UBA9214; genus SZUA-186. The sequence continues at coordinate 4,513 of JBDLJX010000034.1, read as the reverse complement.
CTTGGTCTCCTGCAGGCACAGCACATCCGGCTGTGCAGATGCCAGCCAGTCAAGCACGTGTGGCAGACGGACCTTGAGGGAGTTGACATTCCAGGTTGCGATTTTCATAAATTCTTACTCGCGCATAGATGCAAAGAACACAAAGTTAACCCAATCATTGCAAAAATTCTTGCTGTGGGAGCGGCGTCTCGCCGCGATTCGCGCCGGGGACGGCGCTCCCACAGGATTGAGCCAGAACCTCACCAGAGGTGCATTCCAGAATCAATACGACGATTCATTTCATCCTGTAAATCATGCGGCGAAACCAGCTCTCAAGCCGGTATTTATGCAACTATCGGGTTAAAAGAGCAATAAACTGCGATCCAAAGTATCATTGGCGGCGGTTTCTGTTTCATTTGGTTGCCTCATGAATGAACTGCTTTTCTTTGCGTTCTTTGCGCGAGTTTGATTTATGCAGCGAGTCCGCTGTGCCGTAACAGTGCGTCGATGGTCGGTTCGCGGCCGCGGAAATCGACAAACAGTTCCATCGGTTCGCGTGAACCGCCCTGCTCGAGGATGCTGGCGAGGAAGCGGGCGCCGGTATCGCGATTGAAAATACCGGTTTCCTCGAAAGCGGAGAAGGCATCCGCCGACAGTACTTCGGCCCACTTGTAGCTGTAGTAGCCGGCCGCGTAGCCGCCGGAGAAGATGTGTGTGAAGCTGTTTTCGAAACGGTTGAATTCCGGTGGCTGGAACACGGATACCTGCTGTCGTATCTCGTTAAGTACCTCGTGTACCCGTGCACCGGTGGTCGGGTCGTATTCGCTGTGCAGGCGGAAGTCGAACAATGCGAATTCCAGTTGACGCACCATCTGCATGGCGGACTGGAAGTTCTTTGCCTGCATCATGCGCGCGTACAGTTCTTCGGGTATTTTCTCGCCGGTCTGGTAATGACCAGCGATCAGGCCGAGCGCCTCACGTTCCCAGCACCAGTTCTCCATGAACTGGCTCGGCAGTTCCACCGCATCCCAGGCAACGCCGTTGATACCGGAGACACCGGCATAGTCGATACGCGTCAGCATGTGGTGCAGGCCATGGCCGAATTCATGGAACAGCGTGATGACTTCGTCGTGGGTAAACAGCGCCGGGTCATCTCCAATCGGCGGTGAAAAGTTGCAGGTCAGGTAGGCGACCGGTGTCTGGGTGCCGTCCGCGGTGCGGCGTCGGCTGATGCACTCGTCCATCCAGGCGCCACCGCGCTTGTGTGGGCGTGCATACAGGTCGAGATAAAATTCACCGCGCAGCTCGCCACTGGCGTCATGGATGCGATAGAAGCGTACATCCTCGTGCCAGGTATCCACACCTTCAACCGGCTCGATATTCAGGCAGTACAGGCGTTTGACAATATCGAACAGGCCGTTGACAACCTGTGGCTGCGGGAAATACGGCTTCAGTTCTTCCTGGGATATGGCGTATTGCTGCTGGCGCAGTTTTTCCGAGTAGTAGGGAATGTCCCAGGCCTGCAGGTCATCCATGCCGTACTGCTCATGCGCAAAGACGCGTATGGCCTCGAGTTCCTGTTCGGCTGCCGGCCTGGAACGGTCGGCAAGATCATTCAGGAAGTCCAGTACCTGCTGCGGCGAGTCGGCCATCTTGGTGGCCAGCGACCGTTCGGCGTAGTTGCTGAAGCCCAGCAATTGCGCCGCCTCATGGCGCAACGCCAGCATGTCTTCCATCAGTGCTGCGTTGTCCCATTGCACGGCATGCGGGCAATGGTCGGAGGCACGGGTGACATAGGCCGTGTAGAGTTCCTGGCGCAATTCGCGGTTGTCGGCATAAGTCATGACAGGGTGGTAGGAGGGGAACTCCAGTGTGAAGACCCAGCCGTCCATGTTGCGCTGTTCAGCGGTCTGTTTTGCCAGCGCGCGCGCGGTCTCCGGCAAACCCGACAACAGGGACTCATCAGTTACCTGCCGATACCAGGCGTTGGTGGCATCGAGGACATTGTCACTGTATTTCGAGGCCAGTTTTGACAGCTCCTGCATAATGGACTTGTAGCGCTCGCGCTGTTCCCGGCCGAGTTCCACGCCGGAGAGACGAAAATCACGCAGGGCATTGTCGATCACTTTCTGCTGGGCTGTGCCCAGTGTTGCGTATGCCTCGCCGTCGGCGATCTGCCGGTAGGCGCGGAACAGGTGTTCATTCTGTCCCATCTCGGTACCGTATTCGCTCAGCCTGGGCAGGCAGGCGTTGTAGGCCTCTCGCAGTGCCTCGCTGTTGACCACGGCATTCAGGTGTCCGACCGGTGACCAGGCACGGCTGAGACGGTCATCCATGGCTTCCAGCGGTTCGATCAGGTTGTCCCAGTTGTAAACGCTGTTGTCCGCCAGCAGCTGCTTTACCCTTGCACGGCATTCCGCCAGTAACTGGTCGATGGCAGGTTCGACGTGCTCGGGTTTGATTTTCGAAAATGGCGGCAGGCCATTCAGTTTCAGCAAGGGGTTGGTCATTCCGGGAATACCTCATTATTACCGTGTTATTTATCGTTTCGACCGCTTACTCTAGCATGGCCGATCAAGACTGAGAATCAGCCGGCTTGTCAGCATTGTTATGAATCCTTAATCTTCACGGCCATGACCATTCGAGAGTTCGACGACATCAGCCCCGATATTGCCGACACTGCCTGGGTCGATGACACGGCACTGGTGATCGGCAAGGTCCGGCTCGCCGAGGATGTGTCACTCTGGCCCATGGTGGTAGCACGCGGTGACGTCGAGTCCATTACAGTTGGCGCCAGGACCAACATCCAGGACGGTACGATTCTGCACGTCAGTCATGACAGCGAATTAGCCCCGGGTGGCTATCCGTTGACCATCGGTGCAGACATCACGGTTGGACACCGGGCTATCCTGCACGGCTGCACTATCGAGGACCGATGCCTGATCGGCATGGCGGCAACCGTGATGGACGGTGCGATCGTGCGTTCCGGTGCCATGGTCGGCGCCGGCAGCCTGGTGCCGCCGGGTCAGGACCTTGAGGGCGGTTATCTCTGGGTCGGTTCACCGGCGCGCAAGGTACGGCCGTTGCGCGATGAGGAAAATGCGTTTCTTGATTATTCCGCGCAGCACTATGTGGCGTTAAAAAACCGGCACACGGGAACCAGCCAATGACTTGATTTTACAAAGTTTACAGTCTACGGTGAACAGTATAACGACTACTGCGAATGATCCAGCCCATGTATATGTTCGTTGGTAACCTGCCTTCATTTACGACAGAAAAGGACCTGTCCATCTTTGCACGGCTACCCTCAGGATCCTATGTACGAATTATCAAGCGACCAAATCGATTTGGTGGAATACATCACTACGGTCTGGTGTATTTCAAATCCGAACGCTACCTGAACAAGACAATCAGCAACCTGAAGGGTGCAAGTTGTTTTGGCCATGCGCTGGATGTGCGCGAATTCAAAAGCCGTTCACCGGACAATGACCCGCGCCACCCGGGCTGGCATACCGCACCATGGCAAGGAAAAGAGCGCCGCAAGCGTGATCGGCGCACACCACTTCACTGATATTGATTCCGTAGTATCTGGATGACCGGTGCTGTATCCGGCATGACACCGCGCCACAGGAAAAAGGATTCCGCCGCCTGCTCAACCAGCATGCCGAGGCCGTCCATGGTAACCGCGGCTTCAAGTCGGTTGGCCCAGTGCATGAAGGCGGTCGGCTCACTGCCGTACATCATGTCGTAGCACCAGGTTTCGTGCGTAATGACGCTCTCCGGCAGTGCCGGCGCCTCACCCTGCAGACTGGCGGCGGTGGCGTTGATGATCAGGTCGAATAACCGGCCGTTGACATCAGCCAGGCCACAGCCCTCCAGCCTGCCAAGGTCGCAAAAGTGTCGCGCCAGTTCGACGGCCTTGTCCGCAGTGCGATTGGCAATCACCAGCAGTGCCGGGTGTTCGGCCAGCAGCGGCTCCAGTACACCGCGGGCAGCACCGCCGGCACCCACCAGCAATACCCGTTTGCCGGCGATCTCGCAGTGATGGTTCTGTGTAAGGTCGCGCACCAGGCCGGCACCATCGGTGTTGTCGCCAAAGTGGTTGCCGGATTCATCCAGTAACAGGGTATTGACGGCGCCGGCACGTGCGGCCCGCGGGCTGCGGGTTGCGGCCAGTTCCCAGGCATCCTGCTTGAAGGGTACGGTGATGTTCAGACCCTTGCCGCCCCGGGCAAGAAAATCGGCAACGGCGTCAGGCAAGCCATCCGGTTCGACCAGGATGGCGCTGTATTCCAGTGCCTGACCGGTCTGTTCGGCAAACAGGCTGTGAATGCGTGGTGATTTGCTGTGGGCAATCGGGTTGCCCATGACGGCGTATCGGTCAGTCATAATCCGCCTGCATGATTCCGTGAATCTGTTTCTAGTGCTCTATCCATAATTATCACATGGATAGAGCACTAGTCCGATAGCCAGCGCGCAACGTCCCGGGCGAAGTAGGTCAGGATGGCATCGGCGCCGGCGCGCTTGAATGACA
>JBDLJX010000033.1:0-26065 GCA_039714155.1 Pseudomonadota bacterium | reverse complement strand
CAACACCCAGCGGAATGTGGTGCAGGCAAGGCAACAGACTACACACCAGACACCGCGTAACCATCGACGGGAACGGAATGAGGACCGTCAGGTATTGCGCGATGTTCGGCAGACGAGACACAAGGATGATCGCAGAGCCGCCGGGTTGGCGTTTGGAGAAACGACGGTTTCAGCTATCCAATAGAAGGGAGCAAACAACCGAAAATCAAGGCATTACAAGCGATATAGGTTAAAAGTATTGGATAGATAAAATCATTAAATTGCATGTAAAACAGTAGGATATAACGTTTAGACTGTAACACTACGAACCAGGCGGTCGGGAGTTCGAATCTCTCCGGGCGCGCCATTTTACTATTTAAATCAACCGATTATAGCGTTCCGCTTGGCCGGTTTTTTTCGTGGCTGTCCAATAGAGCAAAAAACATCCATTTAATTGGACAGGTGTTGTCATTTCATACCTCCCTGTATTCACGACATCCGTGATCAAGTGACTGACAGGGTTCCAAAAAGTCTGCGCCAATGAGATCCGGAAGAAGGGTTGCCGAATTTAGCATGTCTGGGTGCTTCCTGTTGGTGGGATTCATAAGGAGTCCAGTATCTCAATCAATCGGCGCTTTGCTTTGTGCTGTCGTCTTAAGGCCATGAGATAGGTATTCCATTCACCAGTGCGTTTTTGTTTTCGGTAGAGTGCACGTATTTTTTTCAGATAGGGAGCTGCCACCTTGTAAGCGGCCGGTTTGACGCGGGCGATCTCCCATTCGGCCACCCGTTTCCAGATAGCCTGCGCTTCATCGGGGTGCGTGGATTTCACAGCTTCGGCAACGGAATCATCCGTGTCGTGGTACAAGTAACTCTTTCTTCCCAAGTGATACCACTTCAGCACATCGTCCGGCCGTTTTTCGTAAATGGCGATATTGACGAGAACATCGATGTTGGGGAAAAGATTGGTTGCCCTTTTAGACTTGGGCAGTATCAAATCACTCGGCGGAAGCGGCCAGTTGGACGAAGTGGCCTTGGTTATGTTTTTTTTCGGTGGTTGAAGATCGGGGCGTATCCCGGTTTCCAGGTAGGCCAGAAGCGCTTCCCGTACGGCTGGCCAGCAGCGGATGCGTTGGGTCACTTTTTCCAGTTTGCAGTACAGCGCGGTGTCGGGCCGGTAAAAGAATTCCAGCGCCAGCAAAGACGCAATGTTGGCATGCTGTTTTTTCCGCGAGGCCATGTCTCTCAGTTGTTCCGCCAGCCCCCAGGCGATCCCCGGTAGCTTGTCGATGGTTTTTGCAAAGCCTTCAACGATCCAGTCGTGTGCCTCCTGTTCGCGGCCGGCGGTGAGGAGGGCCGACACCAGTTTGTCGTAGCGGTGGGTGATGGGGGCTTCCCGTTGCAACAGGCCAACGATGTCGGTTTGACGGCCGCTTCTCTCCATCGCGGTTTGCAACCACCGTGACAGTTTCTCGCGTTTATAACAATCTGAAGATGTGTCGTTGTCTTCCGGCACCATTTGTGCCTGTAGACGACTTTCCAGAATTTCGGAAACCACCTGCCAGTCCGCCTTTTTATACCCCCGCTTTTTGATGAAGTCTTCGGTGTTATCAAAAATAGCGTAATCGTCCTTCAGTTCTGCGTCGATATACCATAGGAGTTGTTCGGCGGGCGGGAGCGATGAGCACGATAGCGCCTTCAATATGATGTCCAGGCATTCTGCTATGCCGGATGCGATACCCCAATCGTCATGGTAGCTGTATTCATAACATTTGGGCGCTATCAGCAGAAACGCTTCTCCCAATTCGACGACGTCATCTGTGTAACCTGCATCGAGCAGCGCGGCCAGTTGTTCAGCAATATGGGCAAAGTCGCTGTCCACGTCAAATGTGTCGCCATCCTGCCAATCTGGCTCCAACGTTTCGATGTCCCTGCGGATGGCCTCCCTGACCGGCTTGATCTTTCCCTGTGTTAGGTTGGCGTGGTTGGTCAGGAGTTCACTTACCCGTGAATGCTCTTCTGCGATCCCCAGGATGAAATCGATGAGTTCTTTTTTGGATTGTTTTTCAAGCCAGCTGCGTGCTGACATTCGCTGTTTGGAGCGTTGCTTGGGTACGCGTTTTGATAGCAGCTTTTTTCGTGGCATGTCTATGCGACCAGAATCTATATGAGATCGATCATCTCTTCAAGTTGAGCAACTGTTCCTGCCAACCCTTGTCGCAATAAAGTGTCGAGAAATTCCGTGGAAGATTTTGGTGGGTTTCGCAGTGCCTGACGTTGTTGTCTGGCAGCATTGCAGACTGCGCCGGGGTCGAGATCCAACAGATGGCCGATGAATTCATCAGGATGTTGCTCTTCAATTCCGTATTGTCCCAGGATGTCGTTGGGAAAGTCATCAAGGTTGAAGGTGACAATTACACCGGCCTGGCATCGTGTCGCAGCAGCCAACACATGCCGATCGTCAGGATCTGGAAGCTCCAGACTATCAATGAGATCCTCGTAGTCGGTTACCAGACAGTCGAGCATCGCCTGATCCATGAGCTGTCGAGTTCGTTCCAGTTGCCCTGCAGTGAGGTCTTTCCGGTTATTCAAGACACTTCGCATCCACTCTTCATGGATGTGGTCTGTCCAACGAGCTCGGAAAAGCTCCGTCATCGCCAGGCGCAGCAAGAAATCGCGCAGCGGCGCCGGGTACAATACGCAGGCGTCGTAAATCGCCGTGAAGTTCGCCATGCACTCAGTAACCCATATCGAGTTTCTGAGCCTGTTCGGTCAATTCATCTAATGCGGCGGTGCGCTGTTGGCGGGATTGCTGGAGGTATGCCATCAAATCATGGAAGAGCACCCGACGTCGGGTGCCCACTTTACGAAAGGGGATTTCGCCCTGTTCCAGGAGCTTGACCAGGTAAGGCCGGGAGACATTAAGGAAGTCCGCAGCCTGCTGGGTGGTGAGTTCTGCATGATGGGGTACGAGGGTGATTGCATCACCTTGGGCCATGTGGGCCAGAATGTCGATCAACAAGCGCATGGCTGAAACGGGTACGGTAATATCTTGTTCACCGTCGATCAGACGGATACGTGCGGTTTCCCCATGCCCCAGGCACGCGGCTAGTAATCGACTGCTTTGTGCAGCAAGTTGTATGTCTTGCTCACTTGGTGCATCGAGGGTTTTTTTTGCGACAGTAGGCATTTTCGTAATCCGCGGTGTTTTAGCAAGTAGTTCTGGGATTTTTAATAGTAGCCTATAAGCGAAATAAACGCAATATTCGAAATGAACGAACTTAGTTATTTCCCCATAAGTTTTGGATAACCTGATAGGAGGGGGTTGGTCAGAGACATCGCCTTAGCTGTCCAATAGTAGGGACCAAATAACCCCAAATATAGGCAAATAAGCTCAAATAGGCTGATTTTATTGGACAGTGTAAGCTGTATAAATGTATCGAAATACAACAGGATATGAGAAATCAGGCGGAACACTACGAACCAGGCGGTCGGGAGTTCGAATCTCTCCGGGCGCGCCATCCAATAAAAACAGCAAGTTAGAGAAGACTCTGCAGGTCTTTTCTACTTGCTGTCTTTTCTCCCAATTATCCCCGTTCTCCTGAAAACAATGGTTTATGAATCACCCCGACCACCTGGTTAAAAAACAGGTAGTCGGCTCGTGTGGCCAGCCAAGCACATGGTAATTTATTCAGCCCGATGTATCAGTTTTTCGGCGAGATTAACAATTCGCCATAGAGTCCTGCAGCGGATAGCAGCCGTCCGGTTTCGCCGGCATCTGCACCAGCAGCCAGAATTCCTCCTCGATCTGTGCGCCGGTCACGGTCGCGGCAGCATCCAGGTCGGCGCCGTCGACGTTGAACAGGAAGTCCACGGGCGCCAGGCCGGCGATCGGCGTATTGGCGCGCAGCCTTACGAGCACTTTGCGGCCTCCGGTGGCCGAGCCCGCGTAGGCCGGTTGCGATTGCAGCGGGTAGGCAATGTTCAGGCCGATCAAGAGGTTCTCGAAGAACTGGTTGGGAACCTTGCCGAAGCCAGGATCCTGACCGACGCCGGTACCGTCGGCGCCGGCAATGTAAAGATCGAGATCCCCGTCGAGGTCGAAGTCCAGCATATCCGCCGTCAAACGCTGGTAGGCGGCATTGTCGGGCAACAGGTCGCGGCTGCTCGACAGGGTGGTATTCACGAACGAACCGTCGCCGTTGTTGAGCCAGACCTGCATGTTCGAATCCGCGTTTGGGCGCAGGCTCGCACCAACGAGGTCGACGTCACCATCGAGGTCCACGTCGCCCGCTTCCAGGTCGTAGTAGAACGGATTACCGCTCGACGGCGGCTGGAGGCGGACCGGGTTGGCTGGTTTCGTGGCGTCGAAGCCGGGTGCCCCAGATATGTTCTGGAAGTCCCCGGGGCTATCGGGATCGTTCAGGAACACGAACACGTCTTCGTGGGCGAGGGCGAAGTCGTCGAAGCCGTCACCATTGAAGTCGGCCGCCACGCCGGCCGAGGCGTCCGCGCCATCCAGCGTCGAGCTGGGCGTATCGAAATCCGTGCTCAGTGTGGCGGCGAGCGAGTAGGGCGTGGCCGACGAACTGCCGTCGTGCAGGAAAAGCTGCGACGACGCGCTGAACGGAAACTCGTGGCAGGCGAGCAGATCCTCGAAGCCGTCGTTATTGACGTCGATGAAGAACGCATCGTGTGTCGAGACGCCCGGCGGGGCATCGAGCGTGATCGGCGTGTCGTACGTGCCGCCGCCGCGGTTCAGGAACACGTGGGTCACCGACGCGACGCCAGGCGAACAGTGGCCTGGAGCCGTTCGCATCGTGATCAGGAAATCGAGTTCGCCGTCATTGTTCACGTCCGTGTGATCGAGATCGTCGGGACAGCCAATCGTGCCGAGCGCGCCGGGTGGCAGGCGCGCGTCGGTGTCCTCAATGAACGAGCCCGGAGCCGCGGGAACGTTCATCAGGATTCGGATGCGGGCATCGTTCCCGGACGGCGGCGCGGGATTTTTCGAGGCCGTCTGGAAGATATCCGGCAGACGGTCACCGTTGGCGTCGAACATGTCGGCGTCGTAGCTCGTTTCGTCCTCGAGGTAATCGCCGCCGGTTGGCGTAGTCGCGAACGTGCCGGTCTCTCCTGCCTGCCGCGCTTCCAGCCGCACCGCGGTAAAGGTCTTGTCCCGGTTGTTGATACGCAGCACGCCATGGGCATCGTTCTGTATATTGGAGGAGTTGTTGTCGAGTATGTCCGTGTACCCATCGCCGTTGACATCCGCGAGGTCGGCGTCCTTCGAGCGCGCGTAATTCAGATTCGGCGAACCGAGCACCGACGAAACGTCCTGGTCCGAGACCATATCGGTGAGCTCGCGGTATGCAAGCGTACCGGTGTCGGCGGTAACGACCTGAAACGTCAGGGCGCCACTGGTGCCGGCGGCGGTCTGCACGAAAACCTGTAACGGCGTCTTCGCGATCGGCAGCGGACTCCCGCCGACGCGGTTGCCGACGGGTACACGCACTTTGATGAAGTTGTCCCGCCAGAGATAGGCCTTCGGCGCGACCCAGGTATTCGTGCCATCGGTGAAGCGAACGCTGCTGGCGCCCTGGCTGGTGCCGAAGCCCGAGCCTTCGAGTTCGATGAAGTCGTGGACGCGCTGGATACGCGGCGTGACCTCATCCAGCGTCTGTCCGTGAGCGGGCAGGCTGAGCAAGGCGAGTGCACTCAGCAGCATGTGGACGGAAGTACGCGTTGCTTGGCTGCAGGTGGTATTCATGCGACAGGACCTTCTTGGAACCGGCCGGGCAGGCTCTGGTCATTTGCCATTACTTATAGCAGCGAATGGAAAGGAATTCCTGTCGTCCCGGCGAGTGCGGAGAGTATAGGCCGAATAAACGCCCATTTCATCGCCCGTGATCGGATCATCCACAGGTAACGCATCGCCTTGTACCCCCTCCAACCACCTGGAAATCTCACCCTGTTCAGCCCTCGCCGCAGATTCACAACCGAGCAGGATATATAGTTACTTGTATAAATATACAGGTAGAAGTATAATCTCCCTATGAAAGGAATCGAATTTCTGGGCACCGCATTGAAAACGGTCCGAGAATTCCCGGCACTGGCTAAAAAGGAAGCCGGCTACCAACTTGACCGTGTTCAGCGCGGCTTGGATCCAACGGACTGGAAGCCCATGAAATCGGTTGGCCAGGGTGTGCGCGAGATACGCATCCAACATGAAGGACAGTATCGTGTGATCTATGTGGCGTCTTTTGAGAAAAGGGTTTACGTGTTACATGCTTTTCAAAAGAAAACCCGGAAAACGGGCAAGCAGGACTTAGATACAGCGAAACGCGCGTTTAAAGAAGTAGTAGAGAGGCAACGCACATGAGCGAGATAAGACAGTTTGAAAGTGTATGGGATGCGCTTGAAGATGATCCTGTTCGCCAGGAAAATTTGAAGTTGCGTTCCGAATTAATGATCACGATTTCCGAAACCATCAAAAAACGTGGACTGAAACAGCAAGATGCCGCCGAGCTGCTGCACATTTCACAGCCACGAATCAGCGCACTATTGAAAGGCAAGATCAATGAGTTCCGCCTGGATACCCTGGTAGATCTCGCACATCGGTTGGGATTGCATGTGTCTATCAATATTGCTGCATAACAACTATGTATGACGAATTTCAATTCATGTGGCAAAAGAGGTATTTCAGCTGACAAAAAGGACTGTGCCAGTTTTGTGCTAACTTGAAGTGACAGTGAACTACAAGTGACTGATAACTCAACTGCGGTATTGGATGGGCAAGCACCGCAAGTGACTGATTAATAAAGTAAGTAAAATGCTCTAAACTGGCTACGAACCAGGCGGTCGGGAGTTCGAATCTCTCCGGGCGCGCCATCCAGTAAAAACAGCAAGTTAGCGAAGATATTGCAGGTCTTTTCTACTTGCTGTTTTTATCCTTCCTTTTTCCAGTTCTCGCGAAAACAATGGGTTAAGTGTTTGCCCGACCACCTGGTTAAAAACCAGATGCTCCACTAGCGTTAACACCCATTACCCGACAAATTATTAAATTGCAGTAAATGATTATTTGTCGCGTGAATAACAATTCGCCACGGACAGGGTGAGTGCTGAATAGGGCGAGATTTCCGGGTGGTGGCAGGGCGCAGGGCGCAGGGCGGTTCGTTACCCGTGGACGATCCGTTGACGGGTGATGAAAAGGGCGTTTTTTCTGCCTATACTCTTTTTGTAGACAATTGACGCATCAATGCCTGGATCACCTGGATCAATAGAATAGTGGGCTACGCCGAGATTAGTTCACTCTGATCTATTCAAGGTGATGCCACCGCAGAATGGAGGGGTTCGTATGAGCAAAAAAACCTCGTTTGTACTGTCGGCGTTACTCGCTTTTGGCGCGTCGGTCAGCGCCGATTCCTACCAAGCACCGGAAGACGTCTTAAACGGGCTGATCTCAGAAGTCGATTCTGCCTACCTCACCCAGAGCGAACAAAACATAATGATGATGCCGGACAACCCCGCTTACTGGGTTGCCGAAGAGGGTGAGAGCCTGTTCAAAGCAAAACGCGGCCCCAACAAGGCATCGTTGGAGAGCTGTGACTTCGGCAATGGTCCGGGGGTGCTGGAAGGGGCTTACGTGGAGATGCCACGGCACTTTGCGGATAGCGGCAAGGTGATGGACCTTGAGAGCCGGCTGGTGTATTGCATGGAGACTATCCAGGGCTTCTCCAGCGATGACCCGGCAGTCAAGAAACGGCACGGCTCGGGGTCGGACATGATGAAGCTGCAAACCTACATTGCGAGCCAGTCCAGCGGCTACGAGTGGAACCCGCCGATGGATCATCCGTTGGAAAAGGCGATGCGCGATGCTGGCGAAGTGCTGTTCTATCGCCGGGCTGGCACCATGGACTTCAGCTGTAGATCCTGTCACGGCGCTGCAGGCAAGAGAATCCGGGCCTCTGTGCTGCCGAATATCAACGTTCCCCAGGAATGGACGAAGGCGGTCTCTTGGCCGGCGTTCCGGGTGGGGCACGACAACGTGCGTAGCAGCCAGCATCGTGTACGCGGCTGCTATTGGCAGATGCGCCAGGGGCAAATCATTCCGGGTTCCGATGCCTCGATTGCACTGATCTCTTTCTGGACCGACGCTGCCCGTGGCCAGCCGGCCATCCTGCCAGACATGAAACGCTGATCGTGAACGCATAAGGAGAACTGACCCATGTCCTACTACAAGATCACGATGGCGGCCGCGCTTGCCGTCCTTACATCGTCGTTCCTCATCGCAGGCGGAGGCGCTATTGCCGACAGCACGAAGGCTGACAAGGTCGACTACACGGCCATGAGCTCTGAGCAGTTGGCCGAGTACCTGATTTTCGATGCCAAGGGCTTCAAACTTGATGACAAGACCCAGGAAGGCAAGACGGTGCGGGACCGATTGACGCAGGACGGGATCCAGAAGGCCTGTTCTGCCTTACGGGGCGGCAGCGTCGACGGCGCTACCGCGGGCAAGGTGATCGCGATGGCCCGGGAAGCCATGACTCACCCGGAAGGTGGCATCAAGCTCGGTGACTGGAAGAAGGGCGACACCGTGGCGCGTTCCGGTTATGGATTTCGGGTTGGCCACAAGGTCGATGACCACAGCGGGCGCGAGCCTGGCGGCAATTGCTATGCCTGCCACGAGTTGGATCCCAATGAGATCGCATTCGGTACCCTGGGCCCGAGTCTCAAGGGCTACGGCAAATTGCGTGGCACGAACGAAATAATCCTGAAGTATACCTACGAGGTCATCTACAATCCCCACACCTACTTCCCTTGCACCCAAATGCCGCGTTTCGGTTACCACGGAACCCTGACCCAGGAGCAGATCAGCGATGTGATGGCCTACCTGCTGGATCCAGACTCTCCGGTCAACCAGTAGACTGTGAAGGAAACTCGTGCTGCCCTTCGGGGCCGCAGGGCAGCAGCGACACTGAACATTGCCGCTTTGCGGCGACGACCTGTGGGTTGCGAACTACTATTCATGCGGCAATGGGTGTCTGAAAAAGTCCATTGCAGTGCGATATCCAGGAATAGTTGCTGAGTTTTGCGCGTAGAGGTAGGGGATAGCCACTAACGACCGCTGGCGTATCTCCTGTGCTCCGCAATTATTCCCCGACCGCACAGTTGCACTGGCTTTAGGATGCAGGTTAGCAAGGCATTGAGGGGTCGGTGTATGCTAATCGCATGGAAATATTATCCCTCATCTTCAATGTGTTAGCTGAGCTTGCCCGTCTCGCGCGTACGCTCTTCACCGACGGTATCCATATTATTGCCTTATGTGCATGATCCCGTACCGCTTTGGCTGCTGAAAATCTATTCCTCAGAAAACAACTGGCCTTCTGCCAAGAGCGTAAAGCCAAACCGCGACGCTTCGACAACATATCGCGATTTATATTGGTGCTGCTCTCGCACAGTTTCGCATGGAAAGATGCTCTGGTGAATGTCACGCCAAAGACCTTCATCGGGTGGCATCGTGCGGGGTTTCGACTGTTCTGGCGCTGGAAGTCAAGGCCAGGACGATCACGGATACCACCGGAACTACGCACGCTCATACGGGCAATGGCGCGAGACAATCCTGGCTAGGGCGAGGAGCGCATCGCCAATGAACTCTTACTCAAGCTCGGAATCCAGATATTGCCGCGTACCGTTCGCAAGTACATGCCCAAACGCCAACAGGGACAACCGCGTGGCGATCAACGCTGGTCGACCTTCGTGGCTAATCACGCCAAGGCGATCGTTGCCTGTGATTTCCTGACCATGGTCACAGCGACGTTTAAGTGTCTCTATGTGTTGGTAGTCATAGAACTCGGAACGCGAAAGCTGTTGCACATCCATGTCACGGATCACCCAACGGCGGCATGGACACAGCAACAGCTTCGAGAAGCGATACCGTCGGACCATGGCTACCGTTTTCTCGTCCATGATCGCGATTGCATCTTCTCTTCACAGCCCGACCAGTCGATTACTCACATGGGGCTGCGCGTACTGAGGACGCCTTATCAAAGCCCCAAAGCTAACAGCTTCTGTGAACGTGTGATTGGTACGCTTCGCCGGAAAAAGTAATTACCAAATTTCCACCAATCTCTGACTGACGGCGGCCTTTGCCTTTCCTTTGGGTCGCCGTTTTTTTGTGCATAAGAAAACCCCGCCACAGTGGGCGGGGCTTCATATCAGGGTGCTAGTATGAAGAATACTCTGCTCATAGCTATTCTTCATGGTATCTCAACGCCCTGATCATAGTGTCATACATCAGGCTGCGGTCGTAGCACCAGTTATCATCATCTCCCCAACAGCCTCCTTATCATGGTCTAACGTTTTAAGATACTGCAATACGCATGATACGTTGTGGGCTGTCTGGCTTATCCCGCGTGCATCGATGAGAGGATTGATCAAGCCTGGGTCTGTTTCATTAATATTCTGCTTGAATTCAATGGCAGTATTCATGACTGGTCTCCTTGTGGCGATTGACAGATCCGAGTTTTTAAAATAACACCATCTTTTAGCAATTTGTTGCTAGATTCAGAATTCATGAGCACACCGATTAAATTTAATGGAACTGAAGGCGCCTCCGTCATATCAGGGTCTATACTTGGCGTATGTCTGGTGATCTGTGGGGTATGCCATGCAAGATTCCTGGAAGACAGCTGAAAGTGTCAGAATCGCCTGCAAGGTCTGCCTTAAGGAAATCCCGCCGTCAGAGGCGCAGATTGAGGAGGCCAGCGATTACGTCCTGTATTTCTGCGGCCTGGAGTGCTACCAGGCCTGGCGCAAGCAGGCAGACAGTGATTATTGAGCATACCCTCACGTAACTAACGTATGCTGTGTGACGCAGCGAAGGAGACCGTGGCACTGACCCTCACATCCACCGCCTTTGACCAGGACGGTGACATCCCCTCACGGTACACCTGCGAAGGGGAGGACATTGCGCCCCCGCTGACATGGGCGGACATCCCCGCTGCGGCCCAAAGCCTGATCCTGATCGTCGATGACCCGGATGCACCGGATCCGCGCGCCCCGCAGATGACCTGGGTCCACTGGGTGCTCTGCAACCTGCCACCGGATACACCCGGTCTGCCCGAGGGGGCAACATCGAACGAACTGCCACCGGGAACGGCGGAGGGCATCAACGACTGGAACCGTCCCGGCTATGGCGGCCCGTGCCCGCCCGTCGGCCGGCACCGCTATGTCCACAAGCTGTATGCACTCGACATCGTCCTCACAGGGATCGACCGGCCGACGAAGGCCGATGTCGAGGCGGCCATGGCGGGACACGTGATCGAGCAGGCGGAACTGGTCGGGACCTACGAGAAAACCAGGTAACGGCCTGATGTACTATCCCCCTCATCCTGGTCGCTCCCGGCATGGCCCAGGCCAGTCTCTCGACCGGTTCCCGGTCTCACCTTCTCCTGCCTCCCGCGACACTTGTACTTCCCTGTACATCGTCCTTCTCTCTGAGGGAGAAGGGACGCTCTGTTTACTTTTTTGAATAACCACAACCTTCAATATCTGACATGAAAGCCCTAGATTGTCCCGATCGGCGCCGGTGTTTCGGTGCGCGCTGAGATCACCCGCGTCGTTGAAATACTGCGCGAGTATGACCTTCTTGTAGAAACCCATGCCTCCGGCACCAATTTGGAGGGCGAACTGGATGACATCCTTGTCGCCCTGAAGGCTGTCCATGAAACTGAATCGCCCCGGCTTTATTGTTTCAGTTCAATAATCGCTTGGATGAGTTCGGGTGATGGGCCCTTGGGGTCTGGCTTTCCTTTTCTACTAGCTGAATACAGCAGCCGATACTTTCGTTTTTTGAGCAGCTCGTGAAATCTCAAAAGCGTCGATGGCCGAATAATCACCGCAGCCCGCTGAATCCGGCGTGGATCGAGAAACAGCGACCAGAAACCGAACAGGAATCGATCAATCGTCGAAAGATTGGGCGCGCGTCGCCGCGAACAACTGATGATCAGGAGCTGCTGCTTCATGAGCAGGCTGTCAGCTACAATGGTCCTCGCCCACCGGGTTCCAGGAGTTTGGCGAGTGTTGTCAAAAGATGGGCGAGTAACACCAGCAGGTCCTTCATGGCAGGGTAGGGTAGGGAAGGTTGCCTTCGGGAACAAGACTGGCTAAGTGTCGGTATTCAAGCGATAATTAGCAATTCGCCATGGACACGCACATATTAACGATTACTGCACGCTTGGCTATATTTGATGACACCGCCCTGACGGCATATTATCACCATGCTCCACTAAAATAGACTATAAAAGTTGAGTAATGGTCTTCTGAACGACATATCGAAAACATGGAGATGTTTATGAAACTCAAACAAAAAACGCGGAATAAACTGGATAGAGAACTTAAATCTTTGACAGCCAAACAGCCAAAGTCACAACCGTCATCTGGCGCAGAAAGACATCCTCACATGCACCCAACAGTTCGCAAGACGCACTATAGGGGGCATGACATTAAAATCACCACGCAGTATGAAATAACCATGGATGGCAAGCCATTCCCCGTTTCTGTCATGGTGGGAAATGACGGTCAGGTGCATTGTCATGGTTTGCCCAACTATGGTTTTCGCTCGATTGTTGACATGCTGCGCCAGATTATTGATAGCTTTTCGCAGGACATGCCGTCCGATGAACTTGAGCAAACAAATGCAACCCGAAAAAAAAGTACCCGTGGAAAGACCAAAAAGAAATTGAAAAAGAAACCGGTTTCACGGAAAAAAACCGCAAAAACTCGCACAAGGAGGGCTTGAATTATGGCAGGTACACGCGTAAATATCATGTCAAGCACCACGGTACGTGACGATTATTTTGAAGGTGTCTTGGCGTTGGATCAAACACTCTCTGGTATCACGACATCGCAAGTCAGCCAGTTTCTGCAGGCCAATTTCCCACAAATCAGCATGCGAGGGATTGAACAGGAATTAAGCTATTACGATTTGTTTGCCTTATGGCACGTTATTGCCATGAGTATCCCTACACCGCCAGGGAGCGGCCGCAACGCGGCACACAGCGGGCCTGTTTTTCTTCCCTGGCACCGCACATTTATGATCCTGTTGGAACAGTGGATTCAGACTGCCTTGGGAAATGCGGATTTTGGCTTGCCTTATTGGGACTGGGCGACAGATGGGGATCTGCCATCGGCGCAACAATGGCAGACACCGCTATGGACTGCAGATTACCTGGGCGAAGCCCGCAATGAGGTGCTAAGCGGGCGGGTGGGGCAGATGCGTGTACGCTTGTGGCAGGATCAGTTTGGTACGCTGTGGTCGGTTCAGCCGCGCCCGTTGGAGCGTGATGCTGCGCGTGCACAGGATCCAGATTGGAGGACACTGCCCACTACCGACGAAGTGAGGACGGCAATGAATCAAACCCAGTATGATGAAGATCCCTGGTCGGGCAGTTCTCAGGCTGGCCATCGCAATCATCTTGAAGGCTGGATTGACGGACCACAGCTACATAATCTCGTGCATGTCTGGGTGGGTGGTGATATGAGTCCGGGTACCTCGCCGAACGACCCGGTGTTTTTTCTTAACCACTGCAATGTCGATCGCATCTGGGAATCCTGGATGGCAAATCGTGGTCGGGTTTATCAACCTCAACCCGGCGATGGACCAGCCGGTCACCGTTTAGACGATGCAATGTATTCGTTGTTTGGCGAAACGCGTACCCCGTTACAGGTGCTCGATCCCTCGCCGTGGTATGACTATGACAGTTTAACTGTGGCATAGAGGTGTGTGTGGCGAATTGCTGCTACGGCTGCTACGGGCAACTGATATAGCCCGTGGCAATGAGGTATCCACCGGAATTGGTTGAGATCAGCACGGCGGGACCCTGCTTCAGTACATCAGACAATTGAAGGAGTCCATCCTGGGCATTGGGCAGGGTGAAATCCAGTGCTGTGTCGCTGACGCGGATCGCATCGTTGGCGACATCGGAGGCAAGCAGCTGCTCAAAGCTTCCGGCGACTGTTTTCTGCGCGTCGTCAGGGAGTCCGGAGACGAGCTCCCGTAACGCCTGTTCTGTTTGCTCGGCCAATTACAGCTTCCAAGTGGCGTCTGTATTTTTCATGGTCATCGTCGTATCTCCTTTGTTCGATAATATCTGGTCTTAACATGTATCCAGGATTTCGCTTGCACACAAAGCGGTTCGTTAGCCGTTTGCTGCATTCGCGATTACTTCATCCAACTGCATCGCGGGGATTGAACCCGTTCTCGAATCGACCATATCTCCCGCACGGAAGACCTTGAGGGTCGGTATTGAGCGGATCTGATACTTCGCGGTGAGTCCCGGTTCTTCATCCACATTGACCTTGGCAAAGACCACGTCGGGGTGCTTCTCCGCGGCGGTTTCGTAGACGGGCGCAAAAGACTGGCAGGGACCACACCAGGGCGCCCAGAAATCCACGACGACGGTGTTGTGGTTGGACAGGGTTTCTTCAAAATTCGTCTGGTTCAGATTGATGACTTGTTTCATGACTTCATCTCCTGATAAGTTGACTCACTAACATGCTCATAAAGATTCACGCGAGGGCGCTTTGCTCTTTCTCGAGTCCGGCCAGGTAGTGCTCTGCGTCCAGTGCCGCCATGGCCCCGGTGCCGGCAGAGGTGACGGCCTGGCGATAGACAGAATCGGCAACGTCGCCGGCAGCGAATACCCCCGGCACACTGGTCATGGTGGCATTTCCGCTACGACCGGCGTTGACGACGATATAGCCGTTATCCGTTTTAAGCTGGCCCTCGAACATATGCGTATTGGGCTGGTGGCCGATGGCGATAAAGACGCCCTCTACGGACAGTTCTTTGTTCCGCTCTTCGGAAACGTGACGCAGACGCACACCGTTCACGCCTTCGGCATCGCCCAGCACTTCATCGACTTCATGATTCCATTCGATACTGATCCGGCCTTCCTCGACGTGTTTGAACAGCCTGTCCTGCAGGATCTTTTCGGCACGCAATGCATCGCGCCGATGCACCAGCGTGACATGCGAGGCGATATTGGCGAGATACAGGGCCTCTTCGACCGCCGTATTGCCACCGCCGATCACCGCTACCGGCTGGTCTTTGTAGAAAAAGCCGTCGCACGTGGCGCACGCCGACACACCGCGACCCTTGAACTGTGCTTCCGAGTCCAGGCCCAGATATTTCGCCGAAGCGCCAGTGACTATGATCAGGGCGTCGGTCGTGTAGACAGTGGTGTCGCCTTCCAGACGGAACGGCCGCTGTGTCAGGTCAACACGCTGAATATGATCAAAGATCACGTCTGCATCGAAGCGATCGGCATGTTCACGCATCCGCTCCATCAAAGCCGGACCCTGCAGAGCCTGCTCACCACCCGGCCAGTTCTCAACGTCAGTTGTGGTGGTCAGTTGTCCGCCTTGTTCCAGACCGGTGATGACAACAGGTTTCAGATTGGCACGCGCCGCGTAGATGGCCGCGGTATAACCGGCCGGTCCTGAACCGACAATGACCAGCGGGAAATGCGTGGCGGATTCTTTCGGTGTCGCGACATCGTCACCGGCAGCACTCACTATCCGGTTGAGTTCGCCGCTGGTGTTTATCGCCGCAAGATCATCCGAACCACCGACATGCGTGCCGTCAATGAAGATCTGCGGTACGCTGCGCCGCTGCGAGCGCTCGATCATTTCCTGCTCGCGGCCAGCGTCTTCGGTCACATCGATCTCCTTATAAAAAAGGCCTTTTGATTGCAGCAACGCCTTGGCGCGATCGCAGTAGGGGCACCAGTCTTTGGTATAAATCTCGATGTTTGCCATGGTCCTGTCTCCCGTTGGTTGGTCCTGTGACGACTTCCAGTGCTGCGGATCGATTCGGGTATTGGCTCGGCCCACAGGCGATGTGTTAGTTATAAATCCGAAAGCTGCTACTATCTATGTGTAAAAATCCACAAAATATAGCCAGGAGTACAAACTGTGATGGAGCAGACCGACGATGCTCTAACCGCGATCCTGCAGCGCCTGCGCCTGCGCGCCGGGGTCTATGTGCACGCGGATTTCTGCGGCACCTGGGCGGTGGATACCTCGGGTCACCGCAAGGTGCCCTTTCACCTGGTTGGGCGGGGGAGGGGTTGGCTGCATACCGGTGACACGGAAGAGCCACGCCTGCTGAGCACCGGAGACCTGGTCGTCTTTCCGCACGATGCACACCACACGATCGCCAGCTGTGACGTGCCGCCGCCGGCCTCACTGATCAACCAGCCGGTAGATCCGGAAGCGGAAGGCCCCGTCACCAGCATGCTGTGCGGGTTCTTCGAGTTTCAAAGCAAGGCAGCCTGGCCGTTACTCGACGGGCTACCCGATATCATTGTCCTGGATCTCCAGGAGGCGGGCCGTGTGATGGGTACGCCCTCGCTGATTCAGTTGATGATCAGCGAACTGGAGAACGCGGGCCCGGGCGTGGACGCTGCGATCAATCAGCTTGCCTATGTGCTGTTCATTCACGTATTGCGAGCGGAAATGCAACGCGGTCTGGATCACGGCCTGCTCTGCGCATTGTCTGACCCGAAGATTGGCCGTGCGTTGAACTTGATTCACGCCGAGGCAGCTGCCGGGTGGACGCTCGAAACGCTGGCAAAGGAGATTGCCATGAGTCGTTCGGCCTTTGCCGGGCGTTTCAAACAACTCGTTGGTATGACCCCCATGCGCTATCTGACGGAATGGCGCATGCAGGAGGCGGTGGACTTATTGCAGACTACCGGGCTTTCAATCGCAACGATTGCTGAACGTTGCGGATATACATCCGAAGTGGCGTTTCGAAAGGCCTTTCGCAGTGTGATCGGCGTGCCGCCGGGGCGGTTCAGGCGCATGAGTCGCTCATCTTCACAATCGGACTGACGGCAGTTACGACTGGAATAGCTCGGGATCTCTCCTCGAAAGATATTCCAGCAAGACAACCGCCTGATTGTGCTTCGTGTCTTCGATGAGTCTGGCAGCAACAGCTTTTGCCTTGCGCGCCGTCACAAATGCCCGATAGTAAATTTAACGGGTACGTTTCAAGACGTTCTTGATAAAGTCCCTGTTATTCAGATCGTTCCCGAAATTGTAATCTGAGTAGAGCAGCTCTGTACTCTTGCCCGTCTGGTGGTTCACCATCGAGAAATGGTGTGGACGCCAGAATTTATCGGTGTATACACGGTATTCGTTCATCTCCAGGGTTTTCAGCAAGTCGCCACGGCGGTCGTAGAACTCTGTCTTCCTGATCTGATAGACATCCTGGTCGACCCAGATGATCTGCTTTGAGTAACCGGAATGCTGGTACAGGGGATAGCGTTCGACGATATCGCACTGCAGTGCACCGCATGGTTCGGAACGCAAGTATTTATAGTCGTACTTGTTCAGTTCCAGTGCAGTCAGGTCCTCGAAGGCAAACTCACTGCCAACAAAGGGCCCGGATTTATTCACCGACGAGATGCGTTTGGTACGTTTTAGCGACGGCAGGTACAGCCACTGGGCATCCGGTTCCAGAATCTGTGCATGGGACAGTAACGCCGTCCCGTCGATGTCTGGCGGGGTGTGAAATATAATCAGGCTTTTATCGCCCACTGACTCATCCGGAATTTCAAGCGTTGTTATTGTCAGTTTCCGTGTGGCCTCCTTGCCGGCGGCATTGCGCAGGATCATTTTCAGTTCCACGCGGCTGTCGCTGAAGCCGCGGTCGCTGCGGTCACTGTGTGCAGCAATTTCAAAACCCTGCTCTTCCAATGACAGGCTGAGAGCTGCCTGTGATGCAATCGACATCACGACCAGCAGGCCTGTGTTTAGTGCCTTACGCAGTTTGTGCTGCAGGACCATGCTCATAGTGCACCTCCTCTTTTCGATAACCGATCATTAACAATGCGGGTAACAGGAAAAAATCAACCAGTAACGCAATCAGGACAGCCATGGCAGTGAGCATGCCCATCTCAGCGTTGACCTTGAAGCTGGATGTAGCCAGCATAGAGAAGCCAAACATCAGGATCACGGCGTTGACGGCAACAGCCCAGCCGACAGTCCGGAAGGCATATTCGATTGCATACGGGCGGTCTGCACCCATCTCACGTCGGGCACGTACATATTTGGTCAGGAAATGTACGGTGTTGTCCACGATAATGCCCAGCGAGGTCGCCGATACCGTGGCGGCGCCCATTCCAACCTTGCCAACGAGGAAGGCCCATGCACCAAAGGTCATCAGTATGGGCACAAGATTCGGCACCAGGCTGAGTGTCCCGAGTGACAGGCTGCGCAGGCTCAGGATCAGGATCAGTGCAATTCCAGCGACGGCAATCCCATTGCCGTGCAACATGCTTTCGATATTACGTTGCGAGATGTAGGAGAACATCACGGTAGCACCGGTCGGTATCGTCCACATGGCCTGGGGTGTATTGGCCTGCAGCCAGCCCTGTGATTTTTCCAGGAACTGCCGGACTTCGACTGTCGAGAGTTCATCAACAGTTACGGAAACTCGGGTGGCTGCCTTGTCCACGCTGATACGGTCGTTGAGATCCAGGCCGTAGGGCAGGGACAGCTCATAGAGCAGCAGGTATTGTGCAGCCAGGTTGCGGTCTTTAGTAAGGCGGTACCAGGATTCGTCATCGGCATGCATGTTTTTGTTTAACCGCTTGATGATATCCGCGTAACTGTAGACGTGGATGACCTCCGGCTGTTCACGCAACCAGGCAGTGAACTGATCAAGTTTTTGCAGATACCCCGGGTTGCTGATACCACCCGATTCGCCGGAAGGCACCGAATACTCGATCAGGTAAAGCCCTGTGAGATTGTCCATGGCGAATTCGGCATTAGCACGGAACTCGATGCGATGATCGAAATACTGCACCCACTGATCGTTGAACTCGATGCGTGGCAATAGCGATACAAAAGTGACCGCAATCACCGTACTGATCACCAGCACCGGCCGGTGGTGCGCAGTAATAAACCGGGCCAGGCGCACCATGAACGGTGCTGCTTCGGATTGCCTGGGTGTGCGCTGCTTTACATGGATCGGCAGTACGGCAATAAGTGCCGGCAGCAAGGTCAGTGAAAACAGCCACGCTGCGGCAATCCCCATAGCGGTGATATTACCCAGATACCAGAACGGCGGTGAATCCGAGAAGTTCAGGCTCAGGAAACCGATGATGGTGGTGATGCTGGTAATAGTGACGGCCATGAAATTGATGCGCACGCTCTCCTTCAGGCCTGTGAGTTTGTCCTTGCCGTCACGCATCTGGTCCAGCATCGTGACCAGGATGTGCACGCTGTCCGCAATTGCCAGTGTCAGGATCACTATGGTCGAGGTCATGCCGATCGGGTCCAGCGCAATGCCCAGGTAGCCTGCCAGTCCCATTGCGGTCACGGTTGAGAAGGCAATCACCGTTACCGTGGAGAATGTGGCCGCAATACTGCGCAGCGTGATCAGCGTGACGAGGATCAGCACCAGGTACATGGACGGGATCAATGTCATGGCATCGGTCTGGCCAGCGGCGGCAAAGGCATTGTTCAACGCCGAGATTCCGGTAATGGCCACAGTTATATCCGGGAATGCCTGCTCAATTCCGCCAGCCAGTTCACGTGCCTTGCCGATGGCTTCCGGCAGCTCGGTCAGACTCTGCTCGGGAAAATTCAACGTAACATTGATGCCGGTCGTTCCGGCATCCGGTGCAATCAGGGCACCGTTGAGTAGAGGTTCGTTCAGTGCAATGGCCTTCCGGTCATCCAGTTCTGCCTGTGACAGTGCTGCACCATCACGGTACAGGTTGTCCACAGTCAGTTCATCGCCATTTGCCCAGCTGTGCTGAAAGTTGCTGACGGAGTCAACGCGCGTTGCATACGGGATTTGCCAGGCCTGTTCGGTTAACTGCTCGATAGCCGCAGCAGTCCGTGGGCTGAACACCTTGCCATCGGCCGACTGCAGGACGAACAGTATATTGTCGTTCTTGGTGTAGGTCTGCTGAAAATCCTCGAACGCCAGCAGCTCCGGGTTATCCGGGCTGAAGAACACCCGGTAATTGTTGGAAAATTCCAGGTAGCGGCCACCGTTTCCAGTCAGGGCAACCAGCGCCAGCGACAGCAGGATGATTTTCCAGCGGCGCCGTACGACGGCATCGGCAATCCACCGGGCGATACGATCAGTACTGGATATTTCAGTGTTCATGGCATGCTCCTCGGTCAATACATTAACTTGCCTGTGACTGTGCAGTTGCCTGTTTCACTTCAGGGTTATTCGTGAAAGCACGCCTCATAAGAATTCCAAACAGACGTACCGGCATGGAACGTGGAATAAACCGGTTTTCCCATGCATAGAACTTGTTTAGCAAACCCGGAACCACGGTTGCCTTGTTGCCAAGAGCCTTGACGCCTGTTACGGCAACCTGCTCCGGTTGTTGGAAAAACATGGGAATCATTGAGAAATCAAACGGCATGTTGGTCGACATATCTGTCACCGTCAGCCCCGGCGATAACACTGTTACATCAACGCCGTATTTCTTCATTTCCGTATTCAGTGCTTCACCCAATGTCAGAATGTAGGCCTTTGTGGCCGCATAATTCGCTAACAAGGGAACACCCTGATAGCCAACCAGGCTGGAAATAAACAGAATGCCGCCACGTCCGCGCCGGGCCATTTTTGCACCGAACGTTTTCGCCAGTTGCATGGGCGCTTGCACGTTCAGTCGGATCATTTGATCATTCTCTTCCAGGGATGTATTAATGAACTCGCCACTGACTTCAACGCCAGCGTTTGGTACCACAAGCCCGATTTCCAGGTCACATGTGACCAGTACGATTTTGTTGATAGTTTCCGGATCAGTTAGGTCAGCCGGGATCGTTCGTACCTCAATTCCGTGTTTTTCCTCCAGTTCCTCCTGCAGCTGGTCCAGCAATTCCCGGCGTCGTGCGACACCAATGATATTAATACCTCTGGAGGCAAGCTCATTTGCAATGGCCTTGCCGATCCCGGCATTGGCACCGGTTATCAGTGCCCAGGGCCCGTATTTTGAAATGAATTCAGTCATTAGGTTTCTCCTGAAAGTTTCGAAATCAGTAATTGGCCAGTTCGTGCTATATGAACGGGCTGACAACGGATTGCCATTCATGTCAGTGACCGTATCATCCGCGAGACACGTGATTGCCGGATCGTTGCCTTCCGTTGCAATCAGATTTATATTACTCATCACTGTTTTCCGTGGTGTGTTCGCGGCCGGTTCATGTCTTTGCAATAAGAAACACGTAACCGTCTACGGACTCACTACTGGATACCAGGTGGTTCCCCGTCTCATTGCAGAATGTGGCCATGTCTTTCACAGACCCCGGGTCGCTTGAAATGACCTCAAGTACCTCGCCGGCACTGAGTCTATCGATGGCTTTGCGGGTCTTCAGGATGGGCAACGGACAATTCAGTCCGCGGGCGTCAAGTATTTCAGTAACATCGGTCACGGCAGTCTCCTTTTGGCTAATACTATACCGAACGGTACAAAACATTTATATGCGATAATAATAATGCTGTCAAGCAATAATGTACCGAATGGTATAAAATATACCCTGACAGCGTATAGAGCGTGATATGGCGAGAACGAAACAATTCGATGAGAGACAGGCACTTGTGTCTGCCATGCTGGTGTTCTGGGAAAAGGGCTATGAGGGCACCTCGATCCAGGATCTCGAGGCAGCCTTGGGGCTCAACCGAACCAGTATCTATAACGCATTCGGTAACAAGCGCGAGATATTCGAGCGGGTGATGGCCTGTTACAAGGAATCCGTCATGTCGGCGTTGTTTACTGACATGGACAGTGCACCGAATATCAAGGAAGGCACGCGACGCCTGCTGAATGCCGCACTCGATATCCATTTTGATGAAGACAACCCGGGCGGTTGCCTGGTGGTGCTCTCTGTGCTGGAGAGTGGGCAGCATGACGAACAGTCACAGGCCTCGCTGCAGCAGACCATACAGGACCTGAAAAAAGCTCTGCAGGTGCGACTTTCCAGGGCAAAGAAAGCCGGTGAATTATCGAAAGACCTGGATGTGGGTAGTACTGCGACCACGATTGGAACCACCATGGCCGGCATGATGGTCATGGGCAAGGCCAACTTTACCAAGACTGCATTGAAAAAGACTATCAACCAGGTAGTCAGCCTGCTGGATCAATAAAACCGACAATATTTCTGTGTATGTCGGGTTTTGCAGACTCAGATCAACCTACGCATGTTAATCATGTACTTATGCAGCGTATAGTAGCGAGCACTGCCTCCTAAGGAATACTGCGTGGTTACGGAAATCAGAATATCCAGTGACATTGATGTCAAATCCTGGCGCTGATCGCCTGGCGTTCCCTGTTGAAATTGTGCCTCCTTTTGAACCTGCCTGGTTAGAAATACTGTTAATTCGAGGCCAGCCATCAAAGTGGCGTGGTACCTAAGCTCTGTGGTTGGATTAGGGCTATTTGTGCCCAGGCGTCTGAAACTCTCATAACATTTAGCAGTATTCAGATGAGGAAATGATATCCGTTTTACGGAGGCAGTAGTCACAAAGAAGCGGAACGCTGACGGTGCTTGACTTTTATTAGTGAGGTGCTATTTGTTTTAAGTGTCCTTGCTGAGAAATACTTTATCTGTTGGGCAGGGATAAGAGAAACCCATTCAAGCATTTGGGAAGAGGCGACTCATCATGAAGAAGATAAATCGACGTAATTTCAACAAGATAATGCTGGCCTCGATCGGTGGCCTGCTTGCGGGTGCTCAACTTACATCATCATATGCCGGTGTTGCGTATGCCGGGGGTGATAAGCATGCCTGCAAGGGCATGAATGCATGCAAAGGCCAAGGCGGATGCAAGACCGGTGACGCGGGTTGTGCCGGGAAGAATTCGTGTAAAGGCCATGGAGGTTGTGCCACAAGCGCCAGACACGATTGCAAGGGTCTGAACGAGTGCAAAGGCCAGGGTGGATGCAAATCTGGTGACAATAGTTGTGCCGGTAAAAACTCTTGCAAGGGTAAAGGCGGCTGTGCCGTACCCATAAAGGAAGGTTAAGTCAGTTAGTGGAGATCTCCAGAGGGCTCAATGCCCTCTGGAGGGAATAAATATTATTAATCGCCAGGCCTGTTTAGGTCGTGGCGGTTGGGTGCAAGCCATGAGAATTCCCAATCGATGGAACCTCCCCGATCTCGGCCTTGGAATTGGCCTGCGTACCAGGCATTTTAATCATATCCTGGAGAACTGGCCGGTGGTGGACTGGTTTGAGATTATGTCAGAAAATTTCATGGACACCGAAGGCCGCCCCTTATATATCCTTGATCAGATTGCAGAGCGCTATCCTATTGTGATGCACGGTGTGTCGATGTCCATCGGGAGCACGGATTCGATCAACTTTGAGTATTTATCAAAGCTAAAGACATTGGCGGAACGGGTCAATGCAGTATGGCTGGGTGATCATGTGTGCTGGACCGGAGTCGCAGGTCGTAATGGGCATGACTTGTATCCGATTCCCTACAATGAAAAGACACTGGGATTTCTCGTGGAGCGTATCCGCGTTGTACAGGACTTTCTCGAACGCCCCTTGATTCTGGAAAATCCATCCACTTATCTGACGTTTGCCAGCTCGACGATGCCCGAGGAAGTATTTTTGCAGCGCATGGCCGAAGATGCAGACTGCGGGTTATTGCTGGATGTTAACAATGTTTATGTTACCTGCAGGAATCATGATCTCGATCCCTATGATTATATTAATGGAATTCCCTATGATCGTGTGGTGCAAATTCATATTGCCGGCCATACAGATAAAGGTACCCATTGCATCGATACACATGATGGCCGGGTCATCGATGAAGTATGGGAACTTTACGCTGAGGTACACCGCATAGCCGGCGGGCGCGCAACTTTACTGGAGTGGGATGCCCATATCCCGCCTTTTGAAGAAGTCCATGCGGAAGTTTTAAAGGCAGCGCGGTACCGCGATGAAGTTGAGGTTGCCAGTGCCTGATATGTCTTCAGACCTTGAGCGTATGGAGCGCTGGATGCAAGCGGTTTTCACGCATCCCGATGGTGCTGAAGCCGGTTTGCAAAGCGCAGAGGCACAAAAATGCATTCCGACGAGCATTGAGGCATTGGATGAGCTGGTGTTGCCTTCAAAGAGCCTCACTGCTGAAGAGCGCTTGTCGATTTACGCCAACATGTACTATTGGCGGTTGATTGACATTCTGGTTGACGAGTTTCCCACCGTGCACCACCTGTTGGGTCCGGAACAGTTCACAGTTGTAGTCAAAGACTATCTCGAAAGGCACCCTTCAACGAGTTACACCTTGAATCATCTGAGCAGCAGGTTTGCCGGCTACATTGAGGAGGAGGTACGCGATCTACCTCATCGGGAATTCATAGCGGCAGTGGCCAGGGTAGAACGTGCGATGGAAGATGTTTTCGATGAGAGTTATGCCGAACCTGTCACTATTGATGATCTGGGTTCTCTCTCAGTGGAGGGGTTGGGCGATATTCATCTGCAGATAATCCCTGCATTGCGACTACTCGAGCTTGATTATCCCGTAAACAATTACATCACTGCGGTACGAGAAGATCGACACATGGACATCCCATTACCTGCTAAAACCTATATTGCTGTATATCGCAGCAACTACAAACCCTGGCGAGTCGATCTTGAACCACAGCGGTATGCACTGCTCTCATCCCTTAAACAGGGAAAGTCATTGCGAGAAGCATTGGAGTCATGTATGTCAGTATCTGATACTGATGGCTTGGCATGCTCACTTGAAAACTGGTTCAGGGATTGGGCAGCAGACGGGTTGTTTTGCGGGATAAAGATCACAGCAGGCGAATGAGCCGTGCATTCGCAAACTTTTCATCTAAACTGTGAAAGGCAACAAGGTGTTGTAATTGATGTGGTTGCGATGAACTTTCATGCAAGGTCTCTTTGTAGCTGAAGCCAACTGGCAGGAAGTACATAAAGCGCTTGAGGCAGGAGGGATAGCTATACTTCCTGTAAGTGCGGCATGCAAGGAGCACGGTCTGCATCTGCCGATGAACACCGATTTATTACAGGCTCAGTGGTTATGCAAAAGTCTTGCTGAAAAATGCCTGGTGGTAGTGTGGCCTTCAGTCAGTTACGGTTATTATCCAGCCTTCACGGATTATCCAGGAAGTTGCAGTCTGTCATGCAAGACTTTTGAAAATTCGATTGTAGAAATTCTCGACGACATCCTGTGTGTTGCGAGACGAAAGATTCTGGTTGTAAATACCGGCATCAGTACGATTCCCCCATTGCAAGCTGCAATCGAACGCACCTTTGAACCTGGCAAGATCCAGCTTGCGAATGTCTACGATGGGTCCAGGGTGCGATCAGTTATCACACAAATTGAAGAACAACCCAATGGCAGTCACGCTGATGAGATCGAAACTTCAATCATGCTGGCCATTGCCCCACACAAGGTTTGTATGGACGAGGCCGTTGCCTGTACTCGCAGGCTAGAGCAGGGGCCACTGAATCGTACAAACCCAGCTGATCCAAACTATTCTCCAAGCGGTGTTTACGGTGACCCACGTCTTGCATCAAAAGAAAAGGGTGAATTGCTTATCAGGGCGATGCTTGATGACCTGTTGGAATATACTTGATCAGAACTTCAGATGCGCGCCTGGTTTGTAAGCGGTTAACGAACGACGTTGTCCCTACCAAAAACTCTATCCACCGCCTGTGTGTGGCGAATTGTTATTTAGGCTGCTACGGGTGACTGGTATAGCCCGCGGCAATGAGATTGCCACCGGAATTGGCTATCGAGATTGCTGACGCCGACGGCTTGTGAACCCTGGCGCTGAAACACTGGAAAATCATCGATTATCTGAGGGAACATTACCTGAAGTTCGGTACGTTGCCAGTGATGAATCATGTGTGCCGGGTCATTCACCTTGAACGGCATTGTGTGCGTGAGCTCTTTCATAATCCCAGGGAAGCCTGGCGGGTTGCCGGACTGCCAAACCCGGGAGAAGAAGCCAAGGCACGGATGTAGTCAGGTGTTTTTTTGCAGGTCTTCGATGACTACCCCGAGGAAG
>JBDLJX010000032.1:0-26217 GCA_039714155.1 Pseudomonadota bacterium | reverse complement strand
GAATGGATGCAGGGTTATTGTGCTGTTTCCTGTTTGTGCGCTGCTCAGGCGCTTCACTATATATACAGCATGCTAGTGCTCTATCCATGTGATAATTACGGATTCGCAATTATCACATGGATAGAGCACTATAATGCTGCACCTGCATTACCGGATTATATGGGCGTTACTTTACAATGAGCCAATTGACACATGACGACCGGGTAGAACTGGGCCGCATGGTGGTAAACATGCTGGACGACTGGGGTATCAAAGCCTCGGACCAGGTGAATCTGCTGGCATTGCCGGCGGGGACCCCGACCCGCATGCTGCGTCGGTATCACGAAGATACGCCATTGCCTGATGATCCGAATGTGCTGAAGTGCGTTGAACATCTGCTGGGTATCGCTGATGCCTTGCGCACGACGTTTCCCCGTAACGCCAGTATCGGTCTGTTATGGCTGAAGCAACCCTGTAAACGGTTGCGCCGTCGCCGGCCGGTCGACATCATGGTTGAAGACGGTCTGAGCGGATTGATCGCGGTCCGTACCCATCTGGATTGTTCCTTCGCCTGGCGGGAGTCAGTGCGCAAAGATTGACTCTCAAGTGGTTTCTGCAACAAAACCGCCACTTGGCGTATGTACTGCCGTCCTGGCTGGCTGCGCGAAGCGGAGAATCGGATTCCAGCTGCTTTAATTCAAGGCTTTCTGTGGATTTCCGCTCACCACCTGCGCGGGGACATGCTTCACGGGGATGACGATAACTGAATTATTCAGACTTTCCCCGGAACCTGGCTTCCACGCCGCCTGGCTGTTGCCCTTCACCCGGCCGGGTGAGCCGTTTACACTCCATATAATGATGAATTGAACCGGGTTGCGGCCTTCAGGTCTCACTCGGTGTCGCTGCTGTTGAACGAGGGGACCGACTTGCTGAACTCAAGGGCTGTTTTGACAACTGCTTGCCTGAAGGCCTTGTGCCTGTTGCTCGGGCTGTCGGCAAGTGCTGTCGTGCTGGCGCAGGACCTCGGCAAACCGGTTGTGGTCAGCCGGGCGGAGAGCCGTACCCTGACGCCAACCCAGCAGGTTGCCGGTACCCTGATCAGCCGCAACGATACCCGCTTGGCAGCACAAGTCGAGGGCCAGGTCGTCTGGGTCGCCGAAGTGGGCACCCGGCTTGCCATGGGCGAGCCGGCTACCCGACTCGACGCCACTCTGGTCAGGGATGACATCACCGAGAACGAGGCCAGCGTGGCGCGAGCACAGGCCAGTGTCGGGTTTAACCGTGCGGAACTGAAACGGCTGGAAAAACTGGCCGAGAAAAATCATGCTGCAAAAAGCCGGCTCGACCAGGTCAGGCGTGACCTGGCCGTTGCCCGCAGCGAGTTCAAGGCCGCCAGCGCCCGTACCCGGCAATCGCGCGAGAAGCTTGACCGTGCTGCCATCAAGGCGCCATTTGACGGGGTCGTGTCCGAGCGTTTTATCCAGGCCGGTGAATGGGCCGATACCGGTACCGCGGTGGTCAGGCTGGTCGATACCACTTCACTGGAGGTACAGGCCTGGATCCCGGTTGCCATGCTGCCGCATGTGACCGAAGGCATGACCCTTGGCTTCGTTGCCAACGGTACCGAAGGTAGCGGCCAGGTTCGCACCCTGGTGCCGGTAGGCAACCAGCTGTCCCGGCTTTACGAACTACGCCTGACATTCGAGGCATCCGGCTGGTCGGCCGGGCAGAGCGTGCGACTCTCCATTCCGACCGCGGCATCGCGGACTGCAATCGTGGTGCCGCGTGATGCGCTGGTATTGCGTCGTGGTGGCATCACGGTATTCCGGGTTAAAGGCGATAACACGGCCGAACAGGTCGGTGTCACGACCGGTATCGCCGATGGTGACTACATCGAGGTGTCCGGTGATATTAAACCCGGTGACCGGATCGTGATACGCGGCAACGAACGTCTGCGTGATGGCGAGACAGTCGAGATGTCGGAGTCAGTGCCGGGCACATGAGTCTGCCCCGGTACATGCTGGAAAACCATATTGCCGCCCTGGTGGCAGTGTTACTGGTTATCCTGTTTGGCCTTGTCAGCCTGTCACGTCTGCCCATCCAGCTAACCCCCGAGATCGAACGTCCGACCATTACCATCAATACCAGCTGGCGTGCCGCAGCACCGGAAGAGGTCGAGGCGGAGATCATCGAGCCACAGGAGAAGGTATTGCGTGGTCTGCCGGGTATGACCGAGCTTGAGTCCAACGCCCAGCGTGGCCGTGCCAGGGTCACGGTGACCTTTGCCGTTGATACCAACCTGGAACGTGGCCTGATCGAGGTATTGAACCGCCTTAACCGTGTCAGCAGTTATCCGGACGATGCCGACGAGCCCGTGCTCAGTACCGTCGGGGTCCGCAGCCGGGCCGTTGCCTGGTTCATCATTCGCGCCAGACCGGAAAACAGCCGCAAAATCGAGTCCTACCGGGATTACATCGAGGAAGTCGTGCAGACGCGATTCGAGCGTGTACCCGGTGTGGCGCGCTCGGAGTTGCGCGGCGGACAGGAACGCGAGGTCCGCATCACCTTTGATCCCTACAAGGCCGCCAGCCGTGGTGTCGAACTGCCGGTGGTGGCACGCCTGGCCGGTGGCAATGATGATATCTCTGCCGGCAGCGTCGATGTTGGCAAACGTCGCTACACGGTACGTTATACCGGTGCCTATGATGTTGGCGAACTGGGTGAGCTGGTGCTCGACTGGCGTGATGGCCGGCCGGTTTACCTGGCGGATATTGCCGATATAAAGATCGACTACGCAGATCGCGAAAGCTTCGTTATCAACAAGGATGGCAATGCCATTGCCGTCAATGCCCACCGCGAGAGTGGCGTCAATGTGCTTGAGGTGATGCATGGCCTGCAACAGGCGGTGGAGGAACTGCGTACCGGGTCACTGGACCGTGCCGGTCTGTCGATCGAGCAGGTTTACGACGAGACCGTGTATATCTACCGTTCGCTGCAGATGCTCGGCAGTAACCTGATGTTGGGTATCATGCTGGCGATTGCCGTATTGTGGTGGTTCCTGCGGCGTTTCCGGGCGACTTTACTGGTGGCGTTTTCCATTCCGGTATCGCTTATTTTCTCCTTTATCATCCTGCATGCCACCGGGCATACCATCAACGTTATCTCTATTGCCGGGCTGGCCTTTGCGGTTGGTATGGTGCTGGATGCTTCAATCGTGGTGCTGGAAAACATCGTGCGTCTGCGCGAGACTGGCATGGCGCGTGATGAAGCGGCCCTGAATGGCTCAACCCAGGTGCAGGGCGCATTGATTGCCTCCACGGTAACCACGGTCGCAATCTTCCTGCCGGTGGTGTTTTTACCGGACGAGGCCGGGCAACTGTTCGCGGACCTGGCATTGTCGATTGCCTTTGCCGTGGTGGCATCCATGCTGGTCGCCTTGCTGGTGCTGCCGACACTGAGTAAACACTGGTTGCAACGGGTCAGCAGCGATGATCCGCACACGGCCTGGTGGGACGGCATCACCACCCGCATCATGTCGCTGACAGATGATCGCAGTCGCCGGCTGACACTCATCGGGGTGTTGGTGGTTCTGCCGGTATTGCTGACGGTCGTCCTGAAACCCGATGCCGACTATCTGCCGGATGGTAACCGCAATCTCGTCTTTACCTTTATCCAGTCACCGCCCGGCATGAACCTCGATTATGTCGAACAGGAGATGGGGAAGGTGATCGCAAAACGGCTTAAGCCCTATGTCACGGGTGAGAAGGAACCGGTCATCCAGCACTACTTCTTTGTTGCCTATCGTGGCGGCGTGTTTATGGGGGTACGGGCGATGGATGCCTCGCGCATCAAGGAACTGGTGCCGGTCGTGAATGAGGTGATCCAGGGTTTCCCGGATACCCGCGGGTTTGCACAGCAACGCTCGCTGTTTGGCGGCCGGGGTGGCCGCGTTGTCGAAATGAACCTGCAATCGCGCAATCTTGACCGCCTGCTGGTGGCCGGCCGTATCGGCGAACAGGCGGTTCTCGAGATATGGCCGGATGCGCGCGTCCGGCCATTACCCGGACTGGAACTGGCTGAGCCGGAACTGCGACTGGTGCCGAATGAACGCCGAATTGCCGAGGCCGGCTGGGACCGCGCCACGCTTGCAAAAGTGGTGCGGGCACTGGGCAATGGCCTGTTCGTTGGTGAATATTTCGATGGTGAGGAAACCCTCGACATCATAGTGCGTGCCACCGAGTGGACCACCCCGGAAGAGCTTGAAGTCATACCGATGATGACGCCGAAGTCCGGCATCCTGCCGGTTGGCGAACTGGTGGACCTGGTGCGTATCGCCGGCCCCGACCAGCTGCGTCGTATTGACCGGCGCCGCACCATTACCCTGCAGATTACACCACCCGAGGGGGTGTCACTGGAAGAGACCATTGAAGTATTGAAAGACAGGATCGAGCCACTGGTACGCAATGAACTGCCGGCTGACGGTGATGTGCTGTACACCGGTGCCGCTGACAAGCTCGAGCTGGCGCTGGTGAATATGAGTGGCAGTTTCGTGTTTGCAGTAATTATTCTCTACCTGCTGATGAGCGCCTTGTTCCGGTCATTCCGTGACAGCCTGCTGGTGTTGCTGGTGCTGCCGCTGGCAACTGTCGGCAGTGTAGTGGCGCTGCAACTGCTGAACGTGGTGACCTTTCAGCCCATGGATCTGCTGACCATGATCGGTTTTATTATCCTGCTTGGCCTGGTGGTCAATAACGCCATCCTGCTGGTCTACCAGACACGTGCCGCAGAGCGTGCCGGTATGGCACGGCGTGATGCAATTGAACAGGCAGTGCGCTTGCGCTTGCGGCCGATCCTGATGACAACCCTGACCAGTGTGTTCGGCATGTTGCCGTTGTTACTGGTGCCGGGAGCGGGTACCGAACTCTATCGCGGCCTGGCCTGCGTCATTGTTGGTGGTATGCTGGTGAGTGCCGCCTTCACGTTGTTGCTGCTGCCGGCGTTGCTGCGTACCGGCAGGTCCTTGCAGCCTGCGTCAGGCATTCCGGATACAGCGTAGCCCGGGGGCCGGAATCCGGGAATATGTCGTGTTTGCCCCGGATTTCACTGCGCTCCATCCGGGCTACCGATCTGAAGCCACTCCTGCAGGAAGATTGTTAACAGCACCCGTTTCGCAGAGGCAAGACACATGAACAAGCCGGACATCGTCACCGCTATCCCCAAGCGACGTTACAAGCTGGGTGAATTTACTCTTATCGTGCTGGGTGAGATTGAAAGTAACGATGACAGGGACTATGGTTACATCATGGCCGTGGTGCAGGGTGCTGATTCCGAGCCCGGCATTTATCTGACGGCTGAACGCAACCGCTCACCTGACAGCGAGGGCTATGATATGCGCCTGATTATGCGGGATGGTGAGGAGGTGATCGGGAGTTCTGCCGATTGGCGGGAGGTCGGTGCATTTACCGATGCAGCCATCAGCATGGTCAGTAGCATTCTTAACCTGTCGGATGAAGAGCCATACCGGATGATGTAGGCGATACATGAAAAACAGACCTGTATATCAGGCAGTCATGGCCTTGCTGGTTGGAGGCCTGTTTCTGTGGAGCACCTCGGCACAGGCGTTTTTCTGTTTCTCATTCGGCAGCAAGAGCAGGGGCAGTGCGTATGCGCAGTCCCGCTACTATCCGCCGCCAGGTGCCTGGGTGCCACCACCGGTGATCAGTCCGTATCCGGCGCTGCCGTACCATGAACCTGTTTCCAATTCAGAGCAGGTGCTGCCTTCCGGTAGCGTTTATAATCCCTGGGAACTCGACGCATCACCGAATAGGCCTGAAACACTTTACTGAACGAGTTTGACAGCACCCGGTGCAGATTGCGCCTCCAGCAGCTTGCTGAATTCCTCTGCCGGTACCGGCTTGCTAAACAGGTAACCCTGGACGATCTGTACACCCTGCTTCCTGAAGAAGTTCAACTGCCTGACGTTCTCGACACCTTCGGCGACGAGGTTGAGGTTGAGACTCTGTGCCATGGCAATAATGGCCTTGGCGATTGATACGCCTTCCTTCTTGTCGGGGATGTCACGAACGAATGACTGGTCAATCTTGACAGTGTCAATGGGCAGGCGCTGCAGGTAGCCCAGTGACGAGTAGCCGGTACCGAAGTCATCCATGGTTACCGACATGCCCATGTCTTTCAGGCGTTCCAGCGTGGCGATGGCGGAGTCGATGTTCCGCATGACCACGTTCTCCGTGATTTCAAGCTCTGTCATCGTTGCATCAAGTTGTGAGTCGGATAGTGCGCTTTCAACAACCTCGGCCAGACCGGAACGGGACAGTTGTGCCGAGGACAGATTGACAGCTATTTTCAGTTCATCAAAGCCTTCACGGTGCCAGTTCTTCAGCTGGATAAAGGCTGTGCGCAGCGCCCACTCGCCGATGAGAACGATCAGGCCACTGTCCTCGGCTATCGGGATAAAGTCTGCCGGTCTGACTACACCCATGGTCGGATGATCCCAGCGTAACAATGCCTCGGCACCAACGATAATGTTCTTCGATATATCGACCTTGGGCTGGTAGACCAGTTTTAGTTCGTTACGCTCAAGCGCACTGCGTAAATTGATTTCAAGTGCCAGTTGGCGGCGTGACTCGGCATTCATTTCCGCTGTGTAGTAAATCAGTTTGTTGCGGCCCGACTCCTTGGCGCGGTACATACTGATGTCGGCATTCTTTATGAGTGTCTCGGAATCAGTGCCGTCATAGGGGTACAGGCTGACGCCGATACTGGTCGTAATATGCAGTTCATGCCCGTTGCATGACACCGGCTGGAGCAGTGTATCAATGATCTTGTTGCCGATTTTGCCGGCGTCGGATGAACCACTGATTGATGGCAATAGCACCATGAACTCGTCGCCACCAAGACGCGCCACCGTATCCTCGTCGCGGATACAGTTCTTCAGACGGCGTGCGACCACGCGCAGCAAACGGTCGCCAACGGCATGCCCCAGCGAGTCGTTAATAATCTTGAAGCGATCAAGGTCGAGGAACAGCAAGGCCAGGATACCCTGTTCACGGCGCGCATGCGACATGGCCGTGTTGAGGCGGTCGTTCAGCAGGATGCGATT
The DNA here is from genome assembly GCA_039714155.1 of Pseudomonadota bacterium. GTDB lineage: Bacteria > Pseudomonadota > Gammaproteobacteria > UBA9214 > UBA9214 > SZUA-186. The sequence goes on along the minus strand of JBDLJX010000032.1, from coordinate 19,118 downwards.
CGGCAGGCCGGTCAGTGAATCATGGTGGGCATGATACTGCATGCGGGTTGCTACCGACTCGGCCTGCACCTTGGCAGACTGGAGTTCCTCGTTGGCAGCCTCGAGTTCCTCGGTGCGCTGTGCAACGCGGTTCTCGAGTTCAAGGTGATGCAGCTTGAGTTCATTATCGCGTGTCTGGATTTCCTCGAGCATGCCATTGAAATCAGTTACCAGGTGGCCGAGTTCGTCCTGCGTAACACAGGTCGCGCGCAATGAATAATTCTTGTTAGTAGTTATCTTCCTGGCAATGTCCGACAGGCGCAGCAGGGGGGCAGTGATAATGTGCTGCATCCTGGCGCCAAGCATGAGGGCAACCAGCAGAGACGTAACAAATACGATGCCGACAATAACGAGGTACCAGATCAGATGTTGTTCGACTTCATCCAGATCCGAACGGATATAGACATAACCGATTGCATCGCCTTCATAGTTGACACGCCTGTAAATTTCCACGTAGTCATCCCAGAACAGGATATTCTCGGGTTGCATGTCCGGGTCCGGTAGCGGCCGGATGAATCCCGGTTTCCGGTATGTGGCGAATATCTCGGCGTTGGTGTCATAGATACCTACAGCTTCAATATGCGCATGGCGATCCAGGAAGCGCAGCGTTTCTTCAGCAGCACCCGCATCACCAAACAGAATGGCAGCGCCATTGTGCGCGGCAATGATCTCGGCCATGGTGCTGAGGTTCTTGCTGACGGCGTCACGTGTCTTGACGCGGTCGGTCGTTATAAATGCTGTACTGGCAAGCACAAGAGAGACTGTACTGATTATCATGATTATCAGTATCAGCTTGTGTCGTATTGACAGATCCGGGAAACGTTTCATGGGGTCCTTCCCCCTTCCTCATCACGGGCAATCGTTGCCAGGGACAACAGTTTTGAGCTGATATCAAGTCCGGCACGTCTGGCGGCATCAATATTGATATCAAACCGGACCTTGCCATTAACCAGCTTGAGCTGAATGATTCCGCCACGGGCAGTAAAACTGTCAATATCGCTGATAGTCAGTACAGGCTCGTGCTGCAACTGCGTCAATACCTCGTCAAGCCGGCCGGACTCGGAGGCGCTGACGAAAACCATATGGCAGTAAGCGGCCGTGGCCATGGAATCCAGTTTGTGGATGCTGGCCGTCTTGTTGTGGACAGGCTTGCCGGACAGCGCATCAATTGCTTCGCCAAACGGGTCGATTCCCAGCACGCAAAGGCGGAAGTCATCTGTCTGGCTGGTGACTTCATCCGGCCAGGAAGTAAAACGAGAGAAGTTATAGAGGAAGGCGGCCTTTATGCGGTATTCGCTGGCCAGAATGTCATCCGCCCTGCTGAATACCGGGTTGCAGAACAGCAATGTTACTGTTACTGCCGGAATGCAGATGCGATGCCAGTCTATGCGACGACTGGCGACACGGATTTGTCGTATTACCTGCAGGACACGCGAAAGCACGATTAGAATTCCCACGTACCCTTGAGAAATATACTGCGTTCAACCTCGGTGGGTTGCGTGGCGATGAAGTCAGACAAATATTCCTTGTGGTGGTTATCCAGCAGGTTCTGGCCAACCAGGGAAAATTCGAGTCCCTGGCGTGGCATCCAGCCAAGACGCAGATCCAGTTCGACATAATCATCAATGTCGACACCGTTAACCTCGATGTTACCCACATACCGTAATGCCGTATCGAACTCCCACTGCCTGGAGAAATTGTAGGAAGACCAGAGGCTGGCCTGGTGACCGGGGCTGGCATCCTCCGAGCTTTCCGAGAACGTATCCGTGCTGGATGAATCCAGGTCGAGTGACATATTCAGATACGTATAGCTGGAATTGATACGCCAACCGGGAGCAACCTGCCATTGTCCGGCAAACTCCAGTCCCCAGGTCTGCCCGTCCATATTGTTGTCAAACGGCAGTAGCATGCTGGTTGGGCCGAAGCTTTTCACGTCCAGTGTGCGCAGGTTGTCGTAATCGTTATAGAACGCAGCGATATCAACTGACCAGTTGTTATCGTAGTTAAGGCGATAGCCCAGTTCATAGGCGATCAGGTCTTCCGAGTCGAAGTCATCATCGCCTTCGGCAAATACCGGGATGCCGGGATCCATGGCCGGATCCGGTATCAGGCGCAGCATGACATCGTGTTCACCTCTGGAGGGTGTACGTACGGCGCGTGATACCGAGCCCCACACGGTCTGTCCCTGCTGCATGTTCCAGGCAAGGCGCGCATTCGGCTGGTATTCAAAGCCGGTGAAGTCGTTATGTTCGAACTTGGAGCCGAGGGTCAGCCTGAGATCGTCACGCAGGTCAATTTCATCCTGGATAAAGGCGCTGAACAGGTCGACATCGCGGTCATCCGGATCAAGACTGAACGTCGGGTTGTTATCGGTATCGTCATCAGTCCGGCGGTAACCTGCGCCCCACAGGACGTCATGTCGCTGCAGCAGGCGGAAATGGTGCTGGAAATCGAAGTCAAGGATATTGCGGTCCTCGTACAGGACCGCTTCATCACGTTTTACATGATCAATATAGGTTTGCAGGACAAAATCCGAGCCACCATTCAATGTGTGTGACCAGCGGAACAGCAGGTTGCCACCCTCCAGGTCGGTGTTATGGTCGCGGGTCGAGATGGTAGTCGGTGGTGGCCCTGGTGGTCCGGTCGCTATGCTGACCTGCTCACCGGATTTACCCTTGTAGTAATCACCCTGTAACGTGAAGATGTCCCGCTCGCCGCGTTCCCAGTCGGAGCGGAAACCGGTCTGGCCGATGTGCCAGTCATCATTTGTTCGATCTGAGCTGTAACCGTTGTCATAATCCGAGTACTTGGCGTAAACCCGGTAAGTGGCGCCGTTCTTGAGTGTGCCGCCGTGACGTGCAGCACCGATACCATCGATTTCATTGCCGGCGGTGCCGGCAACGAGGTTGCCCTGGGTTTCGCCGGACGTCCTGGTAATAATATTGATAACACCATTGACCGCATTCGCACCCCACAGGGTGCCACCGGGTCCGCGAATGATTTCGATGCGGTCCACATCCTCGAGCATGACGTCCTGCATGTCCCAGTAGACGCCGGCAAACAAGGGTGTGTAGACCGTGCGGCCATCGATCATGACCAGCAGCTTGTTGGCAAACCGGCCGTTGAAGCCGCGCGAGGTAATGGCCCATTTGTTGGCATCGATACGTGCAACCTGCAGACCGGGCACCCGGCGCAGCGCCTCTGGAATGCTGGTCACGCCCCAGCGACGCAGGTCATTGTTACTGATGACAAAAATTGCGGCGGCCGCTTCGCGTTGTTTTTCAGGTTTCCTGCTGACGGATGTGACCTCGACATTCATCAATGCCTCCAGGCTCATGTCAGTCAGATCATCGGGAATTTCGTCTCTGCCGCTGTCGGTGCGGGCAATGCCCGGTGTGAGGCAGAGCAGGGTGGCCAGGATTCCTTGCAACCATGCGCGCGCGGTATGCCACGAGAGTGGCTTGGCTGTTCCCCGACTATTGCTACCAACGTCCTGTTTAGTCGTCATTTTCACCAAGCCATTAAACTTCTGTAAGTCATTGTTAATGCTTGAAAATATGGCTATATCTGCGTGAATTTCCGGTAACTGCGATAGCCGAAACAGCTCCATTTCACACCTGTCTATCGGCCAGTCTGGAAGCAATCTGAAGCAGCCAGACCGCCCAATATTCTGAGACAGATCAGTGGCTTATTAGTGAACCCGGGGAATTGAAACAGGGCCGGATGGCCCGGCAGGAAATGCAGGACGGTCAGCTTGTCGGGGAAGTGGTTGTGACTACTGCTGTGAGCCGGTTACCGCCGGCAGACCGGCCTTGTACCAGCCGCTCATGTGTCCCTGCAGGTAGACCACGTTCTCAAATCCGGCGCTTTTCAGGGCGAACTTGCCAACCCCCGCGCGCGGGCCGTGGGCACAGTACACGACCACGGTCCTGTTTCGCGGTACCGCAAGATCAGCTGCGCGGAACGGTGATTGCCAGAAGGGAATATGGATCGCGCCCTGGATGTGCCCCTGCCGGTATTCACGTTCCGACCGCACATCGACAATTGTCGGCGGGGTGCCGAGCTGGATCAGGCGAACCAGTTCCTGTTGTGTCATGTGTGTGGCCTTGCCTTCACCGGCGGCCTGGCAGGAGGCCAGCACCAGCAAGGTCGGCAGCAGCGAATACTTTAACAGGTGTGCAAGACGGGGCATGGACGTACTCCAATACATCAATCAGTTGATGAATCATATGGGTGTTCCAGTCTACCTTGATTACGGATTAACAGGCCATGACTTGTTCAGAGCTTCCTTAATAGTATGCCATGTAAGAGAACTCTGAAAATCATCTAATCATGCCGGTTTCAGATTGAAGATTATGACAAGTCATTCATATACTCATCATGAATTCGTGCAAGCCATGATGAAAGAAAACAAGAGCGCCGGGAATGCCACATATTCACAAGGAAAGCGGGGACAGGGACACCGGGCTTGAATGCCTGGCAATGATTGCACGGTTTCACGGACTGGCTGCTGATACCGGCAGGCTACAGCATGAGTTTTCAGAAGCCGGTGAACCGCTCGGCATGGACGAATTACTCCGGGCTGCCCGGTATCTTGGTCTCAAGGCCCGCAAGCGCACAAGCGATTGGCGGCGATTGTCGACTACACCCCTGCCAGTCCTGGCCCGGCACAAGAGGGGCCAATTTTTTGTCATCGCGAGGCTTGGTGATGACAAGGTGCTCGTGCATGACCCGTACGAAGACCGTCCGCAGACGCTGACACGGGATGTGTTTGAAGAAGCATGGTCCGGTGAACTGATATTGATTGCCAGCCGTGCGCAACATACCGCCGGGGAAGGCAGCTTCGGGTTTCGCTGGTTTGTACCGGCCCTGTTGCGCTATCGCTCCCTGCTGGCCGAGGTACTGGTTGCATCCTTCTTCATTCAATTGCTGGCACTGGTAACGCCACTGTTTTTCCAGGTGATTATCGACAAGGTGCTGGTGCACCAGGGGCTAACGACACTGGATGTGCTGGCCGTTGGGCTTATTGCCGTGTCGATCTTCGAAGTGGTGCTGGGCGGTTTGCGGACGTATGTCTTTTCGCACACAACCAACCGTATCGATGTCGAGCTTGGTAGTCGCCTGTTTCGTCACCTGCTGGCATTGCCACTGGCGTATTTCAGCGCAAGACGTGTTGGTGATTCGGTTGCGCGTGTCCGTGAGCTGGAGAATATCCGTAATTTCATTACCGGGTCAGCCCTGACTGTCGTGATTGACCTGCTTTTCACCGGTGTGTTTCTCGCGGTCATGTATTACTACAGTCCGATGTTGACGCTGGTCGTCATGGCAACTTTCCCGGCCTATATTGCCTTGTCGGTTGTTATTACGCCTGCCCTGCGTGCGCGACTGCAGGATAAATTTGCACGTGGTGCCGAGAATCAGGCCTATCTGGTAGAAACCATTACCGGGATAGAAACACTCAAGTCATCTGCGGTCGAGCCACATGCACGCCGTCGCTGGGAGCAACAGCTTGCAGCGTACGTGCATGCAAGTTTTCGTACTGCCAACCTCAGTAATATTGCAGGGCAAACGGCGGGGCTGATTAACAAGGTAATGACTGTCATGATTCTCTGGTTTGGTGCACACGCCGTTATGGCGGGCGATTTGAGTGTCGGTCAGTTGATTGCATTCAATATGCTGGCAGGCCGGGTCAGTTCGCCGATCCTGCGGCTGGTACAGTTGTGGCAGGACTTTCAGCAGGCGTCCGTATCCGTCCGCAGGCTGGGCGATATCCTGAATACACCAACGGAACCCGTGTACGACACAAACCGGGCGTCACTGCCGGCATTGACCGGTAATATCCGCTTTGATGATGTGACCTTCCGATACCAGCCGGATGGCCGCGCAGTACTGCGAAACCTGTCGCTGGATATTTGTGCGGGCCAGGTACTGGGTGTTGTCGGTCGTTCAGGCTCCGGTAAAAGCACACTCGCCAGGCTGATTCAGCGCCTGCATGTGCCCAACGCCGGGCGGGTGCTGGTTGATGGTGTTGATATTGCGATGGTCGACCCTGCATGGCTCAGACACCAGATTGGCATTGTCCTGCAGGAGAATGTCCTGTTTAACCGGACTGTCCGGGACAATATAGCCTTGCGTGACCCGGGCATGCCGATGGAGCGGGTGATTCACTCCGCGCGGCTTGCCGGAGCGCATGACTTCATCCTGCAACTGCCGGAAGGCTATGACACCGTGGTTGGCGAACAGGGCTCCAACCTGTCAGGCGGGCAGCGCCAGCGGCTGGCGATTGCACGTGCGCTGGCAACCAATCCGCGCATCCTGATCTTCGACGAGGCAACCAGTGCACTCGACTACGAGTCTGAACAGATCATTCAGGAAAATATGCAGGCCATTGCCCGGGGGCGCACGCTAATCATCATTGCGCACCGGTTGTCTGCACTGAAGACAGCAGATCGCATCGTGGTGATTGATGAAGGCAGGGTAGTTGAGGAGGGCAGTCACACAGCGTTGCTGAATGCCGGTCGTTATTATGCCGGCATGTACGCCTCGCAATCCGGCTATCCGCAGGCGGTGGCCAGTGCAGGCGCATGAACAAAACAACGGGCATATTTCGTCTGCAGAACCGGACGGTTGAACAGGAATTCCTGCCGGCGGCGCTGGAAATTATCGAGAAACCGCCATCACCGGCCGGACGTGCTGTTATCTGGTCAGTCATTCTGCTGTTTGTGCTGGCCGTTGGCTGGTCAATGATCGGACATGTGGATATTGTGACCGTAGCCTCGGGAAAGCTTGTTCCATCTGGCAGAATAAAGGCAATACAGGCGGCCCAACTCGGCATTGTTCGCCATATTCATGTTGTCGAAGGGCAAGCAGTCACTGCCGGTCAGTTGTTGATTGAACTGGATCCTTCCATAACAGAGGCGGAGCGGGTACGGGTAACCGCAACTATTGCGTCATTGCGCTCTGAGCATCGGCGGTTGCGACAATTTATCGATAGGCTTGATGCAGACAACTTGTCTTCTGATAATGCCCGAATCAGCACTGCAATGTCAGTTGCCGGGTCTGAACTGCTACAGGACCATATTCTGGGAGATCAGTGGGAAGAATACCGTGCCCTGCATGCAGCTTTTAAGCAGGAACTGACGGCTAATCGGGCAGAGCAGGCTGGTGTGCGCATCAATCTCGGGAAACTTGCCGCAATATTGCCATTGATTAGCGAACGGGCAGCCGCAATGAAAGAGGTGGTAGACAAGGATCTGGCACCCAGGATGCACTGGAATGAACTTGAGCAGGAACGGGTTGAAGCTGAAAAGGAAATAGGGGTTCTGAAACAGCGGCAAGGTCAATTACAGGCACAGGCCGGGCAGATTGAGCAGCAATTTCTGTCCCGTCAGGCAGGCATCCGGAAGACAGTGCGCACACAGACAGTTGAGCTGGATAGAAAAATCGCGGACCTTGGGCAGACCCTTGTAAAAGTCGAAACGCAATCACAGCAGCAACGATTTATGGCACCGGTATCCGGTACCGTGCATCGGCTGGCTGTGCATACGGTTGGCGGTGTGATCAAGCCGGCTGAACCGCTGATGTATATTGTGCCGGATTCGGCAGGACTTGAAGTCGAGGCCTGGATAAAGAACAGAGATATCGGTTTCATCGAGGAAGGGCAAACAGCCCGGGTGAAAATTGATGCCTTCCCGTTTACCAGGTACGGCACAGTCAAGGGAGTTGTCGAGGACTTGAGCCAGGATGCTGTCGCTGACAATGAAAATGGTCTCATGTACCGTGCCAGGATATTGATTGAAAGGTCATCTATTCAGGCCGGCAGACATCTTGTGAAACTGGTGCCGGGTATGACGGTCACCGCTGAGGTCAAGACAGGGAAACGCCGTCTCATTGAGTTTCTGTTAACGCCGTTGCTGCGTTACCGCGATGAATTCGCACGTGAGCGGTAGTCAGGCATGATGGAGAAGAACCTTAGCTGCAGGGAGGCAAATGGATGATCGGTCTTGCCATGTTGTTCGCATTTATTGTGTACCTGGTATTCGGGTATCTTCTGTATCTCTTCATCAAGTCATTCGATATCAGCCGACTGAAGGTAAAGGTCATTACACTGCTGATCCTGGTTGGTGTTCCACTTGGTGACGTTATCCCGGGAAAGCTGTATCTGAAATACAAATGTGCAACCGAGGCAGGGCTTGATATCAGGGAAACGGTGAATGTGGATGGGTATTCGGTGGGGGATGAGTTTCATATGGGTTGTGGTTCTACATGCAATTATTACTTGAGAAAATGGTATGACCATGGAAGGTCTATGTACATAGACTCACAGGTAGATTATTTATTAGATACTACGTTTGGGATGGTAAAAAAGTTTAACAGGTTTGAATATGTTGAAGTGCCTGACGACCGGTGTGAATTGCAAAATATAATAAGAAATAAATTCCCACTAGCATATAAAAGTTGGAATATCCCCAATGGATATTGTGTGAGCAGCACTGTTATTGAAAAGCCTGCTGATTATTTGGTTACATCGATAAAGTGGGAAAAGTATTATTCCGTGTTGTTTGGTGTTGCGCGCGTGATTTCACTAGTTCAGGAGGCGGATTCTTTGCGGATATTAGGTAGTAACACAGGCTTTACACATAGAGGTGGCTGGTTGCGGCGCTGGTTTGGTAGCTTTATGGCGGTTGGTAAGCCAGATGAATGTTTCTATCGAGGGAGCAACGGCATGACATGGGCGCTGCTTGAAGGTGTTTTTATTGACTAATTGGTTAAGGCGATAACAAGGCACAAGGAGGTGTCAAGATGCAAACGATTGAGCAGTATTACTGGGGTGCGATGCTGTCACAGGCTGCATATGGAGACTATACTGACGTTGATGTCGACTCTAATGGTGTATTCAACGAGAACGCAATAAGGGGTGCACTCACTGAAAAAGGATTTGGTGAGCCAGAATATACACTGGAGCAGGTAGAAATCTTTACTAACAGGTTTGATCTTGTAAGCACATACTTCGATTCACCGACTGGTTTTCGTGCTTCTCTATTCAGAGACAGTGTAAGTGGGGAATATACGTTTTCTATCGCTGGTACTGAAACAAATGAGTTAATCGATGATGTTCTGTTTGCAGATATTCTTGGAATAGTGGCAACGGGCGCGGCCTCGGATCAAATTGTCGCTATGTTTGCATACCATGATGAGTTGATTGCATCAGGGGTTCTCGCAGCAGACCAACGTATCAATGTGGTCGGGCATTCACTGGGCGGCCATCTTGCCACCATATTTGCCCTGTACCGTCCGGGTGCCATTGATGAGGTGTTGACCTATAACGGTGCCGGTACCGGGGAAAATGGTGACGGCGCCGCGAAGATCCAGCTGGATGAGTTGCTGGGTGATATTCCTGACAGCCTCTACGGTGGCGCGATCCCGCATGACCGGATTACCAATCTTTATGCCGAGGCCGGCCCCGAGTTTACGGCTGGAACAGGTGTCCTGTATGGCGATGTTGTTGCCTTGCATACTGAAGATAATGGCCTGCTCGGGAATCATTCCATCAAGTACCTGTCAGACACCCTGGCCGTTCATCAACTGTTTGAGAAGATCCAGAATGATGTGTCCATTGGAACTATCTCAAGTATCCTGCAGGCATCCGCATCTGTAACTGAAGACCGGTCAACACTGGAAACAGTGCTGACCGGTCTTGGTGAGTTGTTTGGTGTTGGCTTGACCTGGTCAAGTGATGAAAACCAGTTGCGGGATAATTTATACAAAAATATCAATACCGTGCAAGGAACATTGAGTGCGTATAACAGCGGCCTTGAGGTTACCAGTCTCGCCGGCATGGATGCCGCGACATTACTGGCATTGGCAAATCCGGATGTTGGTGGTGCAGCAGAGTACCGCTATGCAATCCAGCAGCTGAATCCGTTTGCTGTCAGTGGCAATAATAGTCTGTATGCAGGCAGCGGCTCCCTGGACTGGTCTGCTTTCAGTCTGGACTACTGGAATGATCGCTCCAACCTGCTGTACTGGAAAAATCGCTCGTACACTGAATCACCGCTTGAGCGGGGGCAGGATGTATCACTGCACAGTTACTGGATCTTGCCAGAGTTTGAACAACCTGTTCTCTACCGCGATTTGCGGAGTGGTTATGAGGTCAAGCTGGGCAGCCATACGGGGATATTATCTGCCTCGGATAGTGCTTTCAGCAAGGTCATCTTTGGCAGCCTTGACGGTGCAGAGACGCTGACAGGTGGTAAGTATGCAGACCGCCTCTATGGTGGATCTCATAATGACACGCTGAATGGTGGCGACGACAAGGATTACCTTGAAGGTGGCGCTGGCGCAGACACGCTTGAAGGTGGTGCGGATGCCGATGTGCTGCATGGTGGCGCCGGTAATGATACCTACCTGTTCAATTCCGGTGACGGTCTCGATTTCATCCTGGATTCGGATGGTCAGGGAACAATCAAATATGATGGTGATATCCTGACCGGTGGTGATAAGGGATCACCCGGTATTTTTCTGAGTGACGATGAAAAGTATACCTATCTGTTTGATGGTGAGCCGGGTGAAATCGGTGCCCTGGTGATTCGTGGTCCTGACGGCAATATCGTTGTCAACAATTTCAAAGATGGTGATTTGGGTATATCGCTGGCCGGGGATACCCCGACTGCAACGCCACCGCCGGATACAACTTTGGAGCTGATTGGTGATTTTGAACCGTTTGACTTTGATCCTGACCCCGACGTTGTTGAGTATCGAACGGACGAGCTTGGAAATACAATCCCTGATCCGGATAAACCGGCGCCTTTGCCGGATACGTTCAATGGCGGTGACGGTAATGATTACCTCCATGGAGGTGACAAGGATGACGTCCTGAGTGGTAATGATGGTGATGACCATATCCTTGGCGGCGCCGACCGCGATCGTGTGCAGGGCGGGGATGGGGCTGACTTGCTGGAAGGCGGTGCAGATACAGACATTATTACCGGCGGTGCAGGTGATGATCGCCTGTATGCGGATGCACTGTCTGACTGGGATACCGTTTTCGAATCCGGTAACACGCAGCCCGGCGTAGACAATGACTGGTTGTCCGGTGGCGAGGGTGATGACCTGCTGGTTGGTTCGACTGGCGATAATGGACTTGCCGGTGGAGCAGGCAGTGACCTGATTATCGGTGGTGCGGGTGACGACAATATTATGGGTGATTCGGACTGGCTGGCGAGTGATTTCGACTGGTCATATTCGGTTCAGAACAACAAGCGTGTATTTGAACCGATTACCGGCGAGCAGCTTCCGCCAGGTAGTGATGCGGATACGATCTATGGCGGTGGTGGCAATGACTTTATTCATGGCCAGGCGGGCGATGACGTAATATTTGGCAACGAGCATGATGATTATCTGGTCGGCAACTCGGGATCGGATACCCTGATTGGCGGTACTGGCGATGACCGGATCTTCGGTGATGATCTGTCCGAGGATGCTGCAACGCATGGCAATGACCTGATTGAAGGTGGCGAGGGTAACGATACGCTTGCCGGTCATGCCGGGGCAGACCGGATATCCGGTGATGCCGGTGACGATATTATTTACGGTGATGGCGGTACTTCACAGATATCACTTGAGTGGCACGGTGATGATCACCTCTCTGGTGGTGAAGGTAACGATGAAATCCATGGCCATGGTGGAAATGACACGCTGCTGGGTGGTGCTGGCATCGATACTTTGTATGGACAGGAAGGAGACGACCTGATCTATGGTGATAATAACAATGACACGATCCTGGGAGGAGACGGCGATGACCGTATATACGCAGGCTCTGGTGCAGATGCCGTAGAAGGTGGTGATGGTAACGATTACATCGATGGTGGCGCCGGTAGTGACGAGCTGACAGGTGGTGAGGGTAACGACATTGTCGCAGGTGGAGATGGCGATGATGTCATCTATGCCAATGCAGGCAATGACACGTTACTTGGCGGGGCCGGTGATGACCAGCTGCAGGGGAATGACGGTGACGATACCCTGAGTGGTGGCATCGGGAATGATGCCGTTGTCGGTGGTGGTGGCAACGACAGGTATTTCTATAATCTGGGCGATGGCATAGATACCTTTGCCGACTCATCAGGTATTGATACCGTCAGGTTCGGTGCAGGCATTGATATTACGTCTGCTTCGGTCTATCTTTCCGGTGGTTTTCTGATATTCGAATTCAGTGCAACAGATGTCCTGTATGTGCAGGACAATGCCGTGGAGAACTACGTGTTCTCAAATGGCGCTACCCTGTCACCAGCCGATATTCTGCAGCATGCGGTTTACCTGAATGGCTCATCCGGTGATGATCAGATATCAGGAAGCACGGAAGATGATGTCTTCCTGATGAGTCCCGGTGATGATGAATTTTCCGGTGGTTCCGGTGACGATGTTTATGTCTATAACACCGGTGATGGCCATGATGTCATCCATGATAGCGCCGGAGATATTGACGTCCTGGTTTTTGGATATGGGGTTGATCCGGCGCAAATGACGGTCAGTAAATCAGAGCTTGATCTTGTGATTGAATTCAGTGCATCTGACAGCGTGACGATCAGTGGCTGGTTTGCCGGACAGAAAATCGAGGTATTCGACTTTGCCAATGGCCTGAGGCTGGATGCCTTTGCCGTTGAACAGCTTTCCGGTGCTCCGGCCATTGTCGGCGATGCAACGCACGATATCCTGGTTGCCGGTCCGGAAGACGATGTCATTGAAGGTGCAGGCGGCGATGATACGCTGATCGGTGGTGGTGGTGACGATGTGTTTGTCTATGGTTCCGGCGACGGGCTGGACCGGATCGAGACGGTTGCGGGTGAATTCAACGACAGTGTTGTGTTTGGTGAAGGGATTGCCCCAAAGAGCACGATAGCGCAATACGTTGATAATGGTACGGAGGAACTGCTCCAGGTGCGGTTCCTTGATCCACTGGGCAGGCTGGTTGAAGGACAGGGCCTTGATATTGTGACACGCCCCGAAGGTGTCAGCCCGGATGCAGCCGCGGGATTCGGGGTGGAGAGCTTTGTGTTCTTTGACGGGCAAGTCAAGACAGCGGCTATGCTGGTACAGGAGTCGGTTAATCAGACCCCGGTTCTGAATGACAGCCTGCAGGACCAGGTGGGTTACGAAGACTCCGGGTTCAGTTATACCTTCGAAATGAATATGTTTGATGACCCTGATGCTGTGGATGTGCTCGAGTACAGCGCCACACGGACTGATGGTTCAGCACTTCCGGGCTGGCTTTCATTTAATCCGTATACGCGAGAGTTCTCGGGCACCCCGGTAAACGATGATGTCGGCAGTCTGGATATCAACGTTACCGCAACAGATGGCCGTGGGCTGATGGCAAGCGATACTTTCAGTATTACTGTAGTAAATACCAACGATGCACCGGAAGTCGGGACCTTGCTTGAGGATGCTTCAGTTGCTTCAGGTCAGATGTTTGATTATGCGATCCCGGCATCGGCATTCAGTGATCCGGATATTAATGACCAGCTGACATATGCCGTGATGCTGACGGATGGTCAGCCATTACCGGCCTGGATGACGTATGACGCAGCCACCGGAACCCTTTCGGGAACGCCTGAGGATGCGGATACCGGTCTGCTCGAACTGGAGGTGACTGCGTCTGATATGTCAGGGGCGACAGCAATACAGCACTTCAGCCTCGAGATTCTGTCAGCGGAGCCTGAGCCCCCGAATGTGATTGATGGCAATGGTGGAAGTGAAGTGCTTACAGGTACTGAGGGCGTTGACTATATCAGTTCGAAGCGTGGCGATGACACGATCTATGCGCTGGGTGGTGATGATGTTATTGACTCTGGCAGAGGTCGTGATGTGGTCTATGCCGGTAGTGGCGATGATATGGTCCTGGGTCAGCGCGGTGATGACACCTTGCTCGGTGAGGCTGGAGCGGACACGATCGAGGGTGGTAGTGGTGAGGACGTAATTGAAGGTGGTATTGGCAACGATGTAATTACCGGTGGGGATGCCAACGATATTTTGACTGGCGGATCGGGTAGTGATGCCTACGTGTTCTCTCGCGGTGATGACAAGGATACTGTGTACGACTTTGATGCAGCCGATGCCGCTCTGCCCGAAGACCAGCGCCCGGTGGATTCGGTGCTGTTTGGCGATGATATTGCCACTGACCAGTTATGGTTCGAGCGTGATACCGCTGACCTGCTTGTCAGTATCATCGGCACTCGCGATCAGGTCAGGGTATCCGGCTGGTATATCGATGATGCCAGCCAGGTAGAGGAATTTCGGACATCCGACGGCTCGGTGCTGACCAATGCGCGCGTGGAACAACTGGTTGCAGCCATGGCAGTTTTCAGGGAGCCCCATTTTGGCAATACCGTGTTACCTGCTGACTATCAGGAAGAGCTGCAGCCCGTTATTGCACAAGCGTGGCAGTAGCCGGGCTAGCTAACAGGATGTTCACGAGTTAATCAAACCTCAATGGATTGCATTACTGCTCTGGCATTCAGGTAATCAGGGTATCTGCCAGACACGTCCTGTTCGCACTGATATGGTAACCTCCCGCCATGCAATTACGGCAACAGATCCTCGAGATCCTGGCGGACGGGCAGTTCCATTCCGGCGAGCAACTCGGTGATGCCCTGGGTGTCAGTCGTATGGCCATATGGAAACATATCCATGCGTTGCGTGAGGGTGGGGTTGAACTGGAAGTTGTGCGTGGCAAGGGCTACCGCTTCCCTGCATCCATTGAGCTGCTGGACAGCGATGCTGTCGGTGCGGCAATAACCGCCGCGACCCGCAAGCAGCTTGCCAATATCGAAGTCCTGCTGGAAGTGGATTCAACCAGCAATTACCTGCGTGAACAGGCGCTGGCCGGTGCGCCATCCGGGACTGCGTGCCTTGCGGAGATGCAATCGGCGGGCAGGGGGCGGCACTTTCGTGCCTGGGTCTCACCGTTTGCCTCGAATCTCTATCTTTCCCTGTTGTGGCGGTCCACTACCGGTATAAATGATCTCGGCGGCCTCAGTCTGGTCTGCGGTGTCGGCCTGCTGCGTTGCCTGGAACAATACGGTATTGTGTCGGCCGGCCTGAAATGGCCGAACGATATCCTGGTCGATAATGACAAGCTGGCCGGCATCCTGATTGATGTGATGGGTGAGTCAACCGGTTCTTGTGCTGTCATTATCGGCATTGGTATTAACGTCGCCATGCCGAATCATTGTGCAGACAGGATTGATCAGCCATGGACAGACTTGTGTACGTTGACCGGGAAGACACGATTCCCGCGTAATCAGCTGGCTGCACGTGTGCTCGACAGTATGGTTACAGCAATCAGTGAGTTTCAGGCATCCGGTTTGAGTGCGTTTCTGGATGACTGGCAGCGTTATGATGTGGTCGCTGGCCGGCAGATTGATATCAAGCTGCCGAACGAGACGGTGCATGGCAAGGCCTGTGGTATCGATGCCGGTGGTGCCTTGCTGGTTGACACCACAACCGGCCGCCGACGCTTTGCCTCCGGTGAAGTGAGTGTGCGGATTGCATCATGATGTTGCTTGATGTGGGTAATACGGCCGTGAAATGGGCCATTCAGACCGGGGCAGGGTTGTCGGGGCAGGGTTGTTTTGTACACCGGGGCAAGGGTCTTGCTGCACTGGCCGATGAGGCCTGGGGTGCATTGCCGACCCCGTCAGCCATGGCGGTGGCAAACGTGGCTGGCAGCGAAATTGAAGCTGAAACAAATGCGTGGGTCAGGCGGCACTGGGATATTGAACCTTCATATATCAAGGTTACGATCGCGGCTGCCGGCATTACCAATGCCTATACTGTGCCGGACGATCTCGGCGTGGACCGCTGGGCGGCCATGATTGCGGCCTGGCATCAACAACAAGGTGCTGTGTGTGTGGTCGATTGCGGCTCGGCTATTACGCTGGACGTGGTGGATGCCAGTGGCATGCATCAGGGCGGCCTGATTGTTCCTGGCGTGGCGATGATGCGGAATTCCCTGTCACAAAATACCGCGGATATCGATATACTTCCGGACAGTCAGCATCAGTCCGTTAATCTGCTGGCGAAGGGTACGGCGACGGCAATTCAAAATGGTGCCGTTTATATGGCATCAGCAATGGTTGATCGTATGGTAGTGGATATAATGACTGAAACCGGTGGCACACTGACTACATATATAACCGGTGGTGATGCATTGGAAATACAGTCATTACTTCGATGCGAAGTTATAAATGATCCGGACCTTGTCCTGAAAGGTATCGCCATTCTCATCGGGGAGCAGACGTGAGATACCTGATATATCTGCTGGTCATTGTGAACCTGGCGTATTTCTACTGGCAAACGGTGCCGGGGGTGTCGGATACCGGAGTGTCACGTGAACTGCCGCCATTACCGGCACATACCAGGCGGCTAATGACCTTGCAGGAATTGAAGGAACAGCAGGAAAAGTCAGAAAAGCAGCTGGCTGTTGAAGTCTCTGCTTTTGAAGCCTTGACCGAATTACAGTCGCCGGGCGCCGGCTTGCCACTCTCCTGCTATGCACTCGGTCCGTTCATGGCAGAATCGGAAGTGCAGGCAACAGAGTCACGTCTTGATGAGCTGGAACTTGAATCAACCCGGCGTACCACAGAGATGAAGGAAAAAATTGGCTACTGGATATACCTGCCGCCAATGGAGCGTAAGCAGGCCCTGGCTATCAAGGCGAAACTGGACGACAACCGGGACAAGGAATACTACATCGGCAAGGAAAACCTGATCTCGCTGGGTGCCTTCAAGGGTAAATTACAGGCCGACCGGCGTATGAAACAGTTGCATAAAATCGGTATTGAACCGGTGCTTCAGCCACGTTATGCCACACGGAATGTATTCTGGCTGGATATCGACAAGAATCTTGCCGGTGATGATCAGGACAGGCTGCGCTCCGGGTTGCCTGAGCTGGACTTGCAGGAGCAGGTCTGCAGGTGAATTGCGGTGCCGGTGGGGATTCAATAGAATACGCGCACCGGTTTTTCCAGCGCTGGCGTAGCTCAGTCGGTAGAGCAGCTGATTTGTAATCAGCCGGTCGGGGGTTCGATTCCTCTCGCCAGCTCCATGTTATTTTTAAGGAAATTTTCATATTGCTGCGCACCAAGATACCGCTCTGAGTCACCAATAAGTCACCACCCCAAACACCAATACGCACTGGTGTTTGGGGTGTATTCAATCTTACTTCGGTAGCATGTGAATTTACAGCAGCCTACGTTCCGCGAAACTAACGGATTCCGCACCTCCAACCACGATATGGTCGAGGACTCGGATATCCACCAGTCCCAGCGCGTCTTTCAGCCTCGTGGTCAGTGCTTTGTCCGCAGCACTTGGCTCCGGGATCCCGGACGGGTGGTTGTGTGCCAGGATCACGGCCGCTGCGTTTGCATACAGGGCATCCTTGACAACCTCCCGTGGATGGACGGAGCAGCCGTCGATCGTGCCCCGGAACAGCTCCTGGTACCGGATTACCCGGTGCCGGTTGTCCAGAAATTGGCAGGCGAAGACCTCGTGCTCCAATTCGTCGAACTGGGCGGCCAGATATGCGGATACAGCACCCGGATTCGTCAGCACATCAGTCCGAAAGACCTGGGAAGCCAAGATGTCTCTGGCGGTAATTAGTATCTCTGTCTTGGTAATCGGTTTCGTTGTGCTGTAAGTGCCTGTTTCTTCATTGAACATCAGGTGATTGACGTGGATGTTTATGGGTCAGCTTCCTCCCCTGGTCCTGAGTTGATAACAACCCAGACCTTCGTGCCGGGAGCGGAGCGACAGGCGTTAAATGGCAAGCGAGAAACGCTTACAGCTTGGCACTTCGCGCTGAGTGCGAAGTGCGGAGGACGGGTTTTCCCTATTGCTAAACGTATTTTTTTCAGGGACCCGTATTCCGGTTTACTTCAAACCGATACCGATTCCGGGTTGGTGGAGTTCCGGGGGTGTTTGTCTTTTCCGCTGTCCCCAGGACAGGGTGAAGCGGGTGGTTAAACACAAAATTATTTCTCGGGGATTTCTATCAGTAGAATTTGCTGCATTATTACCGCGTACAAAACCGCGTTACGATTAAAACTGGAGAATGTCTGTCATCGGCAAAGAACTTGCCGTTCGCGAAAACAATGACAGTAACCTGGAGGTTGTTGCTTGTTGTCGTATACCGGCCAGAATACGACATTCACAGTGTTCCCGTGAAGGTCTCAGTTGCAGCAACTCCTGACGTTCACCTATTTTCTGCTACCCCCTTGCTTCAACTGGCTGGAGCTACCATTAACAACGCATCCCCACTACAGCGGATCAATGGATGCGGCACAACAGGTGCACGTTTTATAATTTCATATCCCAAGTACTGGTAGAGACGTACCGCAACCGTGTTCTCCTCAAAGACAACCAAACTCAGCCGGTCATAACCATGATCCAGTGCCTGCTCCCTGGCAATCTGCATGAGCCTCTTTCCGAAACCGTGCCCACGGTGTTCCGGAGTAACTGCAATACCACAGATGTACCAAGTGTCAGGCGCTTCCAGATACTTGTAGGGAGCAAACACATCGGTACCGTCAAACGGTGGCGGTGATACTGCATCGGCCGGAATTCTTGCATGCGTGGGAAAGCTCAACAACATACCAGCCTTCCGACCCGACACCTCTGCCAGAATGCAGTTACGGTAGCTGTAATCGTCCTCCTCAGATGCGTAGGACTCTGCTCCGACGTCCAGCGTAGTCCGGTCGCCAGCCGCCTGTGCTGCTTCTGTCCATTCAATGAGTGCGACTCCATCGGATGAAATATCAATCATTTCGGCAATGAAGCGGCTGTCGCCTGCCTTTGCCGGTCTGTATTCGGGCTTGTCGCTCATAGCTTACAGTTAACAGAATAACTACCCGGTTCCAGGCATACTCTTGTTCGCAATAAATGATTTTGCCTGATCAATCTCCGGCCTGGGGCTATCCGCTCTCTCACTGACCCGGATCAACGATTCATAGTAGGATCTTGCCATCTCCGTATTGCCCATACGTTCTGCGGCACGCCCTGCACCATAGAGACCGTTGAAACGA
>JBDLJX010000031.1:0-27460 GCA_039714155.1 Pseudomonadota bacterium | reverse complement strand
CTCCTACGGTTTATATGTGGGGCAGCTATGACAGGGATTTAAATAAACAGCGTGATGTCGGCACCCTTGGCATTGGTAAGGTAGGTGGCTGCACCGGCCCATTCCGAAATTTCCGGTATGAATTCCTCTTTTTTCCAGCCAAACAGGTCAACGGTCATCTGGCAGGCTACCAGCTTGACCTCTGCCTCGATACACAGGTCACGCAATTCCGGGATCGTGGCAATGCCATGGTTCTTGACTGTCATCTTCATAAAGGTGGTGGCCATGGATTCAAACCCGGGGACACCGGCCATCAGCAGGTTGGGCATGTTCCAGTTGATACCCTGGAACCATTTCGGGCCAAACGGCATTTTCATCGGCATGGCCGGGTTGCCCAGCGGGCTAATGGCCGGTTTCAGGTCTTTTTTCAGCAGGGCCAGGCCGTAAAAGGTAAAAAACAGGGTGGCATCCCAGCCCATGGCGGCCGCGGTTGAGGCGACAATGAACGGCGGGTAGGCCCAGTCCAGGGTGCCCTTGGTGACCATGACCGAGAGTCGT
The DNA here is from genome assembly GCA_039714155.1 of Pseudomonadota bacterium. GTDB lineage: Bacteria > Pseudomonadota > Gammaproteobacteria > UBA9214 > UBA9214 > SZUA-186. The sequence goes on along the minus strand of JBDLJX010000031.1, from coordinate 26,923 downwards.
GGTGTACCGCCACTGCCTTCCGCCATCTTCTCTTCAAAGCGTTTATCAAACCAGCTATTGAGTTCGTCGGTCGTCATACGTACAGCCTCCTTATGGTTTCCGGGTGTTGTAATTACAGGCACCCCACATCCTGCAAGTGGCACGACGTGAATGCCGCAGGGGTAAGAATAGTTGATAGAACCTGAATATGCAGTTTAATCCTCTGGCCGTCCTTCGTTAAGTGATATTCGCCGAAATTTCCCGTAGCCGCGGCACATCCAGTCCAGCCGCATCGGCCTGCTGAATGGCCCGTGCCAGGCGCGCCGGGGCGCTGCGCCCCGTACAGCCATGCTCCGGGTCACCCTCAAAAGCGACCAGCATCGCCTTGATCAGTGCGTCGGCATCAAAGGTCTGGCTGGTGAGTGACTCCTGTATCTGTATTACTTCCTGTGCCACGGCCCCGGCCAGTTCCCGGTGGTTGGCCCACAGCTCGCTGACGCTGCCGCCGGTTACCAGCCCGGCGCAGTTGGTGGTGACGATATAAACATTCTTGACGACCAGTTCGAACAGCAATTCCGTGCTGTCAGCGAGAATGCGAACCGGTATTTCAATGCTGCCCAGTGCTTCCCTGAGTAGTTGCGCCTGTGGCCCGAAGGCCGGGGAGGGGATGAGTACCTTGACATCCTGGCCCTTCTTTTTTTCAAACCACACGGAGATGACAGTCGGCTGGGCAAAACCGTATTGTTTCCAGTCAGCGGGCAACAGTTCATTTTGAAGCAGGCCGATGCGCTGGAACCACGGTGGTGGCAGCTGTTCGAGCACACTGTGCAGGTCGTTCTCGCCAACGGCAACCAGTACCAGCTGTGGTGATGGAACCTGGCGTGCCGCCTCGGCCAGGCCGGTTTGCCGTGTTACCGGGTACACCGGGTAGCCGGCACGCAGAAAACCGCGGGCAAAGACACCCCCCATTTCGCCGACGCCGACAAGGACTACGGGTGTTTTCATCGTAATGGTCTCTTTCCTGTAACATGCAGGCTGACGCGCGAGTATAGCGTATTGACGTGCCTGTCCCGATCGATTGATATGAACCTGTCACATTCCGCAGCCTGCCACCTGACCGGCATCCTGTTGTTGTGGCTGCTGCCCAGCATCGGTCTGCCGGCTGCGGTCAAGGTGACGGATGACACAGGTACGAGGGTCAGCCTGTCGCAACCGGCTGACCGGATCATCAGTCTGGCACCACATATCACGGAACTGTTGTTTGCTGCCGGCGCCGCTGATGCCATCGTTGCTGTTGCCGAGTTCAGCGATTACCCGGCGGCGGCTGCGTTATTGCCACGTATTGGTGGCGGTAGTGGCATTGATCTCGAAGCGGTGATTGCACTGCAACCTGATCTGGTCATTGCCTGGGGCAGTGGCAACCCGGCCGGCCAGGTTGCCCGCTTGCGGCAGCTGGGTATCCCGGTATTCGTTTCCGAACCTCGTGTGCTGGCTGATATCCCGGCCAGCCTGCGGCGTTTCGGCCAACTGGCCGGTACAGAGCTTGCCGCCAATGCCGCGGCTGACCGGTTCAATTTACGCCACCGGCAATTGTTGCAGCGCAACTCCGGCAAAAGCACTGTCAGCGTGTTTTACCAGATCTGGGACCGGCCGCTCATGACGGTCAATGATGCCCACCTGATCAGTGATGTTATACGCCTGTGTGGTGGCAGCAACGTGTTTGCCGATCTGTCCGGGCTGGCATCGCCGGTAGGCCTGGAGGCGGTCCTGCAACGGGATCCGCAAGTGATCATTGCCGGCAGTGATTCAACCGATGCAGCAGATCTGATGGCGTACTGGCAGCGCTGGCCGGAGATGGCGGCTGTCAGGCAGGGGTATGTCTACAGTATCCCGCGGGAATTGCTGGTGCGCCATACGCCGCGGATCCTGGCCGGGGCTGAGCGGCTGTGTGGATTACTGGATTCGGTACGACAGGAGAGGTGAGGCGTGAGACGTAAAGCGTGAGACGTGATTATACCTCACGCTTCACCTTTCACGCTTCACGTCTCACGTCTTCCGTTCATGCTGCCAGAAAATATCCGCTACCCCGGCCTCGCGGTTCAGGTACCGTGCCATGACAAACAGTAAATCGGAGAGGCGATTCAGGTAGCGGGCTGACACCGGGTTGATGGTGGTGGCTTTAGCCAGGCTGCACAGGCGGCGTTCGGCGCGCCGGCAGATTGCACGGGCATTGTGGCACAGGGCGGCGGCGTGTGTACCGCCGGGCAGAATGAATTCCTTCAGCGGCGGCAGATCGCTGTTCAGCTCGTCCAGTAGCTGTTCCAGTTGTGTAACCCGGTCGTCTGTCAGCATGCTGTGTCCGGGAATACTCAGTTCACCGCCAATATCAAACAGCCGGTGCTGGATGTCGGTCAGACAATCATGGACGGTTCCCGGTACTGCTTCGCACAACAGCATGCCAACGGCGCTGTTCAGTTCATCCACTGCACCGATGGCTTCGATACGCGTATCGTCCTTGGCCACACGCGAGCCATCGGTCAGACCGGTGGTGCCGTCATCGCCGGTGCGGGTATAGATCCTTGACAGCCGGTTACCCATATCAGCCACCCACCAGCCGGTATTCAACCGGCACCAGCAGGTCCATGCTGCGACCATGCAGCCACTGTTCCGCCTGCGGGATGCTGGCAAGCTGCAGGGACCTGATGGCAGCTTCGTCAAGCACCGGGTAACCGGATGTGCGGTCAATGTGCAGACGCGATATCCGGCCATCCGGCTCAATATGCAGTTCCAGGGTAACGATGCCTTGCCAGCCCTTGCGGCGGGCAATGTTGGGGTAATCAAGTTGCTCGGTAAACAGTTTCAGGATGCTGCGGCGCAGATGCACTTCGGTTTCCTGCTGCGAGGGTAGCGGGCTGCCAGCGACAGCCGCGGTTGTAACACGTTGTCCAGCGGTGTCTTCCGGCCTGGCATCACTTGCCGCTGCCATGATCGCCGGTGCCGTCGCGGCAACCGGCTGGCGGGTAGGCTGCGGCGCTGTCAAGGCAGTGGCCGTTACCGCCACGTTATCAGCGGTTGCACTGACTGTAACTGCAGTAGCACTGGCTGTAACCGCGGCTGTACTGCGACTGCCGGCGTAATCCGTTACGGTCAGCTCGATTGTCTGCCCGCTATTGCCAGGCGCTGGCAGTTCCGGTGCAGATACCAGCAGCAGGCCGGCATGCGCGGCGGCAGACAACGCGATACAACAGGTCATTTTCAGTGCGGGCAGATTCACGAGCCAAAGTCTTTTGAGACGGTAAACAGCAAGGTACGTTCCGGTAATGGATAGGCATTGTACACCCCCGGGGTAAAGGTGCTGCTGACGCCATAGTCAAAATGCTTGTCATCCAGCAGATTATTGACCTTCGCCGTGAAGCGGTAGTCCTGGTAGACATGGCTGGCCATGACATCGACGGTTTTGTAGGACGGTATTTTCTCGTCGAAATTATTGGTCTGGTCGTTGTCAAAGTAGCGATTGGCGACATAGTTCAGTGCCACGGTAATATCGGTTGCCGGCGACTGTCGCCACGTCGTCATCAGGCTGGCCGTGTGGCGGGGTACCAGCGGCACGTCATTGCCGTCAAACGGGCCATCCCGGAACTTTGACCGCATCCAGGTGTAATTGGCCTGGATATCCAGTTGCTTCAGCAAGGTCATGCCGCCGCTGAGTTCGATGCCATAGCGCCTGGTCGGGTCGAGATTGACGTTGGTGAAGGTAATCGGGTTGAAATGGATCTCGTCATCAAAGCGCATGTAATAGGTATTTGCCTGGCCAAACAGCCGGCCCTGCCGGTATTTGATACCAAGGTCGGCACCTTTGCCGATTTGCGGGTCAAGTGGCGAGAAGGTGCGCTGGAATGTTGCCGGGTCAAGCTCGAACACCTCGTCAACGGTAGCAAAGCGGGCACTGCGGGTACCCTTCACATACACAGCGGTTGAGGGGATGAGTTGTTTCTCGATGCCGGCTTCCAGCAGATATTCGGTATGGTCGTCGTTGAAACCAGGCGCCTTGCTTTCGAACTTGTCAGCGGCTCCCGGCGCCGTCGGATCGAATTTGTCCCGACCATCCTGTTCGACCCGTTGCACACGGCCGCCGAGATTGAAATGCAGCGTGTCTGACAGACTGACAACGGTGTCCACATAGCCCGCCATTGATTTCTGGTCGATATCGAGACGGTGAATCGGCATGTCACTGGTGTTTTCATTCAGTGAACGGTCGGAATCGTAATCACTGTGGTAGTAATCAAAGCCGGCGATGGTCTGTGCGGTTTTGCCGGCAATCGCATGTGGCAGGGTGATGCGCGGTGTGACTGACCAGGTCTTCAGGTCCGTGTCGAGGTAGTCGGCAAACGTGCCGCCAAAGAGATAATCGTCAAAGAAGGCCTTCTGGTTCTTGCTGCGGTAACCGAAGTCAAGGATGGCCTCGGCGCCGCTATCCCAGTAGTGTGAGTAGCCGCTGGTTACCGAGTAGCCGCGCTGGTCGGCGTAGTCTTTCGGTGTATTGGTGCCCTTGCGGTCGTCACCGGGTTGGTCGATACCCAGTCCCGGGTTGACGTTGCGCACGCCCGGCAGATCAAGATCCTGGTCGTCCCAGTAAGCCTTCAGGAACAGTTCGTCATTACGGCGGTTATAACGAATGTCGGTGTTGAGGGCGCGCTGCTTGAGGTCATTGTTGTCGCGGTAACCATCGCTGCGGATGCCGTGCGCACCGAAGAACATGGCAAGTGGCCCGCTGTTGTGACTGATGTGGGCATCCACCTGACGCGTATCCAGATTACCGGCGCCGGCCTTGACGAAGGCGGTGGTGCCGCTCTTGTCCGGTATTCGGGTGATGATATTGATAGTGCCACCGACGGCGCCGTCACCGTAGAGCACCGAGCCGCCATTGCGGATAATCTCGATCCGCTCGATGCTTTCCAGCGGGATGGCACTGTAATCGACGGCCGACAGGTCGACATCATTCAGGCGCCGGCCGTCGAGCAGCAGCAGGGTGTTCTGTGTCGAGGCCGCGCCAAAGCCGCGGATGTCAACCGTCGCGCGGCTGCCGTTGTTGCCAAACAGGCTGCGTGTTATCACACCGGCCTGTCGGGCCAGCAGTTCCGGCAGTGTACGTGCGGTACTGCGGCGGATATCTTCGGCGGTAATGATGGTGACATAGCCGCGTGCCTGGCTGTTATCCGGGTCAAGACGTGTAGCGGTGACGATGATCTTGTCGGTTTGTTCTCCGCCAACTGCGGTATTACCGGCAAGCATGCCGGTGATACTGAGTGCCAGGTAAATCGGGGAATAATGGTTCACGTGTTTCTCCCTGCCGGTTGCAGCCACCCGTGCCGTCCAGCGGTTCTGGCGGATGGGCAATGGCAGTGACAGGCAGACTGTCCCACACAATCGCCCGCCGCGATTTGTACAAGTCGTACTTCAGGCCGGTCTCCGGGCTTGCGAGTGGATTACCCGGTGAATCGCCTTCCCGCGCTGTACGCAGTGGCATATGGATTCACCTTGACTCGCTTACCGTTGCGGGGGCAGCGCCGGAATAGTCATTGTTAATGACGCACCGGCTTCCCGTTTCATCCTCCGGACGATGGTCCTCGGGACACCTGTAAGTGCGGGGGACTGTATGACCGGATGCGGCGACTGTCAAGTAGGAGCGAATTTATTCGCGAATGAATTCGAATTTATTCGCGAATAAATTCGCTCCTACGGGTGTTCGCCGGTGGTATCAGGTTCAGTTAGTGTTTTTTTGCTCCGTACAATGTGTCAAGCAGGTTCTTGAACCTGGATTCATACGTCTCGAGCGTGCGCGCGGCGGTTGTCGCCTGCGCGGCCAGTTGCCTGCCTTCCTGCGGGTGGGCGAGCAGGTGGCGGATGTGTTCGAGGAATTCCTCCGGGGTGCGGCAGCCGCTGGTGAGCTTGCCCAGTTCGCTGTCCTGCAGGGCCGGTTGCCAGTCGCATAGCTGCAGTCCACCGGCAGCGGGGATTTCATAAAATTTCATATTGAAGCCGTTGTCCGTTTCGTGGTGATGCAGGTTCAGTGTAATGCCGGCAGTGGCATAGGCCTTGATGCAGTCATCCAGTGACAATGCGCCATGACTGCGCACGCCACTGCATTTGCGCCAGCCGCGCCCCCAGACCTTAACCGGCTGGTCGAGCCGGGCATTCAGGTAGCGGACCAGTTCGCAACGCTCCGGGTAACAGCTGCCGACAAAAATCACATCGACAGCAAAGCGACGCTGGTCATGTGCTGACAGGGCAGTTGCTGTGTGGAAACGTGCCGAGGTGCCGAATGGAAAATACTGCAACCGATCGCCATACAATGGTTGCAGTCTTTCATAACTGCCCCGGTACGAGATCAGGATCCTGTCAGTGCACTGTGCCGCCCGGTCGATCTGCTGCCGTGCGCGGTCCGTCAGGATGTCACCCCACCAGAAGATAATCTTTAGATCGGGTAACAACCGTTTCAGGTTGTGGGCGGTGCGCCGGTCCAGCTTGCCCTGGATGCTTAGCAACAGCTCGGGGCGGAAGGCCTGTGCCCTTGCCAGCAGGTGTGCACGTGCCATATCCGGCCAGCTGCCGGCGTCTGCGCCTGCCAGTGCAGCGAGGCGGTTACCGACGAGTCTGGCACGGTCGGCCAGGGTCTTGCGATTGTGATACAGGTAATCGACCTCATGGCCAAGTTGCTGCAGGGTCGCGACCGTGATGTCGGTCCACTTGCCGGACCACCATGGCCCTTCAACGAGAATACGCATTGCGTGTTACTGCGGCAGCCAGGCGCGTCCCCACGGGCCATCGACGGCGTGTAGCGGGTGGGCGTAAAGCTGTTCCAGCAACTCCCGGACAAGCACCTCATCGGCCGTACCGCTGGCAGTCTCACCGTTGCCGAGCAGCAGCAGGAAACGGTCACAGTAACGGCTTGCCAGGTTGATGTCGTGCATTACCATCAGGGTGGTTTTGTCTGCGTTGCGGACCATGGCCTGCAACATGTCGAGGATGTGGATCTGGTGATGCAGGTCGAGATGGTTGGTCGGTTCATCCAGCAGCAGCAATGCCGTGTCCTGTGCGAGCAGGGTTGCAATACCAACCCGCCGGCGTTCGCCGCCGGACAGTGTGGCAACATTGCGTTGCTCCATGTCCTGCAGTGCCACTGCCTGTAAAGCCTGCCGGGCTGCCCTGAAATCCTGCTCACCTTCCCATTGCAACGGACCCAGGTACGGGTGCCGCCCGATGAGCACGGTTTCCAGCACACTGGCCGGGAAACTGTCACTGTGGTCCTGGGTCAGCAGGCCCAGTTGCCGGGCAACGGTGCGTCGTGATTGTGATGACAGCAGTGTGTGGTCAAGTAAAACACTGCCGGCGTCAGCTGCACGCAGGCCGGCAAGCGTATGCAACAGGGTCGTCTTGCCGGTGCCGTTGCGTCCGAGTATGCACCAGCTCTCACCGCTGCCGATGGTCAGGTCCAGCTGCCGGCACACCTGGACAGTACCGATGTGAATATCAAGCGCAGTCGCGTGCAGTGTTGTCATAATGACCGGCTGCCATCGCCGTGCAGTGCACGGCTGCGGTAGAGGAGGTAGAGGAAGACCGGCACGCCGACCAGTGCGGTCAGGATGCCGACCGGCAACTGTCTGGGTGCCAGCAGGGTGCGTGACAGGGTGTCGGCGATGACCAGCAGGTTGCCACCCAGCAGTGCGGCAGCCGGCAGCAGCAGACGATTGTCCCGGATACCCTGCAGGCGCAACATGTGCGGCACGACCAGGCCGACGAAACCGACATTGCCGGCAATCGTAACCGCCGTTGCGGTCAACAGGGACGCGAGTACATACACCAGTCGTCGCAGTTGCGCTACGCGGATACCGAGAGTGGCGGCGGTGAGCTCGCCATGTGCCAGTATGTTGAGTGCACGGCCCATGCCCATGGCCAGCAGCAGGCCGGTGACCAGCACCACGACTCCGGCAACCGGCAGTGTCGCGTTGCCGAGATCGCCCATCAACCAGAACAACATACCGTGCAGGTCCTGTGCCGGACTCAGCGCCAGCAGGAAGCTGATAATGGCACCCCAGCCGGCGGCAACGACAATGCCGGTCAGTAACAGGCGGTTGATGGTCCAGCTGCCGCGGCCATGTGCCAGTCCGAACACCAGCAGCATCGACAGCAGGGAACCGCCGAAAGCGGCCCCGTGCAACCAGACGCCTCCCAGTCCAAGCAACATGGTCAACAATGCACCGGTGGCAGCACCGCCGGAGACACCCAGCACATAGGGATCGGCCAGCGGGTTGCGCAGCAAGACCTGCATCAGGCCGCCGGCAATCGACAGCAGGGCGCCGGTGACAAAGGCCGCGGCCGCCCGTGGCCAGCGCAGTTCCAGCACCACGCGCCCGGCGAGTTCATGTTTGTCTGTGAACAGGATGCCGGGCAGCTGCGACCAGCCGATATCAATGCTGCCCGCTGTCAGACTGACTGCGAGGCTGGCCGCCGTCAGCAACAGCAATACCGGGAACAGGATAAACGGGTGTTCAGCCATTGCTTAGCAGCACTCTTTCAACCTGAAAAAGACAGATATTATTGCCACGGAATCCACGGAAAAACACGGAAAGATAAAAGCCTTAAAGACATTTTTCCGTGTCCTTTCGTGGATTTCGTGGCCATTTAATAAAAAACCGACACTCAGCTGTGTTGGTTCTGTAGCCGTTGTTATCCGCTTGAATGGGCACTAGTCAGTTTCTCAGGCTCATTACCTGCCAGTCATGCTCGCTGGCGTGTTGCCGCAGGATATCATCGGGATCAACCGCGACCGGGTGCGTTACCCGGTTGAGCAAGGGCAGGTCATTGTGTGAATCACTGTAGAACCAGCTGTTCGCCAGGGTTTCACTGGCTGCTGCCAGCCATGTCATGATGTTATCGACCTTGCCCTCCTGAAAGCAGGGTGCGCCGGCGACATTGCCGGTGTAGCGGTCATTGATGATCTCCGGTTCGGTGGCCAGCAGGCATTCAACACCGTACAACCCGGCGATCGGTCGGGTAATGAAACTGTTGGTCGCGGTGATAATCACCGGCGTGTCACCGCGGCTGCGGTGTTCTTCAATCAGGGCATGTGCCTTTGGCAGCAGTATGGGGGTGATTTTTTCATCAATGTACTGACTGCGCCATTGCTTGAGTGTTTGCATGTCATGCTCGGCCAGTGGCTTCAGTTGGAAGCGCAGGAACTCGTTAATATCCAGCACGCCGGCTTTGTACTGGTCATAAAAGCGCTGGTTTGCACGTTCGTAGACGGCGCCATCGACAATGCCGTGTTCGGCAAGGAAACAGCCCCACAGGTAGTCACTGTCGCCACCGATCAGGGTGTTGTCGAGGTCAAATAATGCCAGGCTCACGGCTCTGTTTCCGGGTAAAAAAACGCCGCCAAGCATAGAGGCTGCCACGACAAAGGACAATTGGCGCTACCCTGTGCCGGCTGACGGCATTTGCCCCGCCTGGCCGGCTATGTAAGAATCTGTGCAGCTAGGCGATCTTTAAGGGATTATGTAAGTGATTGATCCGGATGGGTTTAGACCGAATGTGGGCATCATCCTGTCGAATGGTGACGGGCACCTGTTGTGGGCGCGCCGGATTGGTCAGAATGCCTGGCAATTTCCACAGGGTGGCATTCGCAGTGATGAGACGCCGGAAGAGGCGATGTACCGGGAACTCGCTGAGGAAGTGGGTTTACAGCCGCTGCAGGTCGAGATGATGGGTGCGACCCGTGGCTGGTTACGTTATCGCCTGCCACGGCGTTTTATTCGTCGTTCCAGCCGGCCGGTGTGTATTGGCCAGAAGCAGGTCTGGTTCATGTTGCGTTTGTTGTGCGAGGATTCCGAGGTCTGCCTCGACCAGACGGACAAGCCGGAATTCGATCACTGGCGCTGGGTTGATTACTGGCATCCCGTTAATGAAGTTGTTGCATTCAAGCGCAGTGTCTACAAAAAAGCACTGAAAGAACTCGCACCACTGCTGTTTCCCGACGCAGTGACCCTCGGTAACAGACAGCAGCATTTCTGACCGAAACCGTTCGTGTTTGCTGCCGGCGATGCTGACCCGGCAGGTTTAAACCATCATCGTCCCCGGGGGGGCTGTCTATGCTGGAAACCCTGCGACGCATCATCCAGGAGGTGAATGCAGCGCCCGACCTGAACCAGGCGCTCAACATTATCGTCGAGCGCGTGCGCTTCAACGTGGGTGTGGACGTAACTTCGGTTTACCTGATAGATGCCGACCGCATGCAGTATGTGCTGATGGCCACCGAGGGTCTGCGCAAGGACGCCATCGGCAACGTGCGTCTCAACCGGGGCGAAGGCCTGGTCGGTATGGTCGTTGAACGTGAAGAGCCGGTTAACCTGGAAGATGCACCCAGCCATCCGCACTACCGGTTTGTACCCGAGACCGGCGAGCAACCGTACCACGGTTTTCTCGGTGTCCCCATTATCCAGCACGGCAAGGTGCTCGGTGTACTGGTGGTGCAGCAACGTGAGTCGCGCAAGTTCGGGGAAGAGGAAGCGGCCTTTCTGGTAACGCTGGCGGCACAGCTGGCCGGCGCCATCACGCATGCGGGTGCCAGCGGCGAAATGTCGCAGATGCTGGAAACTGCGGACGAAGTTTCTGTCGCGATCAAGGGACTGCCGGGTGCCACCGGTGTTGCCATCGGTCAGGCCATGATTGTGTATCCGCCGGCCAACCTGGACGCCATCCCGGACCGCAAGATTACCGACATCGATACGGAGCTGGCGGGATTTCACGAAGCCGTTGCCGCGGTACGCGACGACCTGCGCGATTATGCCAACCGCATGTCGGGGATATTGCCCAGCGAGGAACTGGCGCTGTTCGATGCATTGCTGCTGATGCTGGGCAGTGACAGCATCGTCGGTGAAACCGAGACGCGTATCCGTGCGGGTAACTGGGCGCAGGGTGCCTTGCGTATTACTATCGCGGAACACGTGCAGGTGTTCGAGACCATGGATGATTCCTACCTGCGCGAACGGGCCAGTGATATCCGTGATCTCGGTCGACGGGTGCTGACACGATTGCAATCTGATTTGCCGGTCAACCGCCAGGCCTATACGAAGACAGTGCTGGTCGGTGATGACATCAGTCTGGCCCAGCTGGCCGAGGTACCGATGCAGCAACTGGCCGGCATTGTGTCTGCCAGCGGTTCGAGCTCCTCACATCTGGCGATCCTGGCGCAGGCCATGGGTGTGCCGGCGGTCATGGGTGTCGAGGACCTGCCGGTGGGTCGCCTGGAAGGCCAGACCATCATTGCCGACGGTTATCGTGGTGACGTGTATGTTAATCCGACGATGCTGGTGCGTGATGAATTTATTCGCTTGCAGGCGGAGGAGACGCAGCTTGCCGAGGCCCTGAACAAGGTTGCCGGCAAACCGTCGCGGACGCCCGATGATGTGGCAATCCCGCTGTATATCAATACCGGCCTGATATCGGATATCGAACCGGCAATACACAGTGAAGGCGATGGTGTCGGGCTGTACCGGACCGAGATCCCGTTTCTCATGCGCGAGCAGTTTCCCGGCGAAGAGGAACAGACGCGGATCTATCGCAAGGTGCTGGAATCGTTTGCGCCACGCCCGGTGACCTTGCGGACGCTGGATGTCGGTGGTGACAAGATGCTGTCCTATTTTCCGGTTCAGGAAGACAACCCGTTCCTGGGCTGGCGCGGAATCCGGATCAGCCTGGACCATCCGGAGATCTTTTTGACACAGTTGCGTGCCATGCTGCGTGCCAGTGTCGGACTGGATAACCTCACCATCCTTTTGCCAATGATCTCGACAGTGACCGAGCTCGATCATGCCATGACCTTTATTTCACAGGCCATGGGTGAGTTGCTGGAAGAGGGTGCTGCGATACATCGCCCGCCCACGGGTATCATGATCGAAGTACCATCAGCGGTTTACCAGATCGGCGCCATGGCCGACCGGGTCGATTATTTTTCTATCGGTACCAATGATCTTACCCAGTATCTGCTGGCCGTGGACCGCAACAACAGCCGGGTAGCGGGCCTGTACCAGACCCTGCATCCGGCCGTACTGCTTGCCATCAAACAGGTAATTGATGAAGCGCACCGCCGCGGCAAGCCGGTCAGTGTTTGTGGCGAAATGGCCGGTGATCCGGCTGCGGCACTGGCGTTGCTCGGGCTTGGTATCGACAGTCTGAGTATGAATGCCAGTTGCCTGCCGCGGGTGAAATGGGTAATTCGCAGTTTTACTGCCACCGAGGCACAGGACCTGGTTGAACAGGCATGCGCAATGGAAGACCCGGTAGCTATACGAAAATTGTATAATAGCGTGCTTGAACAGGGCGGACTGGGTGGTCTGGTTCGCGCCGGTAATTAAACAAGTTACTCAGGCGAACGTAAGTTAGCCGACAGGCTCATCCGTGGGACGCCGTAAATACGTCCCTGCTGCCGACACCCACGGATAACCCTGTTGCCTGCCTAATGAACTCACCAGTAAAGTAAGGAGTTAGTGGTTATGAGAAGCGTGAAACATGCAGTGGTGCTACTGACGGGGCTGTTGTTTGTGCAGGCAGGTATTGCAGCAGACTGGCAGGCATTGCCCGAGCAGGCGCCGGCGCCGGCCGACAATCCGACCACACCTGAAAAAGTCGAACTTGGTCGCATGCTCTACATGGATCCGCGATTCTCATCCACCGGGACCGTTTCCTGTAATTCCTGCCATAACGTCATGCTGGGTGGTGAGGACAATCGCGCCGTATCAATGGGCGTGCATGGACAGACCGGTGGTCGCAGTGCACCAACCGTCTGGAACTCGGGTTTCAGTTCATCGCAGTTCTGGGATGGTCGCGCCAACACACTTGAAGACCAGGCCAAAGGGCCTGTGGTGAACCCGATTGAAATGGGGATGAGCGAACTGGAAGAGGCGATGAACCGGGTGCGTGATATTCCCGGTTACCGGCCCTGGTTTGAAAAGGCCTTCGGTGGTGATAATCCCATGACGGTTGACAATGCCGCCAGGGCGGTTGCTGCCTATGAACGAACCCTGGTTACCCCGAACAGTCCCTTTGACCGCTATGTAAAGGGTGGCAGGCAGGCAATGTCAGAGCAGCAGATTCGTGGCATGAAGCTGTTTGCCGATAGCGGTTGTGTCTCCTGTCACTCGGGCCCTGCCTTCAACGGACCGGTAATGGCGCCGGGTGCCGGCTTCTTTATGAAGTTCCCGACATTTGCAGACAGTGAGTATGTGGCAAAGCACGGTTTCCTTGATGATACCGGCCGTTTCACAGTGACCGGCAAGGAGTCTGACAGGCATGTCTGGAAAGTGCCGACGTTGCGTAACATCGAGATCACGGCGCCGTATTTTCACAACGGTTCGGTCAAAACACTGGATGAGGCAGTGCGGGTCATGGCGAAGACCCAGCTGAACAAGGATCTTGCGGACCAGCAGGTTGCCGACATCACGGCATTCCTGTCAGCACTTACCGGTGAATTCCCCGAACAACCCATGCCGCGCCTGCCGATGACCTCTGGCCGGTCAATTGTCGACTAATACCGTTCCAGATGCCTTGATGGTTTTGTGGTGGCGAATTCAGTCGCACTGGTGTTGCATGACCGGCATGCGGGTTGCCGATCTCAGAATACCACCTGGGCGCGCAGCTGGATGATATCGGGGCTTTCATTGTTGCCGCTGCTGTCGGGGTCGGCGTCTACCCTGACATAGTTCGCCATAAAGCGTAGATATCGATTCAGGTACCAGTTCACGCCCAGCGTGACGTCATTTTCCTCGCCGCCGGTGATGCCGTTGTCTTCGAGGTCAACGGCACTGTAGCGTGCGGCAAGTTCCCAGGCGCCATACTCTGATTTGGGTCGGATCTGCTTGAAGGTTCCCTTTTTGGCATTGTAGCGGCGATGCTCGCCGGTAACGAGCCAGCTGCCATGCACATACCAGCCATCAAAATCAGGATCACTACGCCGGTTTTTGCGCTCCACGCTGACCCGCATATATTCACCCTGCAGGGAAAAGGCATCATACACTGCGGCGGCTTCCAGGCCCGTGGTAACCGTGTAGTCAACATCATGGAGTGTTCCGGTACTAACCAGCCGGTCCGCGAGGTGCGCTTCCGGCCGGGTATTGTAGTTGACGGTATCCGGTTCGCGGTATTCCACTGCCGCGCCAACATGCAGTAGCCGCTGTTTGCTTTTTACCGGTGCGGCCGTTACGCGTGCCGCGGTGCCCCAGCCATCGTCACTGCCGTTGCGGATATTACCATCGAACAAACCGGCCGCTGCGCTCCAGTTGCCCCCGTAGGTGTTTACCAGGGCGCCTACCTTGTAATCCGGCGAGAATGCCTTGGGTAATGCGCGTTCCATAAAGGTACTGTTATTTGAACTCGTCATACTTTCGAGACTGAACGGTTCCAGTATATTGCCTGCCCGGATGGTAACCGGCTTGAAGCCGTTATAACCCACCCATGCACTCTTGATTTTGAAATCATGATTGGCGGCGAAGTCATATTCGAATCGGTAACGCCAGTCATCGAATGCCTTCCCGGAGACAAACAGGCGTGCCCGGCGAAATTCCGAGTCCTGTGAATCGTTGTTAAGCACATCATTGTCGTCATCCCTGAACCATGCCGCATCGGCATGCAGCCGGCCGCCCAGGCGCAGGAAGAAATCACCGTCCGCGGATTTAAATCTGAGCACGTCCTTCAGATTGAACTCTTCATCCCGAAGATAAAATTCCGAATCGGTATCCGCATTCGCTGCATACAGGCTTGCCGTTGCAGTAATGGTTGCAGCGAACAGGGCCAGTGCGAGACCGTGTCTTGAAATGTTATTGCTCACGTAGTTTCACCCTGTCAGGAAAATATTCCGGTTAGCAACCCCGGGACCCCGGGGTTCAGTCTGATTACACGACGGCATCTATTGCCGGCAAGGCAAGCCCTGCCTGGCGAATATCGTCCAGCTGGCCTGGTGCGAGCGGTTTGACCTGAGCGGCTAACCGGGGCGCAGTACCAAACAGGTAGCTGAAAACACGCTGGCCCAGCTGTCCGTTTCCCATGGCGCGGCTAAAATCATGATCAACACCCGGCACGATCGAGAACGTATAGGGCGTGTTCATGCCATGCGCCACCGCGGCACGGTTCATCGCATCGATCCAGCGCCTGCCGCGTTCCAGCCGCGTCATGCCCTGTTGCCGCTGAATTCTCGGGGACTGGTTCAGTCCGGGGTCGTACTGGATATCCCACTGGCCAACCAGTACACAGGCAGGCACCTGCAGGAACTTCCTCGCGTTGAAATCGACGTCCGGCAACCTTGGTGTGGGGGCAGTACCGTACGGGTACCTGGATGATTCATCAGGACGGGTATACCAACCTGCCGCGCCGATGGCGAGTCGCTGAACACGATCCGGCCAGGCCATGGTGTAGCGATGGGCAAACTGCCCGCCACCGGAAAAGCCGAACAGGGAGAGCTTGCGGCTGTCAGCGCCCGTGAGCACTTCAATCTCGCTGGTCATCAGCCGCATGGCATGGTCCGCGCGTCGTCCGCTACCTTCACGTCCCAGCCGCTGGTAATCACCGAAGTGCCGCCGGGAAAAGAGCGGCGCGGCCAGCACCACTCCGTATTGTTCCGCCAGCGGTGCAAACAATTCTGCATGTTCCCTGGCGTTACGCGATACACCGTGAACCGATACAAACAGAGGGGCATGCGGTCTTCTTTTCTTCGGTACGTAAATGAAGTAGCTCAGTACAGGGTCGCCCGTCAATTGACGCAGTTGTACCTTGCCGGGCTCGGTGGTTTCTACCGGTGCAGTCTGCGGCAACGTGTCGGCGCCTGTACGGGTGCTCATGAAAAACCCTCGCAAGCGGTCATGATGCCAGTGCCTGCGGGTTGTGAAGCCGGAAAAAATCCGCAACCCGCCGGTCAGCCTGCAACAACTTGTCCGGTTTGCCCACCGCGATCAACTTCCCGTTTTCCATGTACCACAGGGCATCGGCACACAGGGCCCTGTCCAGCTGGTGCGTTGCCATCAGTACGGTACCTGCATAGTCCGCCAGGATTTCATTGAGAATCTCGCTGGCGCCCGGATCAAGATTGGCGTCTGCTTCATCCAGCAGCAGTACTGGCGGGCTGCCCAGTATGGCGCGCGCCAGTGCGATCCGTTGCCGCTGACCCGTGGACAGGTTGGTGCCACCCTCGGCTATGCGAGTGCTCTCGCCGTCCGGCAAACCGGCAAGCAATTCGTTAATACCGCACAGTGCGCGTACCCGGGCCAGTTCTGCGGCAGGTGTGGAGCGCCAGCGGTACCGCAGGTTCTTGCTAATGGTGCCGCGCAACAAGGGAAGGTCGGGGCTCACCATGCCCACGACCTTGCGCAGTGAATCCCGCGCCAGCTTGCCGAGGTTTCTGCCGTCCAGGCGTATCGTTCCCCGCTCCGGGTCCACCAGGCGGGCAACCAGCGACAGCACGGTGGATTTGCCGGCCCCGTTGGGCCCTGCGATGGCAATCAGACTGCCGGGGTCGGCTGTCGCACTGAAGTCGGTCAGCGAACCGGTGACGCTGACCTTTCTGAATACCAGCTGGCCGGAGCCGTGTTTCAGCGCGGTCGTTTGCCGTGATCTTGCTGTTGGCTCGGGGCAGTCGAGAAACTGGTGGAGTTTTTCCAGCGATACCCGGGCGCCCTGCCAGTATTCATAGACACGGCCCAGGTCCCGCAATGAGGGCATGAGAAACCCGACAATACTCATTGCCGCGACCACCGTCCCCGGTGTTGCCTGATCGCCTGTCACCAGCACGGCGCCCACCAGCAGCGCAGCGGCGGTGGCGATTGCCGTAGTCGCCGCGGTGACGGCCCGCAAGCCACCAATCACCCAGGCACGCAGTATCATTGCGGTTTTCAGCCGGCCGCTCTGTCGTTCTATGTGGTTCTGTTCACGGCGTGTCTGGCCTGATACCTGTACCACGGCCATGGAAGCCACCTGTTCATTCAGGTTGCCGGCCAGCAAGGCGCGCCGCCGCCGTGCCTCTCGAACGGCCTGCAGCAAGGGTTTACCCAGAACCAGGGAAAGCGCCGTGCCGGGCAGCAGTACTGCGCCGATGGCCAGGGCCAGCGGCCAGCTGATCAGGGCCAGGGCCAGCAATGCCCCGGTAATCACAACGCCGGCCACTATCAGGCGTGCCAGACCCAGGCTGATCCACTGCCGCAATGCCGTCAGATCGCCGATGAAACGCAGCATGATGCTGCCCCGGCTGTATTTTTGCAGCTTGCGCGGAGACAGGGCGCTCAGGCGGGCATATAACACGAGACGCAGCCGGTGAACGTAGTCCTGGCCCAGCCGCTCGGCATCAATACGCTCAAGCATGCGCATGCCGGCATTGACCATTGCAAGCACCACGAACCCCGGACCGAACCACATGAGACCGGGTTCGGCTGCCGCTGGTGGCAGGCCAATAAAGCGGTCGAACGTCAGCTTGACGAGTAATGCACTGCCAACGGTTGCCCCGGCCTGCAGGAGACCGTTCAATACCAGGCGTACCATCAGGCCGGTACGCCGTTCGCCTGACAGGGGGGGCAGGGTCATCAGCCCGCCTGCTGGCTGCGTAAACGACTGTCCAGGTGCCGGCTGAGCGTGTCGGCGATGCCCGGATCCGATAATTGATCGAGTCCCATGACCGGTAGGCCGGTGGCGCCCTGCGTCTCGCGAACGGCCAGCGGGGCTGCGGTCAGTTTGCCGCTGATGGCAACGACCGGCAGGTCATGATCGTATAACCAGTTCACACCGGTCGCCGCACCCATGGAATCTGCCGCCGCAAAAATAACCCCGTTGACGCTCTGGCGAAATGCCGGTGAGCACAACAGTGCGGAGGTCTCTTCCTGGAACAGGCCATCCGCCACTTCCAGGACAATCACATCAACACCGGCGCGTTGCAGATGGGCCGTCAGCGTGGTAACGATGCCTTCCAGTTCCCCGAGTGGTACACGATGTGTGGAGGCAAAGCCCGCATCGGTAAAATCCAGCACCAGCTCGGCACCGGCATCCATCATCAGCCAGACATCACCGCCGGCGCCGGTGCCCGTTAGCTTGGCGGCGCCGACTTTCAGGCCGGCGTTCGCCAGCCCCCGGATCAGGTAGGCCGCCGTCGTGGTCTTGCCGGCATTCATCGAGGTTCCCACTGCGGCGATGGTCATTGGCAGGCTGCCATTCGGGCCCATTGGCTCCAGTGCCCGGTCCGCGAGATTGACGGGCCGGCCATGGACGTTGCCGAGCAATCCCAGCGGCGTAATGCGGGTAGCGGCCTTCTTGCCGGCATGTTTGGAGATGGCGCAGGCGGCGATACCGCCGGCAGCCACCATATGGCAGGGTTCAAGACTATCGGGCACTTCACCTTCAAACTGGTCCGGTGCATAACGATGTCCGTAACACAGAACGATTTCGTCACCCGGAAACAGCGGCGCCCGGCGGCCGTTACCGAGTTCGATACGACTGTGCGAGCCCAGGCGGTTGACCCGTGCCAGCACCACGTCGCCCGGTGCCGGTGTGACTTCGCCGCTGATCAGGTAACCGGTCTCGCTGAGTGGTATGCGGCGTGTGGTGTAGGCGGCCTTTGCCTTGATTAATCGCCTTGTTTCGATGGGTGCCACGAATGGCCGGGATCTTCCTGTATCCAGTTGTTCCGGGTCGGCAATGGCGGTCAGCTTGTCCGTGTTTGAGTTCATCTTTATTCCTTTTAAGTCATGGTAAATGGCAGACCTCTGAAGCCCCGGATGGATGGCCGCGGAGATTATTTCCCTCTACCGGTTGAGTCTTTCTAATTTGGGAAAAAATCCCAATCTACAGGGATCCGCCTGACCGTGATGCCGGTCACGGATCAGGAGACAGCCGGCATTGTGTGCAGTGCCAGAGTGATATGAAATCGGAAATTTGCTATGGCGGCTATAGGAACGAACGTATTCGCGATGGTGTTGCATGAAGATGCGAATAAACCCTTTCGCGGCTGAAGTCTGCCCCCGCGGAGGCAGTGGGCGCTCTCCTACGGCTGCCGTGCGTGTTTGCCTTGTTGGTGTGCGCGGATGCCGGCGCGGCGTTTGCCCCACAGCCAGATGCCGCTGATGGCCAGCAGCAGAAACAGGATGGCCGCGGCATCAACGACATAGATGCCACCGCTGCCAAGGATACGGCCGCTGTGCAGATCAAGCAGTACCCGTTCGAGCGACAGACCGGTGCCACGGTAGGCCTGTTCCAGAGCAGCCCGCAGTTCCGGGGCGGGAGAACCAGCCCGCATCCACTCGGCTTCCAGGGTGTCGGTTTCCTGCCATTCGAGGAACATATCATCGGTCTGGTAGAAACCATGCGCGGCGTGTATCGCCAGGGTGCCGCGTGGTGAAATACCGACGGCCTGCATGCCGGCCGGGACACCGGCGGCACCGCCAAGACGTTCAACCAGTTCGCCGCTGTGAGTGAACAGCAGCAACTCGCCTTCGACTGCTGCGACAACAAACTCCGGAAAATCCACTGCGCCAATCAGTTTGGCCGACAATTGCGGGATGAGTGTTGTGTCCCAGTAGATACTGTCACCGACCTGGGTGACGACATGCTGGCCAACGGTGAAGCTGCGCATTTCATCCGGCACCTGGACACCGTACCAGTCAAGCAGCACGGGGGAATGTACGTGTTGTGAATCGAGCGCCAGTTCCCCGGTGTGATTCAGCAACAGGCCGGTGACTGACAAAACGGCCACAAAGGCGGCCGCCGTCAGCCCGATCCAGCGATGCCACATGTACAGTGACTTGAGCAGCCTGGCGCGGGATTGTTTCTTATGGCGAGTCATTGGCAGGAATCACGGTATGCAGGTAGAGGGCGAGTCGTGCCAGTTTCTTCAGGGCACGTACTGACAGTGTCGCGCCGGAAATGCCATCGATACTGTGGTCGAGAGCAAGCTCACCGGTCAGGCCAATGCCCTGAAACTGGTCGGTAAAAAACGGGTGACGAACCTCCCAGCCGCGGCTTTCCCGGAATACCAGCACCTTGATACGTTCGAGCCGCTCACCGTTGACCACAAGACCGAGGGTAATGGGCTGGTCCTTGCCAATTTCCTCAAGTATCCAGGCGCTGCGTTGCCGGTCACCCCAGTAACGCACCCGCAGGGACGGATAACGATGACCCAGAATATCGGTCGTGGTGTCCCTGACATCGCCACGCATCCAGATGACGCCGGGCGCCGGTGGGTCTGACCCAAAGGTTTCGGCAAGAAAATCCACCGGTTCCTGGTAGGTGCCACGTGCGGCAGCAGTGTTCCAGGCAAGCAGTAATAACAGTGGCAGGATTCTGGTCAGCATACTCGATTCCGGCTGTGTGCTCGCCTGGTACTTTTTCAACCTGGAAAAGACAGATATTATTGCCACGGAATCCACGAAAGGACACGGAAAAATATCTTTAAGGCATTTATTCTTCCGTGTTTTTCCGTGGATTCCGTGGCCATTTAATAAAGAACTGGCACTCAGCTTGTCAATTTAGTGGCTAGAACTGGAAACCAACACCCAGGTTGAAGCCATTGTCGTTCTTCTGGTCACCATCGTTGTCCTGCCTCTGGATGTCAGCCTTCAGTACAACATCAGGATGCGGCCAGTAGTTTACACCAACATCATATTGCTTTTTCTCGGTATCGGAGTTGTTGCCGGCGCGGTTGTCCCACTGGTTGTAGCGGGCGAAGATGCCAACTGCATCGGTCAGCTTGTAGGAAGGTTCGATGTAGAAGCCTTCCTGCTCATCAGCACCAACTGATCGCGGACCGCTGCCGTTCAGATCCCACCTGCCGTACAGGGCACGCAGTCCGAAGGGGCCGCGCTCGATATCGGCATGGGCCTCGAACAGCCAGGCGTCATCGGTACTGGAATCCGTGCCCTGCGTGATGTCGCTCTGGTACTGGACGGTGCTTGCCAGCTCGACACCCGGCATGCCGGTCCACTTGATACGGCCGGTTGCTGCAAGGTGATCCGCATTGGCTTGACTGGTCTTCTGGCGCCCCTTGCGGACCGCATAATTATTGCCTGCCGAGGTGTTCAGACCTTCGTGGATACCGAAATTGTAGCTCCAGCCCGGCGCGACTTCGCCGGTCAGTTCGGCACCGCCGGCCCACCAGGTCGTGGGAATGATGTTCTTTTCGACCGGGTTGCGCTCCACGCCGTAGAATGTCGGCGGCTCGTGGGTCTCGTTCAGGATACCGACCGGTAACAGGAAGAGGCCGGTCTTGGCGCTGTGCCGGTCGTTCAGGTCGAATTCGACGTAGGCCTGTTCCAGTTCGATCTCGCCATTCTTGCCGTCACCGGAGAGGGCATGTTCCAGTTCCAGCTCCGAGAAAAAGCGGATATTGTCGGTGAATTCATGACCGAAGTAGAGCACGAAGCGGTGAAAGTCGATCTCTTCCTTGCTGTCGAGGTTGTTGTAGTGCATTTCACCATATCCACCGATGTGGGTCTTGTCCGCCCAACTGCCGGCACTGGCCGTGGTCGTTCCGGCTTCTTCGATGGCTTCGATTGCGGCCTCAGCCTTTTCGTCGGCATCGGCAACCTGTTTGCTGGTCGATTGCTGTTGCGACTTCATTGCCTCGATCTCGGCCTGCTGTTGCTGAATGATTTGCCACATCTCCTCCATGCTCGGCATCTTGTTGGGTGTTGCTGCGGTCACCCCGAGGCTGGTTATAAGCAGGGCAGCGCCGCAGGTGGTGGTAAGCTGGAAGGGTTTCATGATCCAATCTCCTGTATCAAAGAGCATTAAGAAAGGCTGATATTCTACTCAACAGAAAACTAAATGCAAATCATTATCATTAACAATAGCATTAGCGCATTGCAAGGTATGGGCATTTCCCAGCAATAGGGGTTAAAGTATAATTAAATCAATAATATGGAAAAATCCCTGATATGCATCTGCTAAACGCAGCTTGTTCGCAGCTATAACCACAGGAGGGTGGAATCTGTCTCGAACAGCGTTTATATTTATTCATATAGCGATCTGAATTAAACGAATCTATCGAGGTTACGCATGGCACAAGCAGCAGAACTGGCATTAATGGAATCCGACCTGAACCTGACACCGGCGGCCTATGAAAAGATGGCCGAGCTGTTTACCCAGGTTGAGGATGATGACCTGCAGGCGATCCGCGTATTTGTCTCCGGTGGCGGGTGTGGCGGTATGGGTTATGGCATGACATTCACGGACAGCCGTACGGAATACGATCACGTCCGCAAGGAAAACGACTTTGAAATCTATGTCGATGCGGTTGCCCTGAATTTCCTGCGTGGTGTCGAGATCGATTACGTTGAACGCCCGACCGGCGCCAGCTTTGTATTCAATAATGCCTTTTCCATGACCGGTGGTTCCGGCACCTGTGGCGCCTGTGGTGCAGCCGGCGGAGGTTGTGCCTGAGGCAGCCCCCTTGCATGAGGTGAACCCCCGCCTCCTGCTGATTACCCCACCGAACAGTTACCGTACGGCTGCCTATCTGGCAGCCGCGCGGCGTCGTGATATCGATGTGCTGATTGCCTCGGAAGGCAGGTTTTCACTGGTTAGTGAGATCGCCGCCGGCCTGCAGCTCAACCTCGAGGATCCGGCCGCTTTGTCGCAGTTGCTCGATGCCAATGCCAGGCAGCCATTTGCCGGTGTGGTGGCAACCGATGACGCAGTGGTGGAACTCGGTAGCCGGGTTGCCGAGGCGCTGGAGTTGCCACACAACCCGCCCAGGGCGGCCTTGTTCTCGCGGCGCAAGGATTTCTCCCGACAGGCACTGGTCGATGCCGGTGTGCCGGTGCCAGCGTTCCGATTGCTCCGCCTGAGTGATGCTCTCGATACGCAACTGGCAGCCATTGAATTCCCCTGCGTGGTAAAACCGCTGTCGCTATCCGGCAGCCGTGGCGTCATCCGCGCGGATAACCGTGCTGAACTTGGTGATGCAGTTCGGCGCGTCGAAAGGATTCTGGCGACGGAATATGCGCGTGCATCGGAACTCACTTCGCAACTGCTGGTCGAGACCTTTGTGCCCGGTGAGGAGGTTGCCCTGGAAGGCCTGCTGCATGACGGGCAGCTGCAGGTGCTGGCGATTTTCGACAAGCCGGACCCGCTTGATGGCCCGTATTTCGAGGAGAGCTATTACATCACGCCGTCGCGCCATCCGACCGACATTCGTGCGCAGGTCATTAATCGGGTGCAACAGGCCTGTGTTGCACTGGGTTTGCGGGAAGGACCGGTGCATGCCGAGGTGCGGATCAGTGCTGGTGATGGCGTCATTATGGAAGTGGCGTCACGCACCATTGGCGGCGATTGTGCGCGGTTGTTGCAGTTCGGTACGGGTCAGGGCCTTGAAGACCTCGTGATTTCACATGCAGTGGGCAAGCCATTACCGGTAGCACAACAGGCCGGTGGCGCCGGTGTGCTGATGATTCCGATTCCGGAAGCCGGTGCGCTGCGCCGTGTCGAGGGTATTCCGCAGGCGCGGGCGATTCCGTATATCGAGGACGTGATGATCAGTCTGCGCGACGGCTATGAACTGGTACCGTTGCCGGAAGGTGCCAGTTATCTCGGCTTCATATTTGCCCATGCACCGTCACCGGAACAGGCCGAGGCGGCACTGCGTGCAGCACATGCAGAGCTGAAGATTGTTACGGCGCCGGTGATGGCGTTGCGGGATGAGCGTGGGGTGTGAACAGATTTATTGCCACGGAAGCACACGGAAAGAAAAGAACAAGAAATAATGGCCACGGAATCCACGGAAGAACACGGAAAAATAAAACACGTGAAATTGCGGTAGCGATCTCCGCATTCCAGAAATATCAATTCTTTCCTTTGAATTTTCTTGTGATTTTCTTTGTGCCCTTTGCGTCTTTGCGGTGAATTCTTTTTTCCGTGTATTTCCGTGTGCTTCCGTGGCAAGTATTCTTGTTATTTCTTCGCTCCCGGTGGCTGGAACCCTTCCGGGGTTTGACCCATATCGCCTTCCTTGAACAGGAAGCCAATCATGTGTTTTTCGATGACCTCGATACTGCTTACGTCGGCGGTATTCAGGCCGTTCTCGTTAATGATCATGGTCAGGCGTTCCAGCCATTGCTGCCAGCCTTCCCTGGAAACATTCTCGTAGATACGCTCACCCAGGGAACCCGGGTGCGGCGGCGCATCCAGTCCCTCGGCCTCGCGGTTGAGCACAATACAATTGACAATACGGGTCATGGTGTTCGGTCTCTTGTTAAATACCTGTACAAATAATTATAACCCGAAATCCGGTGCAATGGTTCTATCCGGATGATCAGAAGGGTTTTGCAACGGCCAGCAGGACAATCGCAATCAGCAGCAGGGCCGGGGCTTCGTTGAACCAGCGGTAATAGACATGGCTGTGCCGGTTGGTGCCGTTGCGGAAATCGCGCATGACCTTCAGGCAGGCAACGTGGTAGGTCACCAGCAGGGCAACCAGTACCAGCTTTACCGGCAGCCAGCCAGTTTGTGAATAGGCGTCCCAGGCGTAGGCGCCGAGCATCCAGAAGCCGAAAATCGCCGTCAGTACGGCGCCGATGGTCATGATGGCGAACAGCTTGCGTTCCATAATCAGGAAACGCTGGTGACCGGTCTCATCCTTGCAGTCGGCGTGATAGACAAACAGGCGTGGCAGATAAAACAGGCCGGCGAACCAGGTCACCATGAATATGATGTGCAGTGCTTTAAACCATAGCATGTGGTTATAGTCTGTTGTCGGTGTCAGGCAACCAGTGCTCTATCAATGTGATAATTCTGGATACAGAACCAAATCAAACTGTGTGCCAGTTCATTATTAAATGGCCACGGAACCCACGGAAGGACACGGAAAAATGTCTTTCAATGTATTTATTCTTCCGTGTTTTTCCGTGGATTTCGTGGCAATAATATCTGTCTTTACCAGGTTGAACCAGTATTAACTGACATTGCCGTGGACTGACTGGTGCGTGACCTGCTTGCCGGTGTTGAGCATTTCGATGATCTGGTGGCGGACGGATTCCATGTCCATTTCACCGATTTTCTGGAAAACAATTCTGCCGTCCGGTGCGATCAGGAATGATGTGGGGGTCAAGCTGACATTACCAAAGGCTCGGGCAGCGTCACTATGTATATCAAGCGCGATGGTATAGGGAATGTTGCGCGCCTTGCGCATGGCCAGCACCTGATTGGGCGGGTCATATGACATGGCGATGCCGATGATTTCCAGGCCCTGCGGTGACAGCTCGTCGTGGAGTTCGACGAGGCGAGGCAATTCCTTCATACAACCCGGACAGGTGGTGGCCCAGAAAGTCACCAGTACTGGCTTGCCACGCAGTTCGGCGAGATTAACAGCCTTGCCATTAATGGATAGCAGGGTGATATCCGGGCTGGCCTTGAGGCCGGCCGGCGCCAGCCATAGCCAGCCAAGTGTGCCGAACAGGACAATGATAGCCAGCAATATCACCATATCCTTCAGTTTCATTCCTGTACCTTGTTTTCTGCAACCGATTGATCGGCTTTGTCTTCCTGTTTGTTATTGCCTGACAGACGTCCAAGCCAGGCAAAGACCTTTTTCACGCCGACCCAGACCCTGGGTAACAGCCAGATCATCAGCAGGATAAACAGTCCAAGCAGCACGAGGAACAAAACCGGGTGGTAAAGCGCGGTCCACAATCCGAGGATGACGGCGACATCTTCAGCAACGGAAGCAAACCAGTTGGTGACCGGTTCCGGTGAGGTGTTGATCAATACCCTGGTACCGGCCTTGGTGATATGACTGCCGGTGGCCAGGGTGCCGCCGACCAGGCCAGCAGCCAGTTGTGCGCCGGTACCGACATCACCGACCGCACCGGCGGCCAGTACGGCGCCGGCGGGAATGCGTATGAAGGTATGAATGGCATCCCAGCCGGTATCAACACCGGGAACCTTGTCGGCGAAGAATTCCACGCAGAACATAAAGCCGGCCGCCACCATGACCATTGGGTCAGACAGTACCTGCAGTTCCTGCGGCAGGTCGATATTGCCGGTCATACCCATCCAGCCCAGCATGAGAATGGCAGCGTACAGGTTGATACCGCTGGCCCAGGCGACACCCATCGTCAGTGCAATGGTTTGCGTGATATCCATGAATCGATGATCCTTTAACCCGGGTGAGGCCCGGTTACGTACCCGCCATTCTAGCAATTTATGCCTGATATTTGGCCGCGAATCAGGTATGTTACTGTATTTAAACGGGATTTATCAGGCCTGCGACAGTGTTAAAGTAGCGGCTGTTGAAATAACCGGACCAGGGCACATTCAAATCCTGATTCGGTTGGTGTGATGTGCCCTTGCCGAATATCGGCTTGTGCACTCGTTAATCATTGTCAAGGAGTAACAAGATGAGAAATACAGCAATAGTGTTGATTAGCATGGCGTTGATGATAGCCGGCTGTGGCGATAAGGATGATGCTGTCACTGAAACAGCAGCCGAGCCTGAAACGGCAGTCATTGTGGAAGAGG
The DNA here is from genome assembly GCA_039714155.1 of Pseudomonadota bacterium. GTDB lineage: Bacteria > Pseudomonadota > Gammaproteobacteria > UBA9214 > UBA9214 > SZUA-186. The sequence goes on along the minus strand of JBDLJX010000031.1, from coordinate 409 downwards.
CAGAAGTTGTAGTCGAGCCGGCTGCCGATGCTGCTCTCGAGGCGGTAGAGGAAGTCGTTGAAGAGAAGACTGACTGACACTGACCATGCCGGGCAGGCTGCGGAAGAGCTCCGCACTGAAGAGTAACAGCAATCAGGTCAGGACATTCTGACCGTTGGAAGCCGGGCATATGCCCGGCTTTTTTATCATGCAGGTTTAAACGATGTTACGTAACAGCTTTATCGTCTTTATCACGGGCTGGATTGTCTGGTTCTGGATCGACAAACCGCCGGCCGGGTTGCCGCAGCCGGCTGACAGCATGCCGGAAAACTTCCAGCGGGCGTTCGATATGCTGAGATCCGGCTACCTGGAGGTCGCCTGGCTGTATATCTGGGATGCCCACTATCTGGTGCTGTCGTTACTTGGCGGG
>JBDLJX010000030.1:0-27947 GCA_039714155.1 Pseudomonadota bacterium | reverse complement strand
GGACGGTACTATCATCGGTAATCAGCCTGTCTATAATTATCTTGTGGGTGTTGCGGCCGCTGAAAACATCGATCTCGATGTTCAGCTTGGTTTGGTAGGCACCCGCCGTCAGCATAACAAGCTGGTGCTGGCGGAGATTAATGGGGAAAAGTATTCTTCCATTGGCTCCCTCAATGAGAGCGATAGAGCCTACAAGCTTACTCGCGAACTTGCGATTATCGTGAAATCCGATGCGGTCCATGCGTATCTCGGGAACATGTTCGATCTTGACTGGGCCTGTAATGCAGACGCGGCTCAATGCGTGACTCCCTTGCAGCTTGATGCGGATCTCGATGGGATACTGGACACCGTTGATAACTGTCCCTCGATAGCCAACAGCGACCAGCTGGATACCGACAACGATGGCGTTGGTGATGCCTGTGATAATGATAATGAGGGTCCGGATACCGAGGCGCCCAGCATAGTGATCACCGGGCCGGCTGATGGCGCGACGGTCGCGGGTGATGTCCAAATCATGGTCGCGGCAATGGATAATATCGGCGTCACAAAGGTCACCTTTGGGATCGACGGGGTCTGGGCCGGCAAGGACACCTCCTCGCCCTATACCCTCAACTGGGACTCCTCCACGCATGCCAATGGAATTGCGAAAATCCAGGCCGTCGCGTTTGACCTTGCTGGCAATACCAGCAAGTACATCATCAATGTCACGGTCAATAATTAGGGAACCTCTGGACAATTGACGCCTGCAGCATTGCATGGCGTGATTGATCTGAAGTTCTGCCAATAACAGTGAGTGAGGTTCACCTGGGGTTTGGGGGGCAGTGTGGCCAGGTGGGCGATGACAAATCGGCGGGATTGCCGACTTGCACAGCCGCAGGTTTCCCCGTCAGGGGTGGAGACTCGGCCACAGTGACCTGTCGAGCACACGGAGCCCACCCGCGCAGTTGATCACCGCTTTATTTCTGCTTGATTTTCTTCAATGCCTTCAGGCCCTTCATGCGTTGGGCACGGAGAATCAGGTAACGCTTTTCCAGCATTTCACGCTTCTTGCCCTTGCCGGCGTTGCGACGCTCAGCGATCAGCGCCCTTTCCTTCTTCCTGATCTTCCTGATGATTTTCTCTAGTTCGTCTGCCTTTTTTTTGCGGCGTTTGGCACTGAGGTTGAGGTAGGCGCCTAGGCGGTTGAGGAGTTTATTCTCTGTCATTGCGGGTTCCCGGGTTGATGACTCTGTGTTCTAAATTCTATCCGCGATCAGCACTTCAGGTTTCGAGCTCGCTCAGCTCATCTTCGCTCAACAGTACTGCATGCTCGGCGTCACTGAGGCTGTGGCCGTGTCTTATGAACAGGGTTTCGCCTATCTCTACTAGCTTGCTAAAGATCTCCTGCCCGTAGTTGGAGTCGTTCAGCAGCGAGGTCGCCAATTCGCCGGACATCCGGCCTCCGGTCATTGCTGTGGCCATGCGCTTGTTGAATATCTCGCAGTGGTCGTGCAGGGTCAGGCGCAGGTGGTCCAGTGATAACACCGGGGACTCTTCCACAGACGACAATCGAACCTCCTCTACTTCGCGGATTAACAGTGACAGTTGAACGCGCATATTGTTGTACATCGCGTGTTGTTCCTCGTCTGTGGATGCTGCTGCAGCCGCAAGGTTCTTGCGCAGGTGTTTGCCGGCCTTGATCACATCGACCATGTTCTGGTTGGCCTTGCGCAGCCAATGGATGTCCCCGGACTGCTCATTCTGCCAGGAGAACCCGGCACGACTGAGGAATGTGATGATGGCGCTGTACAGCGGCTTTACCGTTTGTTCGTAGGCCGCGTCCACGTCGAAATCCGGCAGCTTGCGCTGGGACTGCGCGATTGCTGCAAGGTCGGTGTCGGAGCAAATCTGCCCGCGCTCGAAGCCGAACACCCCGGCCAGAATGTCGATGGTGTGGTCCCAAACCCGCAGAGTCTCCTGCCGGATTGCCTCCAGCGCGGTATCCGGGTAGTCAATGGCAGAGTCGGTCAGATATTTAGGTTGGCTGACAAGGACGGCCTTGGGTTTGAACAGGCCTTCCAGCAGGCTGACCAGTCTGCCGATTAACGGCAGCATCACCAGTACGCCAATGGTGTTGAACAGGGTATGGAACACCGCCAGCTTCAAGGTGTAGTCATCCTCGGCGATACCGACATGGGCGCTGATCCATTCGACTGACTCCATCATCTGATAGATAAACACGATCGCGATCAGACCGGTAACAAGATTGAAGATCAGGTGCGCCGCAGCCAGCCGTTTGCCCTGTTCATTTGCGCTCATTGAGCCGATGATGGCGGTGATGGTGGTACCGACATTAGCGCCAATGGCCAGCGCGAGCGCGTTTTCGTAGGTGATCTGACCGACGGCAAGCGCGGTGATAGTCAGTACCAGCGTGGCATGACTGGACTGCATCACTACCGTTGCGGCGATACCGATGCCGGCGAACAGGAACAGCCCGGGATAGCCGGCGACGGCGAACTTGGCCAGGTCGAAGCTGTCCTTAAATGCATCGAACCCCTCTTTCATGTAGTGGATGCCGAGAAACAGAAAACCGAGGCCAACCAGGATGTAGCCGATACCCTTCAGGTTCTTGGAGTTCTGGAACAGCAACAGCACACCGAAGACCAGCATCGGCATTGCATAGGCTGAAATCTTGACCTTCAGGCCGAAACCGGCGACCAGCCAGGCCCCGGTAGTGGTACCGATATTCGCGCCGAAGATGATCCCGATCCCGGAGGCGAGGTCGAGCAGGCCGGCACTCAGGAAGGAGATGGTAATTACCGAGACCAGCGAACTGGATTGCATCAGGGTGGTGCTGACGACACCGAAACTGAGGCTCTTCCAGAGCTTGTCGGTCGTGTTATTGAGTATCCGTTCCAGGGTACCGCCGGCGAACGCCTGGAATCCCTGTTCCAGCGACAGCATGCCGAACAGAAAGATGGAGACCCCGGCAGCGATGGTCTTGAAATCGGGACTGACCCAGAATCCCCAGGCGAGGATGACAAAGATGGTCGGCAGCAGGATCTTACGCAACATCGTCAGCGACTCCCTGTTGATCGTCGGGTATAGGTAGCTGTATAGGGTACAGGGAGCATAACCCACCCATTTCGCTAAACTCCACCCGAAAAACGGCCGTTGAGGGGTTCCCTTTCACGCTGCACCCTACCCTGCGCTGTCAGCGATAAATGGGCGCCCTCACAAGATGTGGTGCGTGTCTCAAACAGCCATAGCATTGATACCTATAGTCACCAGCCATCCCTGGCCGGGACGAACAGGCGTTCGACATTTCTTTGTATATCCAGAGCCATCGCGTCGATGCTGGCGTTATGTTGGGCCTTGAGTGTGGTGGCGAGCTCGGCCTGTTCTCCCTCCAGGACCGCCAGGATGTCGCTGCGCATTTCATCCCGAAATAGTGCCTCGTCGATCTCGATGAAGACCTTGTCGAACGTGAACCAGACAACTGTACCGGCGACGATACCGCATACCGCGGCGAGTGGGCCACCTGGACTGCACAGCGCGGCTCCCCCAGCGGCGGAAAGCAGGATCGAGCCCCCTTTTTTCGCCGATGTTTTCCCGATCAAGGCAGCGGCGGCAGTGAAACTCTTCTTAGTGGCGACCTTCCCGACGACTGCCGCAGTCGTTTTTTTCGCCAGAAGTTTCGAGGATGTCACCGCAATCAGGGCGCCGCCCCCGGCCGCGGCCGATGCCCGTATGCGGTCGCGTTCTATGTCGCCGAATGCCGACAGATCAAGTTCACCGAGATCACAGGGGTTGGCCTGTACACTGACCTCGGCGTGGAGACCAAGGCGCTGGTGCAGTGTGGACATCTGTTGTTCAGAGGTCTGTAGGATTGCCTGATTGGTGGTGGCCAGGCGGTCGCCGAAGTGGGTCTCCACGAACAGGTGGCGTTCGAGTTCTTCGGCCATGAACTGCCCGAGGTCGCCGGTGGCCACCACCGCCAGACGTTCATATTCGCCGATTACTGTGAAGTACCAGTCGAGGTACTGATCGACGCCAAGTTCAACGTCGGCGAACAGTTCGTCGAGGCTGGCGTCCACCCGCTTTTCGGCATCCCGCTGGGTGTAGGCACGGGCAGCACTTATCTCGCTGTCGAACTGCTGTCCGAGCGCAACCATAGCGGCCTGGTCGGGTTTACAGGGGTTCACCCTGCTGATTATTCGTTGTCCTTCCCGCTGCAGGCCTCCTGGGTCGTAGCCTTGCAGCTTGAACACGGCGTACAGGTATGGAATCGCCAGTATCAATATCGTGATAACGAAGGCCTTGGAAAAGCTGCCCTCGCCGGTGAATGTCGCCAGGCGCAGTTTGCGCGCATCGAGCAGGCCGACGATACCCAGCTGGAAGCGGGTAAAGGCGTAGGCGAAGATACCTGCCTGGAGCAGGAACAGGCCCCATGCAGCGAGTCTCAGTAGTACATCGGGCAGGTTGGGGATGACCATCTGTGACAGATGCCAGGTGAGTCGTTCGATGACGGCCAGCAGGCCGATCAGGGCGCCTGATAGCGGACAGGCGGCCATTGAGGCCTGCTCACCAAAGGCCTGCTCCGCGACCGTGTACCAGGCCATGCCACGGGTGTCCGCGACACCGACGACAAAGAAATCGACCAGCAGAAACGCAATGCTCAGAAATAGCAGGTTGAGCCACAGCAGCGGCCAGCGTCGCACCAGGATCCCAAGCTGCCGCTCCTGCACCTGGCTGGCCATGCGCCAGCGCATCGGGCCAACCAGCAGGGCCAGTATCAGCACATCCGCGGCCAACAGCAGCCAGTGCTCCGGTTTCAGCAATACGCTAAAGGCGAGCAGCAGGATAGCCCAGCCCAGGGCGACGAACACCTGCCAGATGCGGATCAGGCTGCCGGCCCAGAACCAGCGGCGAATCGCGCTGCCCTCGGTGGTCGCCCGCGCCAGTACCGCCTGTCGCTGGAACAGGACATATTCCTGCTGATAGTGCCAGATAGGCCAGGCGACGATGGCCGCCAGAAAGAACAGGCTCCAGCAGGGGGAGTCCAGGAGGTTGAATGCGAGCAGAAACAGCAACGCCATCGCCGCCGGCATCGTCAGCAGGCGGGAGGTGAGAGAGGCAGCGGTCGTATCGTGATGAGTGGGAAGCTGGGCCTGTGTCATGCTCGTGGCCATTCATGTGATGTTCTGTAGCTATCATCCTAATCGGAATCCGGCACAATACTGTACGTCGTCGAACCATATGGCACCAATGGGGCCGATTTCCAAGAGACACTTTTCTGCCAGCTGCATCTCCAGTCTAGCCTGCTAATCGCAGGTTGTGTACTTTTCGTTGGGTCATTGTCCGGGATTTCACTACAGCACGTTGATCCAGAATTACGTTCCTTCTTCCCTCGCAGACATCTGCCGGGGTGACGTTATCCAGGGACTCGTGATAGCGCTCGTGGTTGTATGCCACTGGTGTTGCATGCTTTGACGGCGCACATGGTAACGCCAAGCATCACCGGCAACAAAAAGCAGAGCGAGGAACGGGCAGTGCTTTTTGCTGTCCGAGTGTATGCGATTGATGTTTATTTTTGGATTGGCATCTCTACTAACTCTGACACCTCAAGTGAACCGCCAATATCAAGAAAAGGGCAAGCTTTTGCAATCGACAGTGCCGCCTCCATAGAATCCGCTTCAATTATAGTGTAACCAGACATTGTCGTTGTGCCTCCAGTGGTAACAGTACCATCAGAGTTTACTGTGCTCGTATCCTTAAGCGGATTAGCAGGACTAACAACTGAGTCGCCCAATGAAGATAACCAATCCATATATTTCGAAAAATGTTGCTCACCTTCATCTGGGCTAGATGGCTTATCACCGCCTAGATAAGTAATAATGTATTGAGGCATTTCTTTCTCCTTATTTTATTAATTTGCTCTAGCAATAAACATAACGTACAAGCATTTATCTGTTGTGCGCAGCATGACAGATAAATGCTTGTACGTTATGGTGCCCGGGGCCGGATTCGAACCGGCACGGTGTTGCCACCGAGGGATTTTAAGTCCCTTGCGTCTACCAATTTCGCCACCCGGGCACGTACCGCGAGTGGAATTCTACAGAGTGATTGAAAAGAAGTAGAGAAAAAATGGAGGCTGAGCCCGGAATCGAACCGAGGTCCACGGCTTTGCAGGCCGCTGCATAACCACTCTGCCACTCAGCCTTAACGTGTATGTCAGTACCCTGACGATAAAAACCCCGGGCGGACAACCGGGGTTCATACCCTATTGAATTTGGAGCGGGAAACGAGATTCGAACTCGCGACCCCAACCTTGGCAAGGTTGTGCTCTACCAGCTGAGCTATTCCCGCAGCGAGCCCTTTATTTTATCGCCGCCAAGTGGCCTGTCAAGCGTTAAGCTGCTCAATCAACTGCTATTCCCCGTTATAACCGGCCAGGCGGCGCGCATATACACAAACATGGACCACAGGGTCAGCATTGCAGCTACGTATATCAGCATAATGCCGATCTCGTGGGTCGGAAACGGTCCGACAGGCGTCTTGTACAGCAGCAACAGGATGGCAACCATCTGGGCTGTGGTCTTGATTTTGCCGATAATCGATACCGCGACCTTGGTGCGTTCGCCGATCTCTGACATCCACTCGCGCAACGCGGAAATGGCAATCTCGCGACCGATAATGATAGCGGCCGGAATGGCGAATAATGCCGTCGGGTTGTCCTGGACCAGCACTACCAGTGCCACGGCGACCATGAGTTTGTCGGCGACCGGGTCGAGGAAAGCACCGAAGACGGAGAGTTGTTTCAGCCGGCGTGCCAGGTAACCGTCCAGCCAGTCCGTCAGTGCGGCCAGTCCGAAGATTGCCGTGCTGGCATCATTGGCCCATTCATAGGGTGAGAAAAACACCAGTACGAATACCGGTATCAGGATAATCCTGAGGGCGGTCAGCAAATTCGGTATGTTCCAGATCATCTTTTAATCATTATGTAATGCGTCATAAATCTGTTGGGCCAGTGCGCGATTGATTCCCTTTACCCTGACAAGATCATCGATTCCTGCGCGGGCGACCTCCTGCAGGCCGCCAAACTGTTTTAACAATTGCTGGCGACGTCTGGGGCCGACCCCCGGTATACCTTCCAGCACAGATGTCCGGCGTGTTTTTGCCCGCCGCTGCCGGTGGCCGGTAATGGCGAAACGGTGGGCCTCGTCCCGGATCTGCTGGATCAGGTGCAAGGCCGGTGCATCTGCTGACAGGTGCAGTTCCTGACCATCACCGGCAATATACAGTGTTTCCAGGCCAGGTTTCCTGTCCGGGCCCTTGGCGACACCGATAATGCGTACGCCAGTGACTTGCAACTCCTCAAGTACCGATGCCGCGGAACTGATCTGGCCCTTGCCACCATCAATGAATAACAGGTCGGGCAGTTTACCCTCCCCCTTCATCAAACGTGTATAGCGCCGCGTCAGTGCCTGCTCCATGGCGGCATAATCGTCGCCAGCCTGGATGTTCTCGATATTAAACCGCCGATAGTCGGATTTTAAGGGGCCTTCCATACCAAATACAACGCAGGAAGCAACGGTCGCTTCGCCTCGAGTGTGGCTGATATCGAAGCACTCCATGCGTTCGGGTAATTCGGTCAGTTTGAGTGCAGCCTGCAGTTCACGCAACCTGCCGGCATAGCCCTTGCGGGTGTTCAGCCACGAGGCAAGCGCCTGCTCTGCGTTGTTGCGTGCCAGCTTCAGCCAGCGTGCCCGGTCACCACGGACACTGGAACTCAGTTTGACCTTGTGTGCAGCCTGTTCACTCAATACCTCCTGCAACAGGTCGATGTCATCGGGCTTGTGACTGAGCAACAATTCGGCCGGGATGTCCTTGCCGAGGTAATACTGTGGCAGGAACGCGGACAGCACATCCTCGCTGCGTGATTCGGACGGGTTGCCTGGATAAAACACGGCATTGCCGAGATTGCGACCACTGCGAATAAAGAAAACCTGGATGCAGGCATTGCCCTTGTCCGAGGCACAGGCAACGATATCCAGGTCGCCACGTTCATTGCTGACGTATTGTTTTTCCTGTACCCGGTGCAGGTTGGCGATCTGGTTCCGGAATTCGGCTGCCTGCTCGTAGTCGAGATCCGCCGATGCCTGCTCCATCTTTTTAACCAGGCCATCAATGACGGCACTGCTCTTGCCTTCCAGGAACATGACGGTGTTGTTGACGTCTTCAGCATAATCGGCAGCACTGATGTAACCGACACACGGCGCCGTGCAGCGTTTGATCTGGTATTGCAGGCAGGGCCGTGTCCGGTTCCTGAAAAAGCTGTCTTCGCACTGACGCACCCTGAACAGTCTCTGCAACAGGTGCAGGCTCTCGCGTACTGCACCGGCGCCGGGATATGGGCCGAAGTAACGGCCCTTGCCGCGCCGCGCGCCGCGGTAACAGGACAGCCGCGGGAATTGCTGGTCGGATGACAGGTAGATATACGGGTAGCTCTTGTCATCCCGCAGCAACACGTTGTAACGCGGCCGGTGTTGCTTGATGAGGTTATTTTCCAGCAGCAGCGCCTCACCCTCGGTATGGGTGACGGTAACCTCGATATGCTTGATCTGGCCGACCAGGGCGCGGGTCTTTGCATTCAACCCGGTTTTGCGGAAGTAGCTGGAGACACGTTTTTTCAGGTTGCGTGCCTTGCCGACATACAGGATCTTGTCGTCCATCCCGAGCATGCGGTAGACCCCGGGTTTCGAGGTCAGTGTATTCAGGAAATCGGCGGCATCGAAAACAGCTTGTGGGTCGGCCATGGTGAAATGTTTGCCCGGCGACTACTGCATGCCGAGCTTTTCGCTTGCCAGGCGAAAGACGTCGGCGAACATTTCCGTTGTCAGTCGTCGTGTCTGGGTGTTGTAGCGGCTGCAATGGTAGGAATCGATCAGGGTAATGCCGCTGCTGATTGCATGTACATTGCCGTGACCGAAAGACCAGGCTGACAGTCGCAGATCCAATGCGCGCAATACCGAATCGTGGGCAATCTTGCCAAGTGCAAGGACTACGGCATCTGCCGGCAGCTGTGCAAGTTCATTATGCAGGTATTCATTACATTGCCGGATTTCTGCGGTTTGTGGCTTGTTCTGTGGTGGCAGGCATTTCACCGCGTTGGTGATACGGCAGTTCGTCAGTTGCAGGCCGTCATCCAGTGCTACCGATTCCGGCTTGTTGCTGAAGCCGAAATCAAACAGGGTTTTGTAGAGCAGGACGCCGGCGTAGTCACCGGTGAATGGCCGACCGGTGGCATTGGCGCCGTGCATGCCGGGAGCCAGGCCGACGATGAGCAGGCGTGCCTCGGCGTCACCAAAAGGTGCAACCGGCCGTGCATGGTAGTCCGGGTACTTGCTGCCGGTCTGGTCCAGGAAATCGGCCAGGCGTGCGCAGTTCCTGCAATCCGGGTCAAATGACGATGTTGTCGTTGTTGACATTCAGGGCTTCTGTTTTGCCATTACGAAGGTTGAGACACACAATTTCATGATAATTGGTGTTCGCAATGTAAAGGCTATCCCCGTTGAATGCCAGTCCGCCCGGTTCGTCCAGGCAATGATTGATCAATACGCTAGAAACCTGTTTATTATTAGTTTCTATCCTTTTGATTTTATTATTATATGTGTCGGCGACCCAGAGTGACTTCTGACCCGGGTCAGCATGGATGTCAAGCGGAAATTGCATGCGTGCAGTTGTGGTATCGCCATCGTTATCACCGCACTCACACAGGCTTTTGCCGACCAGCGTGGTTACCTTGCGGGTATTCAGATCAATCGCCCTGATTGCCGATGATTTTGCATCGACAACGAACAGCGTGTTATCCATCAGTGTCAGCGCCGAGGGCTGAGCAAAGCAGGCTGATCTGGAGGTGCCATCGACGATCCCTTCCCTGCCGCTGCCGGCAAATATTTCCAGTGTGTTTGTGATCAGCGACAGTGCCCAGATCTGCTGCAGCCCCGTCATCGCGATATAAATAACGTTGTTGCTGAAAGCAAGGCCCGTGGGTGAATTGAGGTCCGTCTCAAGCGGATTGGTGAAATAGTCGCCACCTGGATTGATGCTGATGTTGCCGGTACCGGCGATGGTTTCAATATCACCGTTCTGCCTGCGCAATCGACGGATGGCGTGGTTGCCGGTGTCGGCGATATACAGGAACTCATCGTTGAGAATCATGCCCTGCGGATTACTGAATGCGGCTGCCGTGCCGTTGCCGTCATTAAAGCCGCTGCTTTCACCGCCAAACTGGCGAACGATCTGGCCATGATTGGTCGTTTCCAGGATACGGTTATGGCCGCTGTCGGCGATGTATATCCGGTTGCCGGACACCAGTACCTTGCCCGGAAACGCGAGTTGCCCGGCCGGACCGTCAGCAATCGTGCTGTGATTTACAGTCGGTACAACGGATAAAGTCTTCCTGGGGTCACCCAGGAGTTTCCTGATGATCTGGTCCAGACGTATACCTTTGCCCTCACCGGTCAGGGCACCGATGATATAACCGCCGGTATCGATCACAACAATAGTAGGCCACTTGCGGATACCATATGCCTGTGACAGTTGCAGTTCAGGGTCATTGATGACCGGGTAGCTAATACGATTGCGGCTGATTGCCTTTTGCAGGTAATCACGGGTTTTTTCATGCGGGAACCTGGCCGCGTGGATGCCGATAATGGTCAGGTTGCTACGGTACTTGTTTTCAAGATAGGCCAGGTCATTCAGAACATGCTGGCATGGCAGTGAGCTCCAGGAGCCAAACGCCAGCACCACGACCTTGCCACCCTGCGCTTTCAGCCTGACCGGTCGATCAACATTCAACCAGTCGACATGAGCAGGGAATTCCGGAGCACGATTCCGGTATACCTTCATTAGCTGTCACCTGCATATGACTTCCCCTGTTGTCAGGAAAGCATGTCCGGCGGCGGCATGCCAGCATGGCAGCATTAAACCTTGATACAGGTCTCAGTATGACAGATAGACGGGGCTGAAATTCCGTTGAACGGGTGCTATCAGGCCTGTACGGCAGTATTTTCCTCAATCAGTCCGTGCCGAATGGCATAACGGGTCAGTTCGACATCATTCGAGACACCCAGTTTTTCATACAGGTGGTAACGGTGTGTACAGATCGTCTTCGGGCTCAGGCAGAGCCGTTCGGATATCTCGGTATTGCTGATACCCTGTGCCACCATTAGCAAGACCTGCATTTCACGCTGGGTAATCGATTCGAGTGGTGTCTGGACTTTCTTGTTGATGTAGGTAATGGCCAGCTTTTGCGCGACTTCCTGGGTGATGTATTCCGAGCCTTTATTGACCACCTTGATCGCCGTGATGACTTCCTCGATATCACAGCTTTTGGTGACATAGCCGAAAGCGCCGGCCTCCAGCAGGCGCGCAGGAAACGGATCGTCCTGGTGAACGGTTACCGCAATGACCCTCGTGCCCGGTGACAGCTGGGTAATCCTGCGGGTGGCCTCGAGGCCGCCGATACCCGGCATACTGACGTCCATGAGGACAACGTCAGGCTTTACGCGGCGGATCATTTTGATAGCATCTTCACCGCTGCAGGCTTCAGCAGCAATGCAAATGTCCGGGTCATTGTTGAGTCTGTGCTTGATACAGGAGCGGATGAGTTGATGATCATCCACCAGCATGACATTTATCATAAATCCCCCTTGTTGAATCAACTTGCATATCGATCCTTGTCAGGACAGGCAGTTTGACCATGTCCATTTTTCAGGCACAGGCTAGCAGCAGAGATTTCGCAAGACAATCAGAGAATTCTTATCCTGGGGGTGGAAATGACCAGAAAACCAACTGGATATGGCCAGGTTGGCCATCAGAATTATCAGCCTGTGATATCAGAAAATTGATCTGATTTGCTACCGGTTTCCCGCGACGATCAGGGGGTCTTTACCGAGTTTGCCAAGGATTGCATGAGCAGCGGCAACCAGGGCAGGATCCTTGCCCGGGACATCCTGGTTAATAAGCAACCACAGAGCCCTCTCGATCGCGATGGATTCGGTATCACTGAGGGTAATTTTCCAGTTATAGTCGGTCATAAGGTGGTTCTGGGATGAGTAACTGTGTGCCGGGGTGTGGGTCAAGTATCTGTTTTGGCAGGGTATGGGTCAAGTTGAGCCCGCATTTCTCACCACGATGACGAGCCCTCGCTTGATCTTTGAATCCACAGCGCATTTTCTTCAGTCGGAAATACAGTCCGTATTCCGCTCCTTCAGAAAATGCACTGTGAATCCAAATCTCTGCGCGATCATCTCGCCCTGCGGTGAGAAGTGCGGGCTAGAGCACGGTAGCAAAGGCTTTCTGCCCGGGTTCAAGATATTCTGGTCTGGCCCGATACTGCTACAGAAGCCCTACTGGAATTCAGCAGCATGCAGCTTCCACTGTCAATTTATAAATCAAAACCCACTCTTTATGTCACCATGGGACTGGCCACCCAGTATTTTGCCATCGAGGCTGCGGTGCTTGAGAAAGGCTTGCCGCTGGCGGTGTTCATCAGTATTACCGGGCTTTGCCTCATAGCCTTCGGGCTTCATATCCGGAGACTGCGACAGCGTACTGGACAGCAGTAGCTGAACCTCCCGATCCTCAAATACAAAGGCCCCCGGAACGGGGGTCTGTGTATTTGGCGGAGAGGCAGGGATTCGAACCCTGGGAACCTTACGGTTCAACGGTTTTCAAGACCGCCGCTTTCGACCACTCAGCCACCTCTCCATTGCGGCGCAAGGATACCGGAATCCGGCGCGGTTTGACCAGCGCAAGGCGGTGAAAAATCCACAAAATCCACAGCTTGCTGTTTTTTTGCAAGGTGTTTATGCTTAGTGAACTCAGCTGGCGGGCAGGTGTCTATGGTGTCAGTTGACCAAATTCCATAACCGGGAGGTTTTTCTGTATGGCTACGTTTGATAATACGGTTGTTCAATCGCAGGGGTCAGTCCTGGCGACCAACAAGGTTATTCGCAACACCTACATCCTGCTTTCCCTGACGCTGATGTTCAGCGCACTATGCGCCGGTATCGCCGTCGTAATGAACATGCCGCCAATGGGGCTGGTCATCACCCTGGTCGGGTATTTCGGGTTGCTGTTTCTGACCACGAAATTCCGTAACAGCGGCCTGGGGCTGTTGTTTGTCTTCGCATTGACCGGTTTCATGGGTCTGACACTGGGGCCGATCATCAATGCCTACCTGTCATTGCCAAATGGCGACCAGATCGTCATGACCGCCATGGGCGGTACCGGGGTTATCTTCCTTGGCCTGTCCGGTTACGCGCTGACGACCCGCAAGGACTTCAGCTTTATCGGCGGCTTCCTGGTGGTGGGCATCCTGGTCGCTTTCCTGGCCGGCCTGGCGAGCTTTTTCTTCACCATGCCCGGCCTGTCACTGGCGGTATCCGCCATGTTCGTGCTGTTGATGTCCGGGCTGATCCTGTATCAGACCAGCCAGATCATCCATGGCGGTGAAACCAACTACGTGATGGCCACGCTAACGCTGTATATTGCCATCTATAATCTGTTCACCAGCCTGCTGCACCTGCTGGGTGCCTTTGGTGGTAATGATTAAAAGACTAACTGTATGAAGCACAGAAGCCCCGCACTGCGGGGCTTCATTTTTTGGAATATCGCTATGCACGATTCATTTGAGGCCCGCAATGAACTGGAACAGAACCTGATGTCTGCCCAGGAAGGCCAGATGGCGGGCGACGAGTTTATGAAATACCTGATGGACACCCAGGTGTTCATGCCAGTAAAGGATTCCATCGGCATCGAGGGCTTTACCAGCAGCGACAAGGCGGAGCCATTGACGCTGAAGACCGGGGACGATGTCGAGATCCTGATCCTGTTCACCAGTCCGGACCGCGCCAAGACCTTTCTGGAGGATTATCCCGGTTTTGATGGCGGCCTGCTGGCCGAATTCAAGTGGGTGCTGGAACGAACCGGTATGGGCGTGGGTATTTCGATTAACCCTGACTGGCCGGTCGGTATGGATATGGAACCGGAGATGGTCCAGCAGCTGAAGAGCAACTGACACCCCCGTATCTTGTTTCCCTACGTCTCAGTCAACCGGCAGTTCCGGGCAGACCCCCTCTTCCTGTTGGCCGTGCTGGCCGGCCCGCTGTCATGGCTGGCCCTCTGGTTTATTCTGCAACCCGAACCACAATGGACATGGCCGCTGGCTGTGCCAATGCAATTCCTGCTGCCGGTGCTGGTCTACCCGATACTTGAGGAGGTTGTCTTCCGTGGCCTCATACAGGAACTGGTGCACGAGTACATCAGTGAACGGGTATTTGGTCCGCTGAGTGTTGCCAACCTGCTCACCAGTCTGTTGTTCACGGCCATGCATTTTCTCTATCACGCCCCGTTGTGGGCGGCGCTGGTGTTCCTGCCGTCACTGGTATTCGGTTTTTTCAAGGACCGTTATGGCAGGCTTGCAGCATCCATTGTGCTGCACTGTTTCTATAACGCCGGCTTCCTGTTGTTGTTTACCTCGCCGGGATGATCTTCGCGGCAGGAGCGAATTCATTCGCGATCATACACCGGTGATATAGCGGACATCGAATCGCGGCTGAAGCCTCTACGTGTGATGAATGGTATCGCTGAACCGCCGGTAACGTGCTTCCAGCGCCGGGCCGTTTTGCGGCTCAAACGGTGTCGGCTTGCCGGTTGCTTCCCAGTCATCCGGGCGACCAGCGGCCAGCCAGGCAATACCCCGCGTCGTGGCTTCCAGTTGTGGTGGCCGTTCGACAGTCAGACCGGCGAGATTGGCAATGCGCTGACACAGTCCGTCGAGTTGTGACAGCCCGCCACTGATCCTGATTTGCCGGATATCCGCCTGTAACCCGTGCAGATGCCGGATGTTGGTTGCAACCATGAAGGCAATGCTTTCAATCACCGCGACAAGTGCAGCGGCCGGGTCGATGGCTGCAGGATCGTCAATATCAATAAATCCCGGTGCCGGGCCGGGACGCCACCAGGGCGCACCGAGGCCGCCGACCGTGTTGAGAAACAGCGGCGGTGCTTCAATCTCTGCCAGCCAGCCAGGCAGATGGTTTTGCCAGTCCGGCAATTCAAAATGTTCCTCTGCCCACTGCACGGCAGCGCCGGCGCCATTAACGGTACCCTCGATATAATAATCACCGGCGTTCGCATTACTGCGCGATATGCCGGTCAACAGGTCCGGCTGGAAGCGTGGCGTGTTCCCGGTCGGCAGTAGCACGAATGCGCCGGTACCGATATTGACCAGGATGGTGTCAGTACCCGGCTGGCCATGTGCATACAGGGCCGCTGTCTGGTCACCATTGACGGCCATGACCGGTGCGCTGTTGATGATCGACGTGCCATAGTTACTGCAAATTGGACGGCATTCGGGCAGCAGTGCTGCGGGTATGCCAAATAACCCGCACAACCACGGGTCCCAGTCACGCTGTTCCAGGTTCCACAGCAATGTGCGCGAGGCATTGGCGTGATCGACCCTGTTGATACTGCCGTCGCACAGGTGATGCAGCAGGTAACTGGCCAGTGGTCCTGTCACCAGCTCATTACTGCTTGCCGCATCCCGGACTGCGCTGGAATTACGCAGTAACCACTGCAGTTTACCGGCACCATAATGCGCGGACAGGCGCAGACCGGTACGCGCACGAATATTATCCAGCTGTGCTTCATACTGCCGTAAGTCCGATCGTGTGCGCGTGTCCTGCCAGCTGAGTACCGGTGAAAGTGCCTTGCCGCTTTGCCGCTCCCAGGCCAGCACGCTGGAGCGTTGTGTTGCGAGCCCGACCTGGCGGATGTCAGTCGGATCAACGGCCGGGTGTGCAAGGACGCCGGCTATGACCATCCGCATGGACTGGATGATTTCATCCGCGGATTGTTCGATCTCGGTGTGGCTGTGTACCTGCAGGGTGACCGGTGCACGCTGCATGGCCAGCTGACGCCCACGCACATCAAACACCACGGCGCGGGTGGAATGTGTCCCCTGGTCAATGGCCAGTGTGAGGGCCATCAAACCGGCCTGAGAACAAGCCTGGCGGTGTCGGCAACCGGCTTGCGTGCCGGCAGGGTCCGCCCGAGTATGCGCACCACCTTGACGGCAGTGGCACGATAGCCGGTCAGTTTGCCGCCGTAGATCGATACCAGACGTGGTTGCCTGGCGTTATCGACCGGCAGGCGGGTTTCCCGCGAACGGCCAAAGGCAATGCCCTGCGCGGCCGGCAACACCCGCAGGCCGGCAAAGCGGTCGATGACTTGCTGCGGGCGGTCCGGAAAGTAATGCTGCATGGTATCGAGCAGGTAGGTCTCCTCAACCGGTAGCGGCTGCACGTGTTCAGGGGCGCCGCTGTAGAGGGTCTCCGTGGTGCCCAGCATGGTGTGTTCACCCCAGGGCAG
The DNA here is from genome assembly GCA_039714155.1 of Pseudomonadota bacterium. Classification (GTDB taxonomy): domain Bacteria; phylum Pseudomonadota; class Gammaproteobacteria; order UBA9214; family UBA9214; genus SZUA-186. The sequence continues at coordinate 11,525 of JBDLJX010000030.1, read as the reverse complement.
CATAAACACGGCACGCCGGTCACTGGGGACCTCGAGGTAGTAGCAACCATGGTTCAGCACCCCGCTCAGGATCAGGTGTGCGCCCTGTACCAGGTCGACCGGGGTGATGCGTGGTACGGGAGAGATGCTACGGTCAATGTCACTGGCCCAGGGCCCGGCGGCATTGACGATGACATCTGCCGTGCAGAGACCGTCGCTGGCATTATCCCGGTAGCGTACTTCGCAGCCCTGCGGGTTGATGCTGGCACCGAGAAACCCGGCCGGGCACCGCAGTACCGCACCCAGGTTTATGGCAGATTGCATTACTGCCCGGGTCAGTTGAACATCATCGGTCTGTGCATCGAAGTAACGGTAGACGGCCTGCAGCCTGTCCGTGGTCAGTCCGTCGAGCTTGTCCCAGTCCCGTTGTTTGAGTTTTCTGAAACGCGCATCGCGGTGTAATCGCCCGAGTATGGCATACAGGGTGAGTCCGGCACGGATGGTGAGTGGCCGGCGCGAGGTCTGCGGGTACACCGGGATATGGAACGGCTGCAGCCGTACCAGCTCAGGTGCGATCCTCAGTAGCAGTGTACGTTCACGCAGGCTCTCGTGTACCAGCGAGAAGTCGAGGCCTTCCAGGTAACGCAGGCCGCCATGAATCAGTTTACTGGAACGGCTCGAGCTGCCGGCCGCCAGGCCGGTTTTTTCGATCAGCAGGACCGAGTATCCGGCACAGGCCGCGGCTTGCGCGACGCCGGCGCCGTGGATGCCGCCACCAATGATCACCACGTTGTAGTGCTCAGTCATGATTGTGCCCGGTGGCTGCCATTAACTGGCGGATCGTATTTGTTTCGACCATGTCGGCGCCCAGTGCAGCATACCTCAGGGCATCCTCGATGCTGTTAATGGTATAAATCGCCCAGCGCCACGGGCCGTCCCACAGGCGCTCGAGATCAGCGGGCAAACGCTTGCGATTGCAGAACAGGTACTCCGGCTGCAGTGCTGTTGCCGGTGCATGCGTCCGCCCGGACCATTCCGGCAGGACCCAGCCGATTGGCAAGCTGCTCCGGCGCCGCACCTGCTGCAGTGCTTCGTATTCGAAGGAAATGAGGATGCATTGCGACAGACAGTTCTGCAATGTGTCCAGCATGATATCGATGACCTTTTTGATGCCATGGGCCTTGATACTGGCATGTTTGATTTCGACGAAGGCACGTGCCTGCGGCCACTGGCCAAGCAGGTCGGCAAAGTCATTCAGGCGGCAGATATGCAGATCATTGAAACGGTCAGCAAAGCGTTCCGGGTAAGCGGCCGGCAGTGATGCAATATCGGCATAGCGTGTCCCGGTAATGGCAAGGTTATGTCCGGTGATTTTCAGCAGCGACGGGTCGTGGCTGAGTATGGGTACACCGTCAGCAGTAATCTGCACGTCGGTCTCGATGAAGCTCGCACCGGCCTGCAACACGGCTGCATGGCCGGTAATGGAATTCTCGGGAAAGGATTCCGGCTCGCCACGGTGGCCAATGAGTTCCGGCATCATGCCTGTTGCCACCATTCGGCTATCAGCTTGCCGACTTCCGGGTTGACGAGGTAGCCATAGGACTTGTGTACATTAAGACCCCGGTCATCACGGTAGTAATTGAATATACCCTCGTGGTGGTCTTCGATGTGGTCAAGGCAATGTGCCTTCAGCATGGCTGGATAATCATTATTCAGCGTCTTGTCCAGTGCAACCAGGTCACCATGCGATGAAATATTTACCCAGCGGCGGATATTGCCGGGATAGCGCTGTGATTCAGGTTTGTCATGGCCAAGCAGGCGCCGCTGCACGAACCGCAGGCCCAGCGGACTGCCAATGGTCAGCAGGCAATCGATGCAGCGGGTGATGTTTTCGAGGTGATGTAATTCCCATAGCGAATCATAGGCAATCACCGAGCCGAGACTGTGCCCGATCAGCAATACCCTGTCGTCGCTGGCAACCGCCTCGCGTAACGGCGCCTTTTGCAGATCGCGAATCCGGCAGGCGATATTGTTACGATTCTCGAAATAGTGTCGTGTCTCGACAATGGAAGACTTGATGCGCTGGTCCGGGATCAGCGGGATCAGCCAGGGCAGGACATCGCCGGTGTTGTAGAGAAATTTGGCCAGCAGGTAGCGCATCTGCCGGATATCCCTGATGTCGTTCTCATCATGTGAACTGCGAGCCAGCAGTTTGTCGATCCACGGGATGTCCTGAGCAATATCACGATATTGATGATAATAAGTGTAGTTCCAGGCAACCAGCGAGAATGCACCCTGCTCGCGGATTTCGTCTGCCGCAGCAGGATCATGTCGTGCCACGCCATGTAACAGGCAGCGTTGCAGTTGATGGTGATATGCTTCCGGTGGTGGCTTCAGGTTCTTGCCCGGAACGAAGATGATGCGTTTCAAGCGCGCTAATCCCTTGCGTGTCAGAAAGAGTTCAGTTGTTCACAAGTCGGTTCTGCGCAACAGTACCAGTTCTCCGACAGCCGCGGGGGCGGAGCGGCAGCCTCGCTGATTTCAAGTACGGGTACCGGTATGTCGCCGGCCTCGTGGGCGAGTTTCCAGATGCCGCTGAAGATCTCCGGCCGTGACAGACCATTGCCCTCGGCCTCGCTAACCCAGGCCTGTACCCTTTGCTGCAGCTCATCAACGCGCGGGTCCGGGGTTTGCCAGGGGTGGCCAAGCATGTCCGGGTCGAACGGGCCAATGAAGTCTGCTGCATCGTCCAGCTGCAGGATGTAGGAGCCGGCCGGCACCAGCAGCCGGATCGACAGCTGCACGGGCGCCACGCTGTTTATTAACTGCAAGTCAACAATGTCGGACAGCAGCCTGATGTAGCCGTCGAGCGTGGTCCACGGGGTAAAGGCGACAAAGGTCGGTAATAGCGTGATGCCGGTGACACGCAGGAACTGCAGCGAGGCAATGAAGTCGGCACGCGTGTGGCCCTTGTCGAGACGTTCCAGGATAGCGTCGTCAACCGCTTCCACGGCCGAGATGATAAACAGACAGCCGGTCTGCTTCAGTTCCCGGATTTCATCCGGATAGCTGACGATATGTTCGATCTTGATGGTGGCATCGTAAGTCAGGGCGGGAAATTCCCTGTGCATTGTGCGCACGATACGCAGGGCATGGCCGGGGCCATTGAAAAAGTCCGGATCACCAAACGAGATATGCTGCGCGCCCTGTGCAACCTGGTGACGGATGTCATCAAGCACGATGTCTGCCGGAATGGCACGAAAGGTGCCCTTGTAAACAGGCACCACCGGACAGTGGCGGCAGTGATATTTGCAGCCGCGGGTGGTCTCGATAAACCCGACCGTATGCTTCGACCCGTCAGCTTGTATCAGGCTGGCATAACGATCGAGTGGCGGCAGCGTGTCACGCGCCGGGGCAATAAATGCGATTTTCTCCAGACTGATGACCGGTTCCGACTGGACTGCGCCATCACCTGACGTGATACGTTGAACCAGCGAGACAAGGCCGGGTTCGAATTCCCCGCCGAGAACGGTGCTAACACCCAGTGAACGAAATAACGCTTCATTCATCGGTGCGTACAGACCATAAACACACAGATTGGCAGCGGGCGCCAGTTGCCTGATCTTCGGCAGTGCTTCCACGGCAATGCGCGTTGAGGTGTGCATGGCGATATAGATGGCTACGACATCGGCATCCGCGCTGACCGCGTCCTCGAGTTTCTGGATGGACAGGTCGCAGCATTGCACGTTGCAGCCTTCCCGTTGCAGCCACGCAGCCGGCTCGGCCAGCCCCCAGGGCTGCCGACCCAGTTCATAGGGGTTGATCAGGACAACATTCATGGATAATAAAACATCTTGGTTAACAAGGTATTAAATAACATACCTGAGTAATTTTATAGTATAGTTTGTGCCCGCCCGACAGATCGATACATGAGAATGTCCTGATGGATCATTTGCGGTCGTGCCCGGCTATTCTACGCTATGCCCGAATGTGTAATCGCCTTGATTGCCAATCGGTATGATGCATAGAATGCACACGCATTTTCCAGGTCATTTAAACGGGGTTAAATCATGGCAGTAAAGTCAATCGGTTGGCAGGGAATACTGCTGCGGTTTATCGCGGCTGTTATCTTGGTGTTCATGACCTATAACCCTTCAGAGTATTCCTATTACCACTGGGCAAAAGGCAGCCTGCCCGGCATCGACCCGCTGGTTATTTTCGCCGGTGTCGTGCTGCTGATTGGCTGGACCATCTTTCTGCGTGCCACGATACGTTCACTCGGGGCCTTCGGTCTGCTGCTGGCGTTCGCATTCTTCGCTACGCTGATCTGGTTGCTGATCTACTGGAATGTCGTTCCGGCAGACAGTATAACTGCCGTCACCTACATCGTACTGGTCGTGATCAGCGGCGTGCTGGCGACCGGCATCTCCTGGTCGCATATTCGTCGCCGCATGACCGGCCAGGTCGATGTTGACGAAGTCGAAGGCGACGTTTGATTGAGTACTCCCGGCAACATCCCGTTTATAAATACCGCGGATGAACTGACGGCATTCTGTGGACGTCTGTCACAGGCACCATGGATTGCGCTGGATACCGAGTTTTTACGCGAGAAGACCTACTACCCGAAATTATGCCTGGTCCAGGTCGCGACACCTGACATGGTGGCCTGTATTGATCCGCTGGCGCTGGATGACTTGACGCCGTTACTGGACGTTATTTTTGACAGCAACATAACCAAGGTCATGCACGCGGCCCGCCAGGACATGGAGATTTTCTACTACCTGCGCGGTGCTGCACCGGCCCCGATATTCGATACCCAGGTGGCTGCCCTGCTGCTGGGCCTGCCCGATCAGGTTGGCTATGGCACGCTGGTGCAGGAACTGCTCAACGTCAAGCTGCACAAGCTGCATTCTCGCACCGACTGGACACAGCGACCACTGGAGGATGCACAGCTCCACTACGCGGCCGACGACGTCATCTACCTGGTGCAGGCCTACGAACTCATGCTGGACAAGCTGCAGACATCCGGCCGGCTCGAGTGGCTGAGCGATGATTTCACGGCGTTGTCCAACCCGGACCTGTATGCTGCGCACCCGGAGAATGCCTGGCTGCGCGTCAAGGGCGCCAACAAGTTGTCCGGTGCGACGCTGGCCATCTTGCAGGCGCTGGCGGCCTGGCGGGAAACCCGGGCGCAGCGAGCTGACCGGCCGCGCGGCTGGCTGATGCGGGATGATGTGTTGCTGGATATTGCCCGGCATGCGCCGAAGAACACAGAGCAGCTTGCCAGGATCCGTGGCATTCACGAGAACACCGTCAGGAAATCCGGAGATGATCTGCTGCAGCTGATTACGGATGCCGCTGGCACCACGCCGCGCCCCTTGCCGCCTAAAAAGTTTCGTCAGCGCATGACACCGTCACAGGATGCTGCTGTTGATGTCATGCAGGCCGTGGTGCGGCTCGTTGCTGCAGAAAACGGCATTAATCCGTCGGTACTGGCGAATCGTAATCAACTCGAACAACTGTTGCTTGGCAATACCGATGTGCCAATCCTGCAGGGCTGGCGCAAGCAGCTCACCGGGGAACACCTGCAGGGTTTCCTTGATGGTGAAATCGGTATCCGGATGTCGGACGGTAATTTGTCGATTTGTTAACAATGTTTATGCAAGGTTCGATAATCGCGAATAAATTCGCTCCTACAGGTAATAACTATAGCGCCTGCGGGTGAAGCTTCCACGTATAAAAAACTCGTAGGAGCGAATTCATTCGCGATGGTGCTTTGTTTTATTTCCAATCGCGGCTGAAGCCGCTCCTACGGCCGCTCCTGCAACATCAGGTCCGTATCCCCTTCCCCGTCCTCAACAGCCACAGGCTGTAGCCATACAGCGCCGCAATAAAACCGAGACTGATGCCATAGGATGCCCACAGGCTGATGTCGGATACACCCAGGAAACCGTAACGGAAGGCATTGATCATGTAGAGGATCGGGTTTGCCATTGAGGCGTTCTGCCAGAACCCGGGCAGCATGGTGATGGAGTAGAAAATGCCGCCAAGGTAGGTCAATGGCGTCAGCACGAATGTCGGAACAATCGAGATATCATCAAAACTTTTCGCATATACGGCATTGATCAGCCCGGCCAGCGAAAACAGCACGGCAGTCAGGAAAATAATGCTGACAATCACCGTCAGGTTGTGAATGTGCAGCGGACTGAACAGCAGTGACACGAAGGTGACGGCAACGCCGCAGGTGATGCCGCGGGCAACCCCGCCGGACACGAAGCCGAGGATGATAATGTAGTTTGGTACCGGCGAGACCAGCATTTCCTCGATATGTCGCTGGAACTTGGAACTGTAGAACGATGACACCACATTGGCATAGGAATTCGTGATGACGGCCATCATGATGAGGCCGGGGATGATGAACTCCATATAGCGGAAGCCTTCCATGTCACCGATCTGTGATCCGATCAGCTTGCCGAAAATGACGAAGTACAGTGCCGTGGTAATCATCGGCGGTATCACGGTCTGGATCCAGATACGACCGAACCGCAGGATCTCCTTGGTGAGGATGGTGCGGTAGGCGGTGATCTTCTGCTGCGGGGTCATTTCCGCTACCTGCCGTTACCGTTGTTTTCCAGCAGGCCGACGAAAAGTTGCTCCAGCCGGTTGGTCTTGTTGCGCATGCTCAGTACCTTGATGCCGTGTGCACTGAGGTCGGTAAACAGTTCGTTGAGGGACTTGTCGCGGCTAATGTCCGCCTCGATGGTACATTCATCGACCAGCCGCACCTCGTGCTGCGGTATTGCCGGTAACTGCGCAAGCGGCTGTCCGATATCCAGCACAAACGTCTCCATTCGCAGCGTGTTCAGCAGCCGGCGCGTACTGGTGTTCTCAATCAGTTCTCCCTCATCGAGAATAGCGACATTGCGGCACAGGCGCTCGGCTTCCTCGAGGTAATGGGTTGTCAGGATGATGGTGGTGCCGTTGGCGTTAATCTCCTGCAGGAACGCCCACATGGAACGACGGATTTCGATATCGACGCCGGCCGTCGGTTCATCGAGGATCAGCAGTTTCGGCTCGTGTACCAGTGCGCGGGCGATCATCAGGCGGCGCTTCATGCCGCCCGAGAGTTCACGTGCCATGCCGCGGCGCTTTTCCCACAGACCCAGCCGGTTCAGGCAGGTTTCCGTCCGCTGGCGTGCCTCCGGGCGCGCAATGCCGTAGTAACCGGCCTGGTTGGCAACAATCTCCTCGACCGGTTCAAACTGGTTGAAGTTGAACTCCTGTGGTACCAGCCCGATACAGGACTTGGCCGCGGTCAGATCAGTATCGATATCATGTCCGAAAATCGATACCGTGCCACTGGTCTTGTTGACCAGCGAGGCAACAATACCAATGGCCGTGGTTTTGCCGGCCCCGTTGGGCCCAAGCAGGGCAAAAAAGTCACCCTGCTTCACCTCGAGGCTGATGCCTTTCAGGGCGACGTGGCCGTTGTGGTAGGTCTTCCTGAGATCGCGGATGGTGAGTGCAGCTGTCATCAGGGCAGTTACACCATGGAAATGAGAAACATCACGAACAGCACGACCAGTGCAATCGGAATCAGGAAACCGGTCCAGTCACGGTTTTCCGCCTGCCGGCTTTGTTCCAGCAGGGTCTTGATGCCGGGTCTGAACCACATCACCACCAGCACCGCGATGGCGCCGATCAGTAGCATTTCCCATGTCGATAACGGTTGCATTGCTGTTCCTGGCAGTAACCCTGCCTGCTGTGTGTCTATGCCGCTGTGGAGTTCCTGTTTTACGTTATGATACGACAACAGTCAAAACGGAACGGGATTTTTCATGGCAGACAATTACATCGCTGTCACCACTGGCGTTAATGTTCAGGTCAAGGTGGTCGTTTCATGAGCCGTTGGGTGGATGGCAGGGTCGTCGGCCTCAGACAATGGACCGACCGGTTGTATTCACTGCAGGTAAAAGCCGATATCGCCCCGTTCAAGGCCGGCCAGTTTACGCGCCTGGCGCTGGACATCGACGGGGAACGGGTTGCACGGCCCTATTCCTTCGTCAATGGTCCGGACAACCCGCTGCTGGAATTCTATTTCATCATCGTAGCCAACGGTCCGCTAACGCAGGAACTGATCAAGCTTGAACCGGGTGATAGCGTGTTTGTTGCGCCGCGCGGTGCCGGGTTTCTGGTGCTGAGTGAATTGCCGGATGCCGATTACCTGTGGCTGTTGTCGACCGGTACCGCCATTGGCCCGTTTCTGTCTATCCTTGCCGATACGGAAGTCTGGCAGCGATATAAAAAGATTGTCCTGGTGCACGCCGTCAGGACTGTCGTCGAACTGACCTACCGTGACACCATCGAACGGCTGCTCGAGCAGCACAGTGAGCAACTGACCTATGTGCCGTTTGTCAGCCGCGAAGACGTTGACTTTGCCATCAGGGAGCGTGTGCCCGAGGCGATTACGGATGGCCTGCTCGAGGCGCGTGCCGGCATCTCACTGGATGCCGGCAGTTCGCAGGTGATGATCTGCGGTAACCCGGCCATGGTGCGCGATACCCAGGCAGCACTGGAGGCGCGCGGGATGAAAAAGAACAAGCGCCGGGACCCTGGCCACATCACCACCGAGCAATACTGGAAAGACACAGCGTGAGCGTTTTTTGTCTGCGGCCAAGATTTTCCTCTATTGGCCTTGTAAAACCGGCGCTTCATGACTACCTATAGTATGTGGTCAGTAAAAAAGTGATAACCACAGCATAAGCTCGAATCAACGGAGGTAATATGTATAACTCATTGATTGTTGTAGCAGATCAAAGCAAGGCAACACTTTACACCGTGGCAGATTCGCGGGCCCCCCTGGAAGAACTCGAATTGCTGGAACACCCCGAAGGACGTGACCGTGCGCAGGCGCTGAAGAGCGATCGGCATGGTCGGAGTTTTGACAGTGGTGGCCTGGGCCGGCATGCCATGAGCGATAGCGTTAACCCAAAAGAACAGGAATCGATCCGGTTTGCCGGCCAGGTGGCAGACCGCTTGCGTACCATTTGTAACGGCAGAAAACACAGCCGTCTGTTCCTGGTGGCCGGCCCGCATTTTCTCGGCCTGCTGAGGGAGAAGCTCGGTACCCCCGCCAATACCCGGATTGTCGAAATCAGGAAAAACCTTGGCCAGTACAACGCGCGTGAAATTCGTGCCTTGCTTCCTGAGCAGTTGCATTAATCCGGTATACATCACGGCTACCAGATTCGCCCTCACCTCCGGGTGAGGGGCGAATCCTGCCGTTGCAATTCATATCGATTAGCCCGGTATGAATGCAAGGTCGCAGGAGCGATTTCAGTCGCGATTAATGTTGGTAACTCGCACTCTATCGCGACTGAAGTCGCTCCTACGGGGGGGGGGGTAAGATCAGACAAACAGGGTCAGGACGCCTGTATAGCCATACAGGCGATTGTGCGATATTTCACCATTGGCGTAGAAACCGACCAGTGGGAAGTCGCCAAGTTCGTCACGGATCAACTTCAATTCCTCCGAGTTTTCACCGAACTGGTAGCGACCACGGCCGAGACAGGTGTAATACACGCCGCCCTTGATCCGGTCGCCGGCGCGCTTGCGCAGGTCACCCAGCATACGCAACATATCCTCGCGGGCGCTGTCGCCGTCCCGGCGGCAGAACATGATGCTGTCGTCTTCTTCAACGATATCGCCGATAGCAACCAGTTTCTCTTCCGGGTCGATGCCGATCAGGTTGCGCACCAGGTAATCACCGGTATCGGAACCCGGGATTGGCAGGCCGGCAAAGATGTAGCCGGCAACGCGCGAGAAGTCGCGTGACAATACCTCGCCGATGTCCTCGCAGAATACGTCCAGTGCCGGGCGGCCGTCGAGCTCCATCAGCACATTGCGATCGCAACGGGTGATGACGTGCTTGCCGGCGAGCGGTGCACAACCCTGCGTCAGGCCGCTGATAACCGGCACATCGGCAGACAGCAGCACGCCGGACAAGCCTTGTTCACACAACTCACCGGCGATCTGGGTCTGGTTGTTCTCATCATCAGCTGATGACAGGCCGCCGACCAGGAAGCCCGGGTCGAGGTCATGAGACAGGGACTCGATAATCTGCGGCACGCGGTTGTCGCGCGGGTCGCCGTGGACAATGCCGAAATGCGCAGCATGTTCCGATATCCAGTGACGGTTGTGTGCCAGCATGTCGCTCAGTTTGTCGATACCCGAGGGAATCAGGCGGAAACAGTCGTCCGGTAATGTTGCCAGCATGATCGAGGCAGCGGGTTCGTCGTAGATCTCGCGCCCGGTTGTGCAGATACCGCCGCCGACCGTGCCGACCCAGTCATTGACGCCAGTCATACGGCGCAGGTAATCGAGCAGATTACCGAGATACGGCGCCAGCGGCTCCGTAACATACAGCAGGCCAAGGCTGGCGGGTGTCGGGCCGGTGTCGAGGCCTTGCAGACACTGGTCGGCAATCGTTTGCCAGTCCTTGCCGGTGGCACTGGCGCTGGTGAAATGCGAGCTTGTCATACTTGTCTTCAGGTTTGACCGATACTTGCCATTGTACACAGCAAACGCGGAAAATGGGCTCTGTCCCCGGCTTTACTCGACCAGCGTCACCACAGTATCTCCGGTCTGTTTGTCGATGCTGAACAGCACTTCACAATACTCGGTGGTTTCGTTCTCCGGTGTCGGATCATCGGCGCAGGCGCACCCGGCCACGACCCCGTGGTAGCCAATCCCGGTTTTGACCGTGATCGTGCTTGTGTCAGTGGAAGTGCTGATGATAATGACATCCAGCCTGTCATCCAGCGCAACACTGCCCTGCGACAGTCCCTGCTGCAATGGCAGCACCGCTGCATCCAGCTGCCGGATTTCATCCTTGAGTACCGTATCAAACCCGTCGGTCTTCCAGGCGGCAAGGGATCTGGAGAGTCGAATCATCGCCAGGCTTCCTCAAAAAGTCAGAGCTGCTTGCCGGCCAGCGTCGGGGTCTTGTCGGTGCGGGTTTCCAGCTTGAGGTAACTGACCATACGAACGGTCCCCGTATCGTGCAATGCCTGGTGAACATCACTGACCGCGGTGAGGATATCCGCCAGTTCGCCCTCGATATTGGTACCCGAGGCATGGGGTTCAACCAGGAAGCCACGGCCTTGCAAGAGTTCCATGACTGCGGTGATTTCCTTGCGCACGGAGACCCCGTGACCGATTGGGATGACCTGGAGTTCTGCAGTGGCTTTCATGCGGGCTATCTCCTGTTAGCAGTCAGGCTATTTGGCCGTAAACCCGAATGCGTTGTTGCTCAATTTCCCATTATAGGCGGTCGGATACTAGCTCGCACTTCTCGCCGCGGGGCGAGATGATCGCGTAGAGATTTGGATGGATGAAATACATCCCTGTATTTCACCCCTTCGGGGCCGCTACGCGGTCCAAATCCGTTCCCGACGGATTTGTCACAGCGGATTTTCTGAAGAAGCGGAATACGGACTGTATTTCCGACGATGTACAGGGAAGTACAAGTGTCGCGGGAGGCAGGA
>JBDLJX010000029.1:0-28110 GCA_039714155.1 Pseudomonadota bacterium | reverse complement strand
TTACAAGAGACGCAACACCGCAGATGACGGCTTCTCGTCTCGCCCGCAGGGAGGCCCACAAATGACCCAATACTGCGTTGCAGCCTTTGTTAAGGGAATAGCCATTAACGGCAGGCTGCGCCTTGTCCTGGGTCATTTGTGGGCCTCTGATATGTGCACGTTATCCGTTACACCGCACTAGTTATTCGTCAGCCGGATCAACGCCGGCATACCAGGCTTCCAGGCGCACGATATAGGGCGGCTGGCCATTGTCGAAAAACCAGGAATCGACGGCATAATGTGTACCGCTGTCACGTTCATGGATCACCGCGGTGGTGTGCGGCATGCCGACAAACAGACCAAAACGCGTGGCGGTGTCCATCACCTCGTGATAACGAATCAACTCATGCTGTTGCAGCATGCGCAGATAACTCGTGGTATTGGTCGATTCATCGATGCAGTCCAGCTGGCCGGGCTGTCCGAACCCGGAAAGATTCCGGCCCCTGTCACCGGCAGTATCGGTATGCCGGCCGACAATCTCCTCGAAGCGGGCAATGGCTGCAGCAATGGCACCTCGCTCATCCGCTGCACTTGTGACAGGTCCGCGCAACGGTGCAGATGCCTGCAGCCATTCAGACTCGCTGAGCGAATCTGTCACCACGGTGGTACAGGAATGGTCGAAACAGACGGAATAACGCGCGGGTGTCGGCATCGCCTCAAGACCCCTGGCTGCATAAATATCCGCACCGGCCATGACGGGCAGCAGGATGGCGAACAACAGCACCGTATAACGCAAACTAGCCCGCATTTCTCATCGCCGTTCGTCGCGAGACGGTTCAAGGGTGCGACATGGCTGGCTAGCTAACATCATTCAACAGGGCCAGCGGGTAGGCATGGCCGGCCAGGTAGTCGTCAATCGAACGCAGTACCAGCGGGCTGCGCAGTCGGGCGGCATTTTTCCGGATCTCCTCATGTTGCAGCCAGAGGGCGCGCTCAATACCGTCATCCAGTGGCCGGTCAGGTTCGTGCCCGGAACAACTGCCCGAGAAGGTGACTCGCAGATAAGTCTCGTACTTGTCCGGATGACGCCAGCGGTACAGGCCGACGAGTGCTGCCGGCTGGAAATGCCAGGCCGTTTCTTCCAGGGTTTCGCGTATCACCGCCTCGACCAGGTTTTCGCCGTCTTCCAGGTGGCCGGCCGGTTGATTGAAGACGGATTTCCCCGCGATGCGCTCCTGTACCAGCAGGAAACGGCCGTGATTCTCAATCACTGCTGCAACCGTGACATGGGGTTTCCAGACTATTTCTTCGCTATTCATAGAGTTAATTGTGGATTATGACATAGTCAACAGGCCGGCGAGACCGCCGGCTGCCAGTCTTAACACACCGGAGTGACCCGTCTACATAAACGCAACTTCCGCTGGAATATTGACGCTCGCGCTACCTCACTGATTCACTTATACTTCGCAGTTCATTTTTCGCACCCGGGTTACGTTATCGTGTTAACCGGCGCCCGGAGCATAAATGTACCGATAAACAAACACTAACCCAAACAAGTGTGTCAGGAGGATCAGGTCATGGTTACCTTGCTAAGAAAAACGTTTTTGTGTGGAATTTTTTGTATCCTGTCGTTCAGCAATGCGCTGGCCGCAGATGTTCTTATGCCGTTCGTACTTGCCTACAAGACCACCGGTGATGTCAATTCAGTTGCCGGCGACGTCAAGGGCAAACTGACCGGTGCCGGCTTTGAAGTGGTCGGTGAATACTCCCCCTATTCCGGCGCTCACGTTATTGGCGTTACCAATGACGCCCTGAAGAGTACCGCTGCCAAGTCCGAGCGCGGTGGTTACGGTACCGTTCAACGCGTCGCCATCACCAAGAATGGCAATGACATCGAAGTCTCCTACACCAACCCGATCTATATGGCGGCTGCCTACCGCATGGGTTCTGACCTGGCTGACGTGCGTGCTGCACTGCAAGGCGCACTGGGTGCCGAGATGGACTATGGCTCGAAAAAGGAGCTGACTGCCGATGACCTGCGCAAGTTCCACTACACCGTCATGATGGAATATTTCGATGACCCGAGCGAGCTGGCCGAGTACGACAGTTTCGAGGAAGCCACCAAGGCCGTCGAAGACGCCCTGGCAGCCGGCAAGGGCGCAACCGCCAAGGTCTGGCGTGTTGATATCCCGGGCAAGAAAGAGGCTGTCTTTGGTGTTGCCCTGAAGGGTGCCGATGCTGACGACTGCAGTGGTGACAAGTTCGTCATGGACCGTGTCGACATGGATACACCGCGATCCACCGCCCACCTGCCGTACGAAATCCTCGTGACGGAAGGCAATGCCGAGGCTCTTTACGCACGTTTCCGTATTGCGATCAACATGCCGCATCTGCCGATGGTTGCCAGCAAGACCGGCGGGACCTTCTTCAAGATCATGTGCTCACCAGGTGCCATTGAAGAAGCCCTGATCATGGCTTCTGGCGAGGAGCCGTAGACAGTACAACAGTCACTGTTTCAGACTGTCTTGCACGCAAAAGCCCCTGCCTCCGGCAGGGGCTTTTTTGGATATGATCCGCAACAATTACGACTAACCAACGAATCATCAGGACTGTTTCATGACGTATCAATATATCGACATCCCGCAAAACGGTGAAAAAATCCGGGTCAACGCTGATAACTCGCTTGACGTTCCTGCCAACCCTGTTATCCCGTTCATCGAGGGCGACGGTATCGGTATCGATATCACGCCGGTTATGCGCAAGGTGGTCGATGCCATTGTTGAACGCGCCTACGGCAGTGATCGCGCCATTGTCTGGATGGAGATTTTTGCGGGAGAGAAGGCCAACACAGTGTATGGCGAGAATACCTGGCTGCCGGATGAAACCCTGGATGCAATACGCGACTACACGGTCGCTATCAAGGGCCCGCTGACCACACCGGTAGGCGGCGGCATTCGCTCGCTGAATGTTACCCTGAGACAGGAACTCGACCTGTATATCTGCCAGCGCCCGGTACGCTATTTCGATGGCACACCAAGTCCGTTACGTGAGCCGGAGAAAACCGACATGGTGATCTTCCGCGAGAACTCGGAAGATATCTATGCCGGCATCGAATGGCAGGCCGGCAGTGAAGAAGTCAAAAGGCTCATCGCCTTCCTGCAAAACGAAATGGGCGTCACCAAGATCCGGTTTCCCGAGACATCAGGAATCGGCATCAAGCCCGTCTCGGCGGATGGCAGCAAACGCCTCGTTCGCAAGGCCATTCAGTACGCCATTGAACAGGACCGTGATTCCGTTACCCTGGTGCACAAGGGCAATATCATGAAATTCACCGAGGGGGCCTTCAAGGCCTGGGGCTATGAACTCGGCAAGGAGGAATTCGGCGCAGTCGAAATCGATGGCGGCCCATGGTGCAGTTTCAGGAACCCGAACACCGGCAGGGACATCGTCATCAAGGACGTCATCGCCGATGCCTTCCTGCAGCAGATCCTGTTGCGCCCGGCAGAGTACAGCGTAATCGCGACACTCAACCTGAACGGTGACTACATCTCCGACGCCCTGGCCGCGCAGGTTGGTGGTATCGGGATGGCCCCGGGGGCCAACCTTTCGGACACCATCGCCCTGTTCGAGGCAACCCATGGTACCGCACCCGGCTATGCCGGCAAGAACCAGGTCAATCCGAGTTCACTGATTTTGTCTGCGGAAATGATGCTGCGTCATCTTGGCTGGAACGAAGCGGCGGACCTGATCATCAAGGGCCTGTCCAGGGCGATTGCCGCAGGCACCGTAACCTATGACCTGGCACGCCTGATGGAGGGCGCAAACAAGGTCAGCTGCTCCGATTTTGGCGATGCAATAATCTCCCGCGCCTGACAGGCGCGGGAGACCGGTTATTGCGTGACCGGAGACTCGGAACCGGATGGTGCTGTTGAAATCAGGCGTCTGCCTCCCTGATGCTGGATGCCTGCAGCCCTTTAGGACCTTCGCTAATATCGAACTTGACCTTCTGACCTTCGTTTAGTGTTTTGTAGCCGTCCATCTCGATTGCCGAGAAATGTGCAAAGACGTCTTCACCACCTTCGTCCGGAGAAATAAAACCATAGCCCTTGGAATTACTGAACCACTTCACTGTACCGTCAGCCATAACAATCCTTCCTGATCTTTTCTAATAGCGGAATGCTTCCGCTTTTTATCAACAGGCCTGACCGCAAGTCATGGCATCATGCTTCGCGGCTGCCCCCCAATGCTGCCAGACCGCCTTGTATAACTTATATTCCGCCCCAATATACAGTCAAGTCTGCACCTGATATGCCGCTAGCGTCGGAATTCAGGCATATTTTGCAAGAATCCCCATTATATGCTACCTCTATATATGTATGTTATTTGTTTCGCAGCAATTTTTACCGGGTGCCGACGACCGCATCGGGCTGCAGGCGGCGCGTTGGGATAGAATATCGGTATGACTGACGAGCACAGACACGAGGGTGAAGAGGGCCTGGCACTCAAGGAAGCCCGGCCCGAACTCAAGGAGCCGCAATTGTACAAGGTGCTCCTGATGAATGATGACTACACACCCATGGAATTTGTCGTCAAACTGCTGGAGGAACTGTTTGGTATGGACCGTGAAAAGGCAACACGCGTAATGCTGCATGTGCATACACAGGGCAAGGGTGTGTGCGGCGTGTTTACATACGAGATTGCGGAAACCAAGATGGCGCAGGTCAGTGAATACGCGCAGCATCACCAGCATCCGTTGTTATGCACACTTGAGGAGGCCTGAGTACACCAGCGGTAATCATTATGCTTAGCAAGGAACTGGAATTTACCCTGAATCTTGCATTCAAGGAGGCACGTGAAAAACAGCATGAGTTCATGACTGTTGAGCACCTGCTGTATGCCTTGCTTGGCAACCCGTCTGCAGTTGAAGTGCTGCGCGCCTGCGGTGCCGAAATCGACCAGCTTAAATCGGAACTGGAAAAGTTCCTCGATGAGACCACGCCATTGCTGTCCGCCGACGACAGCCGTGAAACACAACCGACACTTGGTTTCCAGCGTGTCCTGCAGCGTGCCGTCTTCCATGTACAGTCATCCGACAATAACGAGGTTACCGGCGCCAATGTGCTGGTCGCCATATTCAGCGAACAGGAATCACAGGCCGTGTATTTCCTCAATCGCATGAACATCACCCGGCTGGATATCGTCAATTACATATCCCACGGCATCTCCAAGGTGCACGAACAGTCCGACGAGAGCCTCGAAAGCCCTGATACCGGCGGGCCTGCGGAAGAGACAACAAAACAGCCGCTCGACAGTTTTGCCACCAATCTCAACGAGCTGGCCGCACAGGGCAAGATCGACCCGCTGATCGGTCGCCGCCCGGAAATACGCCGCACGGTCCAGGTACTGTGCCGGCGTCGCAAGAATAACCCGCTGTTCGTCGGCGAGGCCGGAGTTGGCAAGACTGCACTCGCCGAAGGGCTGGCAAAGATGATCGTCGAAGGCGAGGTAGCGGACATCTTGCTTGGCAGTACCATCTATTCTCTCGACCTGGGTTCCCTGATTGCCGGTACCAAGTACCGCGGTGATTTTGAAAAACGCTTCAAGGCTGTGCTGGCGCAATTGCGCAAGGAAGAGGGCGCCATCCTGTTTATTGACGAGATCCACACCATCATCGGTGCCGGTGCGGCATCCGGTGGCGTCATGGATGCCTCCAACCTGATCAAGCCGATGCTGGCGTCAGGTGAACTGAAGTGTATCGGCTCGACCACCTACCAGGAATACCGCGGCATCTTCGAGAAGGATCACGCCCTGGCAAGGCGTTTCCAGAAGATCGATATTGTCGAACCGACTGTGGAAGAGACGATCGAGATTCTCAAGGGTCTGAAACCGCGCTTCGAGGAACACCACGGGATCAGGTACTCGCCACGCGCCTTGCGCGCAGCGGCCGAATTGTCCGACCGCTATATCAACGACCGCCACCTGCCGGACAAGGCCGTCGATGTCATCGATGAGGCCGGCGCCAGCCAGCGGCTGCGGGCGCCGTCAAAGCGCAAGAAGACCATCGGCATCAACGATGTCGAGGCAATCATCGCACAGATGGCGCGCATCCCCGCCAAGACGGTCACCGCCTCGGACAAGGAGTCGCTGCGCACCCTGGAACGGGACCTGAAGATGGTCGTCTACGGCCAGGACAAGGCCATCGAGACCCTTGGCGCCGCCATCAAGATGTCGCGCTCCGGTCTTGGCAACGAGAACAAACCGATTGGTTCATTCCTGTTTGCCGGCCCCACCGGCGTTGGCAAGACCGAGGTTACCCGTCAGCTGGCCCGTATTATGGGCCTGGAACTGGTGCGCTTCGACATGTCGGAGTACATGGAACGTCATACGGTGTCACGCCTGATTGGTGCGCCGCCGGGTTACGTCGGCTACGACCAGGGTGGACTGCTGACGGAGGCCATCAGCAAGAATCCGCACGTGGTGTTGTTGCTCGACGAAGTTGAAAAGGCCCACCCGGATGTCTTCAACCTGCTGCTGCAGGTCATGGACCATGGCACCCTGACTGACAACAACGGGCGCAAGGCGGACTTCCGTAATGTTGTCATCGTCATGACCACCAATGCCGGCGCGCACGAGATGAGCCGGCCTTCTATCGGCTTTACCCGGCAGGACCATTCAACCGATGGCATGGAAGCGATACGCCGCACCTTCAGCCCGGAATTCCGCAACCGGCTGGATGCCGTCGTACAGTTCAACGGTCTCGACCCGACCGTCATTACCCAGGTTGTGGACAAATTCATCTTCGAGCTGGAAGCACAACTGCAGGAACAGCAGGTCACCATCGAGGTCGATGAATCTGCGCGCCTGTGGCTCGCCGAACACGGCTATGATCCAAAGATGGGCGCCCGGCCGATGGCACGGGTGATCCAGCAGCACATCAAGAAACCGCTGGCCGAGGAATTACTGTTCGGCAAACTCGCTCACGGTGGCCACCTCGTTATCAGCGAGGCAGACGGCGAGCTGAAATTCACAATTAAAGAGCAGGAATTCGCGCACTGACAGACCGGCTGCCAGTGACAGTATCAACGTGCGCGGTAGGTGATACGTCCCTTGGACAGGTCGTAGGGAGTCAGTTCGACGGTAACCTTGTCACCCCTGAGGATGCGGATGTAATGCTTGCGCATCTTGCCCGAAATATGTGCAGTCACCACGTGTCCATTTTCAAGTTCTACCCTGAACATGGTGTTCGGCAGGGTCTCGATGACCGTACCTTCCATTTCGATGTGTTCTTCTTTTGCCATATAAGTTCTGTATGTGCCGGTTGAAACTGGCGCGCATTATACCCGGAAAACCGCGCAGGAAGAATACTGATTAAAAGGGCAGAATATCCCCGTCAAACGCCCAACATGCAGGCCCTGGCAGATCACAGGCAGTGCGTAACAGTCGGGTGAATGCCTGTCGCTGTACATTGCGTGCGCCGAGGCTCTCCAGGTGCCGGGTATGGATCTGGCAATCGATCAACCGGAACTGCCAGCGCTGCAATTGCCATGTCAGCCATACCAGGGCGGCCTTGGAGGCATCACTGGCACGCGAAAACATGGATTCACCAAAGAATGCCCGGCCAATAGCCACACCGTACAGGCCGCCCACCAGCTCACCCCGGTAGCGACATTCCACCGAGTGGGCATGGCCGGCCTGGTGCAATGCCAGATAGGCCGTCTGCATCGCCGGCGTAATCCAGGTGCCATCCTCACCGTCACGCGGCGCTGCACAGGCCTCGATAACCGCAGCAAAATCAGTATCCAGGCTGACAGAGAATTTTTCCTTGCGTAACGTTTTCATCAGGTTACGGGAGATATGTAAATCCCCAGGCATTAACAACAGACGCGGATTCGGTGACCACCACAGAATTGGCTGCCCCTGGCCGTACCATGGAAAGATACCGTGGCGATAAGCTGCCAGCAGGCGCGGCACCGACAGGTCGCCGCCAATGGCCAGCAGGCCATCCGGTTCGGTCAGTGCCAGTTCTACATCCGGAAAGCTGATTTCCGGTTCGTCCGGGTCCAGCCAGAACGGCGACTTGCCACGCACCCGTGTCATCCGCCACCATCCACACTCTTCAGGTATTCGCCGGCCTGCTGGTCTATATCCTTACGGAACGGTGAGTAGCGCTGCAGCTCATCCCGGTAATCCAGCACCAGCTCATGCTCATTGAGCAGGAATTTTTCCACCGCAGCCCGGAATTCCGGATCAGCGATCCAGTGCGCCGACCACGTCAGGCTCGGCAGGAAGCCTCGACTGATCTTGTGCTCACCCTGTGCGCCGGGTTCAAACAGCCGCAGCCCGTTCCGGATGCAGTAATCGATGCCCTGGTAGTAACAGGTCTCGAAATGCAGGCTGTGAAACTGTTCACGGCAACCCCAGTGACGGCCATACAGGGCATGATCGCCACACAGGTTGATAGCGCCCGCGACCGCCTTGCCAGCATGCCAGGCAAACACCAGTATCACCTGCCGGCCCATGGTCTGGCTGATTTCGCGGAAGAATTGCAGTGACAGGGTAGGAATGCCGGACTTGCGTTCGAAGGTCGAACGATAGAATTCATACATGATGTGCCACTGCTCGTCAGTGGCCTCATCGCCGTAAATCATTTCCATACGTATGCCGGCATCGGTCACATAGCGACGTTCACGTTTGATCTTCTTGCGCTTGCGCGATGTCAGGCGGGACAGGAAATCATCGAATGACCGGTAGCCGGGGTTGTGCCAGTGGAAGTGACAACTGGTGCGGCGCAGCAGCTTGTGCTCAAACAGGGTATTCGTGTCCGCTGCATCAGTGAACAACCAGTGTAGCGTCGACGACCCCGTGGTTTCGACCAGTGACAGTGCCTGCTCGATCAGGGCGGTATGCGCAGCAGAGTTGTCAGCGTCCGGGGCAACCAGCAGGCGTGGCCCGGTAACCGGTGTATAGGGGATCGCTGAAACCAGCTTTGGATAGTAGCGCTTGCCGGCCCGGTGCCAGGCATCGGCCCAGGACCAGTCGAAAACAAATTCACCGTAGGAGTTGTCTTTCAGGTATAACGGCGCCGCACCGATCAGCGTATTGTGCTCATCGTGTAGCGTAATATGTTGCGGGACCCAGCCGTAGCGCGCACCGACACAGTCATGGTGCTCCAGCGCCGCCAGGAATTCGTGCCGCAGGAAGGGATTCGCCATACCGGCGACCCGGTTCCAGTCCGCTGCCGGGATCTCGTCAATACATTCTATGACACGGGTGCGCATATCCACATTCTAACGCGTGTGTCGTATACCCTGGTGACTTTATTGCAGGAGCGATGCAGGAGCGAAGCAGGAGCGAAGTAGGAGCGACTTCAGTCGCGATGGGTTTTTATGGCCGTTTATCGCGAATGAATTCGCTCCTACGGCTATTATTATTCTACAGGACAGAAATGACAGCGCATCTTTCCGACTCTGTGTTCTCTGTGGCAGAAAGCTTATTTATTTAGTTCAGCTTCGAGATTATCCAGGTACTTCTCGGCGTCCAGCGCGGCCATGCAGCCGGTACCGGCGGAGGTGACCGCCTGGCGATAGATATGGTCACTGACATCACCGGCGGCATACACACCCGCCACACTGGTCGCTGTTGCATCACCCTCGGAACCGGTCTTGACCTTGATGTAGCCACCCTCCATGTCCAGCTGACCAGCAAAGATCTGCGTATTCGGCTTGTGGCCGATAGCAATAAAGACCCCCTGCAGATCAATATCAGTGGTACTGTCATCCTTGACACTCTTGATACGCATACCGGTAACACCGCTGTCGTCACCCAGCACCTCATCCAGCACATGGTCCCAGGCGATGCTGATAACGCCTTCCTGTTCCTTCCTGAATAAACGGTCCTGCAGGATCTTCTCGGCGCGCAGCTTGTCACGGCGATGCACCAGGGTGACATGCGAGGCGATATTGGCCAGGTACATTGCCTCTTCAACGGCGGTGTTGCCACCACCGATCACGGCGACCTTCTGTTGCTTGTAGAAAAAACCGTCACAGGTGGCACAGGCCGAGACACCCTTGCCCTTGAACGCCTCTTCCGATTCCAGGCCGAGGTACATGGCCGAGGCGCCGGTGGCGATAACCAGTGCATCACAGGTGTAGACACCTGAATCGCCTTCCAGGTGAAAGGGCTTATTGCCCAGCTCAGCGGTGTGAATGTGATCGAAGATCATTTCCGTCTTGAAGCGTTCGGCATGCTCGCGCATGTTCTCCATCAGCGGCGGCCCCTGCAAATCGGCCGCACCACCCGGCCAGTTTTCCACCTCGGTGGTGGTCATTAACTGGCCACCCTGTTCGAGGCCGGTAATCAGCACCGGGTCGAGATTGGCACGTGCTGCATAGATGGCCGCGGTGTAGCCGGCCGGGCCGGAACCGAGAATCAGAAGACGGCAGTGCTTGATATCACTCATGTATAATCACCCCGGTGGATCAGGCAGTCAATGCAGATTACTGGCAAGCGCAGAGCCAAAATGTTTTACCGGCACGGCAACAGGACAATCACCACCGCCTGAATTTCAGCGCGCTATGGTACGGAAGAAGGGGAGCAGGGTAAAGCAGGCATGCGTATCGGTATACCACGGGAAATCAAGGCCATGGAAGGGCGGGTTGCACTGGTTCCGGAGGCCTGCCGGCAGCTTGTTGATGCCGGCCATAGTGTCATTATTGAACACAATGCGGGGCTGCAATCCGGTTATGATGATGACCATTATATCGCCACTGGCGTTTCGATTGCCGCCAATGCTGCCGAGGCCTTTGCCAATGCCGAACTGCTGCTGAAGGTCAAGGAACCGCAGCAAAGCGAGCTCGGGTTACTGACCAAAGACCACCTGCTGTTCTGTTTTCTGCATCTGGCTGCCGCACCGGAACTGACCCGCGCCCTGCAAGCCATCGGCCTGACTGCGATCGGCTTCGAGACCGTCCAGGAGTCGGGCAGTCAATTGCCGCTGTTGGCGCCGATGAGCGACATTGCCGGCCGTATTGCCGCCCAGGTCGGTATGAACCTGCTGCACCAGCCACGTGGCGGCAAGGGCCTGCTGCTTGGCGGTGTGCCGGCCACGGAGCGCGGTCGCGCGGTCGTGATCGGCGCTGGCATGGCCGGTGGCAATGCCGCGACCCTGCTGGCCGCCATCGGTACCGGGGTCGTGGTGTTCGATCTCAACCGGGAACGCCTCACGGCGATGCGGGCACTGGGAAACAATGTCACTGCCCTGCATCCGTATGCCGATGCCCTGGCCAGGGAGGTCGCACATGCCGACCTCGTTATCGGCGCCACCCTCAAAACCGGCAGCCGTGCCCCGCATATCGTCAGCCGGGATATGGTCAGCGCCATGCAGCCCGGCAGTGTCGTCATCGATATCTCGGTCGACCAGGGTGGCTGCATCGAAACCACCCGTCCGACCAGCTGGGAACAGCCGACCTACCTGGACGAGGAGGTGGTGCATTTCGCGGTCACCAATATGCCCGGAGCGGTGCCGAAAACAGCTACCCAGGCCCTGTCGGCGGTCCTGCTGCCGTATGTCCAGGTATTGACCCGGCCGGACTGGAAATCCTGCAAGCCACTGAGTCTTGGTATCAATATCGACGCCGGCAAAATCATCCACCCGGCACTGCAAGAAACGTTTGCGTAAGCATGCCGTTTTATTTAGATTAGCCGGTCACATTTGATCGCTCATCACGAGGTATACATTGGCCCAGGCACGGCGTAAAAAAGGCAATGACAGAAAACTGACTCACCAGGTCACCCGCGGTCTGCGTGAGGGCGCGTTGCTTATTCTGGGTACACTGGCGATCTATCTACTGGTCTCGCTTGCGAGTTACCTGCCGACTGATCCTGGCTGGTCACATACCGGCAGCAGTGGTGACATCAACAATGCCGGTGGTGTCGTCGGCGCCTTCATCGCCGACATCCTGTTCTACCTGTTTGGTTACCTGGCCTATTTGCTGCCGGTCATGGTCGCCTACAGCGGCTGGCTGATCTACAAGGGCCACACAGCCGGCGGTGATATCGATCTGCATATACTGGCAATCCGCTGGTCCGGTTTCCTGCTCACCGTCGGCGCCGGTTGCGGCCTTGCGGCGCTGGAATCCACGCCGGGTAACGGCTTTCTGCCAGGCGGGGCCGGCGGCGTGCTCGGCAACGTCGTTGGCAATGGCCTCGCTGGCCTGTTCAGTCCGATTGGTGCAACCCTGTTCCTGCTGGCACTGTTTCTGACCGGCGTTACCCTGTTTACCGGCCTGTCATGGCTTGCCGTCATGGATTTCATCGGCAAGCACACCCTGATATTCGCCGACTACGTCTACGAGCGGGCCGGTGAATTGCCGGATTATCTCGCCAGCCGTCGCGCCCAGAAGGAGCGCGAGGTTGCCGTCAAGGCAAGCCAGCAACGCACAGCAAAGCGCAAGCCGCCGCGCATCGAACCGGTTATCAAAAAGGTCGAGAAGAGCGAACGTATTGAGCGCGAACGTCAGGTACCACTGTTCGAACCGCCACCAAACACCGAACTGCCGCCGTTATCGCTGCTGGATGAACCCCGCCCGCACGAGGAGGGCTACTCGGAGTCTGCACTCGAGGCCATGTCACGACTGGTCGAGATGAAGCTGCTGGACTTCAACATTGAAGTGGATGTCGTTGCCGTGCATCCCGGGCCGGTGATCACGCGTTTCGAGCTGGATCTTGGCGCCGGCGTCAAGGTCAGCCAGGTATCCAATCTCGCCAAGGACATTGCCCGCGCCCTGTCCGCCATCAGCGTCCGCGTGGTCGAGGTCATACCCGGCAAATCGGTTATCGGACTGGAAATTCCCAATGAACACCGCGAAATCGTCAGCCTTGGCGAAATCCTGAATTCCCACGAGTACGACAGCTCCACCTCGCCGTTGACACTGGCGCTTGGCAAGGATATCAGCGGCCTGCCGTCGGTTGTCGACCTGGCGCGCATGCCGCACCTGCTGGTGGCCGGCACCACCGGCTCCGGTAAATCGGTTGCCATCAACGCCATGATCCTGAGCCTGCTGTACAAGACATTGCCGAAAGATGTCCGGCTCATCATGATCGACCCGAAAATGCTGGAACTGTCGGTCTACGAGGGTATCCCGCACCTGCTGACACCGGTCGTGACCGACATGAAGGAGGCCGCCAACGCACTGCGCTGGTGTGTGGCGGAAATGGAACGGCGCTACAAGCTGATGGCCGCACTCGGTGTGCGCAACATTGCCAACTACAACCGCAAGGTGAAGGAAGCCGAGGAAGCCGGCAACCCGCTTTCGGACCCGTTGTTTAACCCCGAGGAACATCTCGAGGGCGCCG
Organism: Pseudomonadota bacterium; assembly: GCA_039714155.1. Taxonomy (GTDB): domain Bacteria; phylum Pseudomonadota; class Gammaproteobacteria; order UBA9214; family UBA9214; genus SZUA-186. Next base: position 14,778 of record JBDLJX010000029.1, on the reverse strand, counting down.
AAGCCCCGTTGCTGGAACAGTTGCCGTTTATTGTCATCATCATCGACGAGCTCGCCGACATGATGATGGTGGTCGGCAAGAAGGTCGAGGAGCTGATTGCCCGCCTGGCACAGAAGGCACGTGCCGCCGGTGTGCACCTGATCCTGGCCACGCAACGTCCCTCGGTCGACGTCATTACCGGCCTCATCAAGGCCAATATCCCGACCCGGATTGCCTTCCAGGTATCCTCCAGGATTGATTCACGCACCATCCTCGACCAGATGGGCGCTGAACAGCTGCTCGGCCATGGTGACATGCTCTACATGGCACCGGGTACTTCAGTACCGGTACGCGTGCATGGTGCCTTTGTTTCCGACACCGAGGTCCACAAGGTCGCTGGCCACCTGAAGGGGCGTTCCGAGCCGGATTACATGACCGAGATCCTCGAGGCCTCATCGGAACCGGTACCCGGGCTGTCGCCGGCGGCCGGTGGTGGTACCGACGACACCGAGATGGACCCGCTCTATGACCAGGCCGTGTCACTGGTCACCGAGACCCGCAAGGCCTCGATCTCCGGTGTCCAGCGCCGCCTCAAGATCGGTTACAACCGCGCCGCGCGCATGATCGAGCACATGGAAGACACCGGCATCGTCGGCCCGCTCGAGTCCAATGGCAGCCGCGAAGTCCTGGCGCCGCCACCTCCGGAAGCCTGATGCCGTCGTTGTCCCGCCATGCATGGCTACTGACGGCCATGCTATGCCTGTCACTCCCGGGTACTGTGCATGCCGGACCGGCCGGCAACGTGGTAACTGACTTCTTCGACAACCTGGATACCCTGCAGGCCGACTTTCACCAGGAAGTCCGCGACGGTGACAATACCGTACAGCAGGTTTCCGACGGCAAGGTCTGGATCCAGCGACCGGGCCGCTTCCGCTGGAACTACGACTCACCCTACAAACAGCAACTGGTCAGTGATGGTGAGCGCCTCTGGTCCTACGATGAAGATCTGGAACAGGTCACCATACAACCGGTCGGCGCCATCCTCAGTGCGACACCCGCCATGCTGCTGAGCGGCAATGAGCCAATTGAACAGATCTTTACCGTTGAACCACTGCCAGCCAACGGTAACAAGCAGCAGGTACTGCTGAAACCGAAAAGCGACGACAGCAATGTCACTGTGCTGCTGCTCGATTTTACCGATGGCATCATTGCCGGCATCCGTGCCGAAGACGATTTTGGCAACATCACCACGTTTGTCTTCACCAGGCTGGTGCGCAACAGCACACTCGACAGTACGTTATTCCAATTCAAGCCTCCGGCAGGTGTGGACATCGTCGGCAATCCGGACTGATGGCAGCAGCTGACACCTGGCGACCACTGGCCGACCGCATGCGGCCACGGTCAATTGACGGTTTTATCGGTCAGGCCCACATTCTCGGACCAGGCAAGCCGCTGCGCCGGGCAATCGAGGAAGGCAACCTGCATTCCATGGTGTTGTGGGGCCCGCCGGGGAGTGGCAAGACCACGCTGGCGAAACTGCTGGCCGAGACCACGCAGGCGGAGTTCATCACCTTGTCCGCGGTCCTCGCCGGCGTCAAGGATATCCGCGCGGCCGTCGCTGCGGCACAGGCTATCCGCGAGGCTGAATCCCGCCTGACCATCCTGTTTATCGATGAAGCGCACCGCTTCAACAAGGCACAGCAGGATGCCTTTCTGCCGTACGTCGAGGACGGCACGATCATCTTTATCGGCGCCACCACCGAAAACCCGTCGTTTGAACTCAACAGTGCCTTGCTGTCACGCGCCCGCACCTACGTATTAAAACGTCTTGACCACGCAGCACTCCGGCAAATTATCGACCTTGCGCTGGGTGACTCCGATAACGGACTGGGCACACTGCAGCTGCAACTCGCTGATGAACTCTGTGATCGTCTGGCAGAAGCCGCCGACGGTGATGCCCGCCGGGCGTTGAACCTGCTGGAAATCGCCTCTGATCTCGCCGAGGACGGTGCCATCCCGGAGGCCGTGATTAACGAGGTCATCACCGGCGGCACGCGCCGCTTCGACAAGGGTGGTGAGGTGTTTTACGACCAGATTTCCGCGCTGCACAAGTCGGTACGCGGTTCATCCCCCGATGCCGCACTCTACTGGCTGATGCGCATGCTGGATGGCGGTTGCGATCCCCTGTACGTGGCACGCCGTATTGTCCGCATGGCCTCCGAGGACATCGGTAATGCCGACCCGCGCGCACTGACCCTGAGCCTGAATGCATGGGATGTGCAGGAACGGCTTGGCAGCCCGGAAGGCGAACTGGCGCTGGCACAGGCCGTGATCTACATGGCCTGTGCCGCCAAGAGTAATGCCGTCTACATGGCCTGCAAGGCGGCTCGTGCCGATATCAAACAGAGCGGCTCGCTGGAAGTACCGGTACACCTGCGTAATGCACCGACCAAACTCATGCAGGAACTCGGCTACGGCAAGACCTACCGCTATGCCCACGATGAACCGGAGGCCTATGCGGCCGGCGAGAATTACTTCCCGGAAGACATGCCGACGGTGAACTATTACCAACCGGTGCCACGCGGTCTGGAAATCAGGATCGAAGAGAAACTTGCCCATTTGCGCGAACTGGACCGGGATTACAAAGACAAATGCAAGTAGGACCCGCGCCTCGCGGGGAATAATATCCATTCCCGGCCGGGCGCCGGTCCTGCATTTTCTCTGTGAACTTTGTGGCAGATTGACTGGTGCGTGTTTCACATCCTGCGTGTACCATTGCGCCCTATGATGTACGAGGTATAACCATGACCCAGGCAATGGCCATTGCCGCCGGTGGTGCCATTGGTGCACTACTGCGCTACTGGACATCCACGGGCATCTATACTGTCCTCGGTCGCGATTTTCCCTATGGCACCCTGTTCGTTAATGTCATCGGCAGCCTCATCATGGGCTTTCTGTATATCTGGCTCATGGACCGCATGGCCGTCGGTCCGACGGTGCGCGCCTTCCTGCTGATTGGCGTACTGGGCGCCTTCACCACCTTCTCAACATTCTCCATGGAAACACTCAACCTGATGGAATCCGGCCAGTTAACCAGGGCACTGATCAACATTGTCGCCAGCGTGGTCGTGTGCGTGGCCGCCGCCGGTATCGGCGTTCTTGCAGCGAGGCAATTATGAATACACTCGACGTCACCTTTGTACGTATCTACCTGACCGAGGGGGAAGGGCGCATGGAAAACCTGCTGAAGCGCATGCATGACGAGGAAAAGGTGCAGGGTGTCACGGTGTTCCGCGGCATCAGCGGCTTCGGCAGCTCCGGCAAGCTGCATTCCTCATCACTGCTCGACATGTCACTGGACCTGCCGCTGGTGGTGGAATTCTTCGACGTGCCGGAAAAGGTCCAGCTGATCCTCGAGCATATTCGTCAGGACATCAAGCCGGGGCATATCGTCAGCTGGGCAGGGACACTGGTGGTGTAGACTGTCATTCACCGCAAAGGCGCAAAGAAAACATTAAAAATAATTCTTCGAGACAATCAGGCTATGGAACCCGTAGGAGCGACTTCAGTCGCGATGAGCCGGTGTGCATTTTCTCCATTATCGCGACTGAAGTCGCTCCTACGGCCGGTGGTTGTTTCATGATTCAAAAACAATTCCCCGCCAGCCGTACAACAGTCATTCCGCTGCAGTGGTCGCACACTGCAAGGACGTATTTACGGCGTCCCACGGATGAGCATGCCGGCTTACTTGCGTTCTCCTTGGTATCTTTGGCTTTATTTCTTGTTTTCTTTGCATCTTTGCGGTGAAATGCCTTTTTGTTTTCTCTGTGTCCTCTGCATCTCTGCGGTGACTTAATCAATATCAAGGATTACCATGCTCGACCCGAAACTGCTCAGAAACGATCTCGACAACATCACCCGGCAACTGGCGCGACGTGGCTTCACACTGGACACCAGCCAGTTCCAGTCACTGGAGGAAAAACGCAAGGCGCTGCAGGTCCGTACCCAGGAACTGCAGGCGGAACGCAACACGCGCTCGAAGTCAATAGGCAAGGCCAAGGCTGCCGGCGAAGACATCGCACCGCTGCTGCAAGAGGTCGAGGGACTGGGTGACCAGCTCAAGGTGATCGAGGAAGAGCTGGGCGGCATCCAGGATGAACTCAACAACATCCTGATGGGCATTCCCAACCTCCCGCACGAGTCGGTGCCGGATGGCCAGGACGAGGACGACAACACCGAAGTCCGCCGCTGGGGCGAACCCTGCAGCTTCGATTTTGAACCGAAAGACCATGTCGACCTTGGTGAAGGTCTCGGCCAGCTGGACTTCGAGACCGCGGCCAGGCTGGCCGGCTCGCGCTTCTGCACCATGCAGGGACCATTGGCACGCCTGCACCGTGCCCTGATCCAGTTCATGCTGAACACGCACACCGGCGAACATGGCTATACCGAGGTGTACGTACCGTACCTCGTCAATGCTGACAGCCTGCGTGGCACCGGCCAGTTACCCAAGTTCGAGGCAGACCTGTTTGCCATGCGTGGCGAGTCCGGTTATTACCTCATCCCGACAGCGGAAGTACCGGTCACCAACCTGGCCCGCGGCGAAATCATCGAGGCCGATGCCATGCCACGGCGCTTCGTGGCGCACACACCGTGCTTTCGTTCCGAGGCCGGCTCCTACGGCAAGGACACCCGCGGCATGATCCGTCAGCACCAGTTCGAGAAAGTGGAGCTGGTACAACTGGTCAAACCGGTCGATTCCTGGGACGCACTGGAGGCCCTGACCGGTCATGCCGAGACCATCCTGCAAAAACTGAAACTGCCATACCGGGTCGTTACCCTGTGTACCGGTGATACCGGTTTCTCGGCAGCGAAGACCTACGATATCGAAGTCTGGCTGCCGGGACAGAACAAGTACCGGGAAATCTCGTCCTGCAGTAACTTCCTCGATTTCCAGGCACGCCGCATGCAGGCCCGCTGGCGCAACCCGGAAACCGGCAAGCCGGAACTGCTGCATACCGTGAACGGCTCGGGCCTTGCCGTTGGTCGCACGCTGGTGGCCGTGATGGAAAACTGTCAGCAGGCCGACGGTTCGATTTCGGTCCCGTCTGTACTGCAGCCGTACATGGGCGGAATTGATTCAATACAGCCGGGCTAGCATACAGTAAATGCGCGTCTCATATACTGCTAGCTCTGCCCTGAGCCAGTCGGCTCACTTCTGCCCGTAGTGGAGAGCTTCAACAAAAATACTGCCAGTGCAATCCCGGCCACAAGCGCCCTGTGTCTGTTGTCAGGTTTCATAGTTGATGGTCTTCCGGTCTTCGATAGCAGAAAAGAGCCGCTATTCTACTGTCCCAGCATGGCATGATACTACCAATCTCGATTAGTCCCTGCACGCCAGCCTGTTGTCTTCAATTATCTGTGCGCTCAAAGTGTCAGAACACTTGATCCTGCCTAGTCATGGATCAAGTGTTCTGGCTCCTTGATCATTATATGCATCAAGTAATGCTGGTTATCCGGGCAGACTCAAAATAGACTACGGGATGCAAAACACCAAAAACCAGGAGGTAAGTCAATGAGCATTAATATACGTGCGGTTTTAACTGTGATTCTGATCACCGTCTTGTCAGGTATCGGTATGGCCCGTGTTGCAGCGGCAGCCAGCGCCGGGGAAATCGATACCAAGGTCGATGGCACGCTTGCGGAATTCAGGAAGGAGGTTGCCGGCGGCGCAGAATTTCTTGATAAAGCCAAGGGGGTTCTGGTATTTCCCGACGTGATCAAGGCCGGGTTGATCGTTGGCGGCGAGTACGGTGCGGGTGCGCTGCGTATCGGCGGCAAGACCGTGCAGTACTACAACATCGCCAGTGGCTCCTTCGGTCTCCAGATCGGGGCCCAGCAGTATGCAATCGTCATGGTCTTTCTGAATGAAGAAGCCATGCAGAAATTCCGCGACAGCAAGGGTTGGGAAGCCGGCGTGGATGGCTCGGTAGCCATTGCTGAATGGGGTGCTGGCACGGATATCAATACCCAGAATTTCAAGGACCCGATCGTGGGATTCGTGTTCAGCAACAAGGGGCTGATGGCTGGCATATCAATCGAGGGTTCGAAGATCACCAAAACCGAAAAATAATGCACAGGCATGCCAGGGACGGCCTGCCATTAGGCAATTTGGCCGACAACCTGGCCCGCACTTCTCACCGCGGGCTAAACGCTGCGCCTGGCGCGCAAGGATCATCTCCAGCGTCATGCCATGCAGGGGATTTCAGATTTGCAGGTATTAAGCTGCAGGGCCGTCTGGAATGACGTACAGGAACACTGCAAAGAAGTGGGATACGCTGCCTGCGAGCACAAACACGTGCCAGATAGCATGGTGATATACCAGTGTCTTCCATACATAGAATATGACACCCAGCGAATAGAACAGTCCGCCGATCAGCAGTAATATCAAACCGCCCGGTGCAATGTTCGCAAGCATTGGCTCGATTGCGATCATAACCAGCCAGCCAAGGCCGAGATACAAAGCAATGGAAATACGCTTGTAACGCTTCTTCACAATCAGTTCCATGATCATGCCTGCAATAGCAATAGACCACACCATGCCGAACAGGGTCCAGCCCCAGCCACCGCGTAAATTGACCAGTGTAAATGGCGTATAGGTGCCAGCAATAAGAAGGAAAATTGCCGCATGATCCAGTCGTTGCAGAACCTTCTTAAGGTCAGGTACCGTCACACTGTGATACAGCGTAGATGAAGTGTAAAGTGCAATCAGCGTCAAACCGTAAATGCCTGAGCTGACAATGTGCCAGGCATCACCATACTTACTGGAGTACACCATAAGTATCGCGAGACCAATAACACTCATCAGCACGCCAATACCATGCGTAATACTGTGAGCTATTTCTTCTTTAATGCTGTAGCCGGCTGTTATTGCCTGTGTATGCATGGGTGTTCTCCGAGGTTGCCTGATTTCACGTCAGGCAGAACGGCCCGAGCTTAACAGGAATATTCAGCAGGATAAATCCCGAGCATTTCAGTCAGAGGATCGATTTCGACCATTTACAGGTTATTCAATGTTTTGTAATGCCAGGTTTGTAAAACCCATCAGACTATGTAACATGACATTGTCCTGTTGATAGTAATAGAAGCGGCAGTACAAACATGACCTGTAAGTAGCAGGTAGCAATACGCCAAGGAAGTTTTAACAACACAGAGGTGAAATTATGGATATAACAGGATTGATAATATTTTTGGCAATCGGTGCCATTGCAGGCTGGTTAGCCGGAACTTTAATGAAAGGAGGAGGTTTTGGCCTGCTCGGCAATATCGTTATCGGTATTCTGGGTGCAGTAGTTGGAGGCTTTGTATTTGGTTTGCTTGGTATTTCGGCAGGAGGATTAATTGGTTCAATAATCACTGCGACTGCAGGAGCTGCATTACTGCTATTCGTTGCCGGTATAATCAAGAAGAAATGACAGCCTGGCAATGCATTTTAACCCGGACTGGCTTGCCTACCACTTCGTTACGGGTAAGCCAGCCGGTCAATGACGGCTTTACGAACGACAGTTATTGGCGTGCGCGTAGTGCCCGTTTGTCTGCCCTGGCAACAATCGGGGCTCAAGATTACGTCTAACCATAGACTGCTTCATGTTGGATTACGCTGCTGCGCAGCTAATCCGACCTACAGTCTTTCAATCACCACCTGGATCAACACGCCGCCAGTTCTCCTCATCACGGTAGACCTCATGCTGTGCCCAGCGGGCAAACTCCTCACATGTTGCTACCGCCGTTGAGCGTCGCCCGTGGCCGGTTACGGTCTTGTAGATCAGTTCCCGGTCGGCACGGTCATCGCGTTCGTCCTGCTCGATAATCAGGCGGATACTCCAGTCGGCGCCATAGCGGCCATTGCTGTAGTAATGGCCGGTCTGCAGTTCCGCCGGATCATACCCCGTACCGTCCTGGTGTTGTGTGGCCAGTTCATAGATACGCAGCAGGTCCTGTTCATTGATATCGATAAAGGAATCGATCTCGCTCAGCGCATAGACAAAGTCCTCGTGGGCAATGCTGTCCTGTAACTGCCCGGCCCCGGCTGCCTGTGGCCGTGCACTTCGGCGGTGCATGTACGCCGGGTAGATGCGCCAGTGAAAGAACGCGTTGAAGATGACCGCCACCGTCAGGATCGCCAGCACATTCAACAGCACAGGGGTGATGGCAAACTGGTAACCCAGCCTGTGCACGTCCGGGCCGCCAATAACCGCCACCAGCGCCGTGGCGCCGCCCGGTGGGTGAATGCAGCGCAGGTAGTACATGCAACCGACCGCAAGACCCACTGCCAGCGGTGCTGCGATTAAGGCATCCGGCACGTAGCGGGCACAGGCGACCCCAATACAGGCTGAGACAAGATGCCCGCCAACCAGTGGCCATGGCTGCGACAGCGCGCCGTGCGGCACGGCAAACAGCAGCACCGCCGACGCCCCCATCGAGGCGACCATCAGGGGCAGCGAACTGTCGAGAAAATAACTGCTGGTGAGAAAAACACCGAAGATGCCGGCAAACGCGCCCGCCGCGGATATCAGTTTCTCGGCGTGACTGGCCGGGTGGCTGTCTGCCCCGATCAGTTGCAGCAGTTGCCGTCGTCTGTCGTTACGACTATTCACCATTGCTTATTGCAGACCGGCTAAGGTGCCCGGCGTTATGGCTAAAACACATACGACATGTTGCTGATCCCGGCGATCGGATACTGCTGGAATACCAGCAGGTTGCCGGAGGGCTCCTGCAACACCAGGCCGGTCTGGTTGCGCATAAAGGTATAGGTCATGGTCGATCCGGTCTTCGGCGTGTACATGCGAACAATGTTGTCCTGAATGGTCAGCATGCCACTGATACTGTTGCGGCCACTCTTCAGACGAAAGCGGTTGCCACGGACCTCGAGTATCTCGCCGGTATTGCCGTACCACTTGCCATCAAGCAGCGACACCATCGGCGCCACGTTTGCAGGGTAGGGCGCACCGGCCCGACCGCTCTTCCACGGATTGCCACCGCCCCAGGGCATGTTCCCGAAATTGCTGCCACCCCATGGCATACTGCCCCAGGGATTCATGCCGGAACCGCTGCCGGGCCAGCCACCCATACCCATACCGGGCGACATCATGGAGGAACCCGGCCACATGCCCATACCGGGCGACATCATGGAGGAACCCGGCCACATACCCATACCGGACGACATCATGGAGGAACCCGGCCACATACCCATACCGGACGACATCATGGAGGAACCCGGCCACATGCCCATACCGGGCGACATCGAACTCCAGGGAGACGACCCGCTGTTACCCCCCCAACCATCGTCATTGTCCGCCATGTCGGACATGACGTTCATGGCCGTCAGCATCATGCGGAACATGAAACCGAACATATCCTCAAACTCATCGGCCAGCACCGGTGCCGGTGCCAGCAAGGTAAAAATCAGCAGATATGTCACCCGTTTGTGTTTCATGTTGCCGTTTCGGTCTCCCCTGTCAGTTAAGTATGGTTATTGGCGCGGAACTCTTCCACACAGGTGTGAACATCGTACAATATCTGGTAAATATCGGCCAGATAAACACGATATCTGGTGGTTGGGAGAAGAAGCGCGATTTCGTGTATAACTACGCCTCCAGGACGCTATTGGCAACCGGGTTTTGCGCCGGATCTCAGCACGATAATCGCCAACACCCGGACCAGACTTCATAATACAACTCTATTGCTTTGAATCCATGACAAAAATCACCGAACTCCTCAAGCAGCGCATCCTGTTTCTGGACGGCGCCATGGGCACCATGATCCAGCGCCACAAGCTGGAAGAGGCCGACTACCGGGGTGAGCGCTTCGCTGACTGGCCGTCTGACCTGAAGGGCAACAACGACCTGCTGACCCTGACCCAGGCGGACATCATCCGCGACATCCACGCGCAATACCTCGCGGCCGGCGCCGACATCATCGAAACCAACACCTTCAATTCCACCCGGGTCGCCATGGCCGACTACGACATGGAAGACCTGGTAGCGGAGCTCAACCGGGCCGCAGCACAGCTTGCCCGTGAGGCCGCTGATATCGCCACGGCAGCGACACCGACCAGGCCGCGCTTCGTCGCCGGCGTGCTGGGACCGACCAACCGCACGGCATCGATCTCACCGGACGTCAACGACCCGGGCTTTCGCAACATCACGTTTGACGAACTGGTCGAGGCCTACACCGAGGCCACGACGGCACTGGTGGAGGGGGGTGTCGACATCATCCTGATCGAGACCATCTTCGACACCCTGAACGCCAAGGCCGCGGTGTTTGCCGTTGAGCAATTCTTCGATGCTACCGGCAGCCGTTTACCGGTGATGATCTCAGGCACAATTACCGATGCCTCCGGGCGCACCCTCACCGGCCAGGTCACCGAGGCATTCTGGAATTCACTGTCACATGCACAACCGCTCAGCATCGGTCTTAACTGTGCGCTCGGCGCCAACCAGCTCAGGCAATATGTCGAGGAACTCTCGGGTATCGCCAATACCTGTATTTCTGCGCACCCGAACGCCGGCCTGCCAAACGAGTTCGGCGAATACGATGAAACCCCGGCACAGATCGCCGCCGAACTCGGTGACTGGGCGGCAAACGGTTTTATCAACATCGTCGGCGGCTGCTGCGGCACCACGCCGGAGCATATCAAGGCCATCGTCGACGCCGTCAGCCAGCACCCGCCGCACAAGATTCCTGAACTCGCTGTGGAATGCCGCCTGTCCGGACTGGAACCCTGCAACATTGGCGCTGACTCCCTGTTCGTCAATGTCGGCGAGCGCACCAACGTCACGGGGTCGGCACGCTTCAAGCGACTCATCATGGAAGAGGACTACGAGACCGCGCTGGATGTCGCCCGCCAGCAGGTCGAGAACGGCGCCCAGATTATCGATATCAACATGGATGAAGGCATGCTCGATTCCGAGGCCGCCATGGTGCGCTTCATGAGCCTGATCTCGGCCGAGCCGGACATCGCCCGCGTGCCGGTCATGATCGACTCATCCAAATGGTCGGTCATCGAGGCCGGCCTGAAATGCACCCAGGGCAAGGGCGTGGTCAACTCCATCAGTCTGAAGGAGGGCGAGGCCGCCTTCATCGAACATGCGAAACTGGTCCGACGCTACGGTGCCGCCGCCATCGTCATGGCCTTCGACGAGCAAGGCCAGGCCGACACACAGGCACGCAAGGTCGAGATCTGCTCGCGCGCCTATCACATTCTTGTCGAGAAGCTTGGCTTTCCGCCGCAAGACATCATCTTCGACCCGAATATCTTTGCCGTCGCCACCGGCATCGAGGAGCACAACAACTACGGCAAGGACTTTATCGAAGCAACCCGTGCCATCAAGCAGTCGCTGCCACATGCACTGGTATCCGGCGGTGTTTCCAACGTGTCGTTCTCGTTCCGCGGCAACAATCCGGTGCGCGAGGCCATCCATGCCGTGTTTCTGTACCACGCCATCCAGGCCGGTATGGACATGGGCATCGTCAATGCCGGCCAGCTGGCGATTTATGAAGACATTCCGGATGAGCTGCGCAAGCGGGTCGAAGACGTCATCCTCAATCGCCGGGATGACTCCACCGAGCGACTGCTCGAGATTGCCGACGACTACCGCGGCGATGGCAAGGCTGTCGACAAGGCCGGGGAACTCGAATGGCGCAGCTGGGACGTCAACAAGCGCCTCGAACATGCGCTGGTAAAAGGCATTGCCGATTTCATCGAGGCAGACACCGAGGAGGCCCGGCTACAGGCGGAACGTCCGCTGCACGTCATCGAGGGCCCGCTGATGGATGGCATGAACGTGGTCGGCGACCTGTTCGGCGTCGGCAAGATGTTCCTGCCGCAAGTGGTCAAATCCGCGCGCGTCATGAAAAAGGCCGTCGCCTGGCTGATGCCGTTCATGGAGGAAGAGCAGGGCGACAGCGTACAACGCAACGGCCGCATCCTGATGGCAACCGTCAAGGGCGATGTGCATGACATCGGCAAGAACATTGTCGGTGTGGTGCTGCAATGCAATAACTACGAAGTCATCGACCTTGGCGTCATGGTGCCGGCCGAGACCATCCTCAAGACCGCACAGGAGAAGAACGTCGACATCATCGGCCTGTCCGGCCTGATTACCCCGTCACTCGACGAAATGGTGCACATCGGGCGCGAAATGCAGCGCCAGGGCTTTTCGCTGCCGCTGATGATCGGCGGCGCCACCACCTCGAAGATCCACACCTCGGTGAAAATCGATCCACAGTACGAGAACGCCGTGGTGTACGTGCCGGACGCCTCACGTGCCGTTGGTGTCGCCAGCAGCCTGTTGAGCGAGGAAAATCGCAAGGCCTACATCGCCGGGGTCAAGGAAAAGTACCAGCAACTGCGCGAACAACGCGAGGGCCAGCAACAGGCGCGCAAGCTTGCCAGCCTCGGTGAGGCACGTGCCAACCGGTTCGCTACCGACTGGGAGAAGTACCAGTCGGTCACGCCGTCGTTCCTGGGCACAAAAGTTTTTGCTGACTACCCGTTGGCGGAACTGGCGACGCGTATCGACTGGGGTCCGTTCTTCAAGACCTGGGAACTGGCCGGGCGCTACCCGCAGATCCTCGAGGACGAGGTGGTCGGCCGGGAGGCACGCAGGCTGTTTGACGATGCCACCACCATGCTGCGGCAAATCATCCAGGAGAAGTGGCTGACGGCAAAGGCTGTGATCGGCTTTTACCCGGCCAATACGGTGAACGATGACGATGTCGAACTCTATGCCGACAACTCACGAACAGATGTCCTGACGACCTTCCACTTCCTGCGCCAGCAAATGCAGAAACGCCGGCAGGCGCCAAACCTGTGCCTGGCCGATTTCATCGCACCGAAAGACAGTGGGGTAGAGGACTACATCGGTGTATTTGCCGTGACCACTGGCATCGGCATCGAGTCGAAGCTGGCCGGGTTCGAGGCCGACCATGACGATTACAACGCCATTCTTTTGAAGGCGCTCGCCGACCGCCTGGCCGAGGCCTTTGCCGAGCGCATGCACGAACGTGTACGCCAGGAATTCTGGGGCTATGCCCCGGGAGAAAGCCTCAGCAACGATGAACTCATCAAGGAAGAATACCGCGGCATCCGCCCGGCGCCCGGCTATCCCGCCTGCCCGGACCATACCGAGAAACAGGTCCTGTGGGAGCTCATCGATCCCCTGGGCAATGCCGGCATCAGCATCACCGAAAGCTACGCCATGCTGCCCACGGCCGCGGTTTCCGGATTATATTTCTCACATCCCGAGTCACGCTACTTCGGTACCGGCAAGATCGCCAGGGACCAGGTCGAGGACTACGCCAAACGCAAGGACATGACAGTCAGCGAGGTAGAGCGCTGGCTGGCACCGGTGCTGGGATATGAGGTTTGAAACCTGTCGCAGACGGGAAACCTGCCTGAAATAATACCGTACAAAATGAACATGGAATCAGCTCAATTTGGCTCGAATACTTTTCAACAGCGCAAGTAGCAATCGAGGCAGGAATAATGGCAATTGAAAATGAAGGCATAGAGCAGTTCATTGAAACTGAAGGTTTCGGGTATTTATTTGAAGACAATGCCATCGAGCAGATGCGGTACTACTATGTGGCTAAAGTTTAACGCCAGCGGTCGCGCTGCTCATGGCTACCGTTGGGTTCGTTCCCGAAATCATGGTAAATGGATGGATTTTGACGGCTATTGAAATTCTACATCGTAATGATTTGCCACTGGGCGGTTTTGCCGGGTTGAAAGAATATCGCCTGGTAATGAGCCCAAAACTTTTTGGCCCCCGTGTTAATCCTGGTACTTGGTCCGGGATTGCCGGCTTTGTTTACCTTGCGGATGCCAGTGCTCTATCCATTTCCAGTCACACAGTGATTGAAATTGCATCATTAAGGGCAGCACAAAATTTTGTATTGGAAAAACCTTTTTTGGCTTATCTTGCAATAGGGAATGCAACTGTAAAAAATCTGGATTTAGAAGATGGGGATCTTATTAAAGGAAATCAATTAAGCCTTAAGGCTGAATCCGATGTCACTCTCATTGTGATCTATGAAATCTAGCAAGTGCATCAGATGCCGCCAAAAGCAGCGCTCTGCTTCGCTCCACTCTCCTGCCGCCGCAGTAGAATTATCCTAAGTCCGGCTGGCTACTTGATCGTCCTTTTCAACAAACCCTTCCGGGTACTGTCGCAGTTCACCACCGACAGCAACAAGGCCGTGCTGGCGAACTACATCGACATCCCGGACATCTATTGTGCCGGCCGGCTGGACTACGACAGCGAAGGGCTGCTGATCCTGACCGATAATGGCCGACTGCAGCAGCAGATCGCCAATCCGGAATACGGCAAGGAAAAGTCCTACCGGGTGCAGGTCGAGGGTATTCCCGCTGAAACCGACCTGGACAAGCTGCGTCGGGGTATCACGCTCAAGGACGGCAAGACCCGGCCGGTGGTCGTCGAAACAATTGATCCTCCCGACATCTGGCCCCGCAATCCGCCAATTCGTGAACGCAAGGCGATCCCGACTTCCTGGCTAAACCTGACCATCAGCGAAGGACGCAATCGGCAGGTACGCCGCATGACGGCAGCGATCGGCTTTCCCACCTTGCGGCTTGTTCGCTACCGGATCGGGGAGTGGACGCTGGGTGACCTCGCGGTTGGTCAGTACCGTGTCCTATAGCCCGCATTTCTCACCACGATGACGAGCCCTCGCTTGATCTCTGAATCCACAGCGGATTTTCTTCAGGTCGCTCCCGGC
>JBDLJX010000028.1:0-29330 GCA_039714155.1 Pseudomonadota bacterium | reverse complement strand
GCCCGAAGTATTCTATCGATAATATTTATCGACCATAAAAATATAATCATTAAACTTAATGGGATATTGCCCAACGGCTGGTTTTGGCCGGTAGTCGCCTTTTTCCAACCCCGTCAGTGAGTATTTTGTCAGTTCTATAGATGACCGACTTCTGGCCAAAGTTGCCGTTCAGCAAGCCTTGTATTAGTGATCAATTATGAAGATATTTTTCTCCAGAATGTGGGGAGGGGTACACTGCCATTGCCATACAGCCGAATACCCCCCATGTCCCCTCTGAGAGTAATTCTGTGGCGCACTCATGGCGCATTTGCTGGTAAATAAGGGTAAAAATGAGCAACAAACAGCAACCAAAGGAGAGGGCTATATAACTGATATTACTGTTGTTGTTTGTTGTGGTTTATAGTTTGGGACGCACTCGTAATGAGAAGGTCGGGGGTTCAATTCCTCTCTCCGGCACCAGTAAAAAGCCCGCTTGCGCGGGCTTTGTTCGTACTGGCCTTCAGAAATACATCGTTCAGGGAAAACAGGTGTCAATATTGTCAGCATACATTTTCGGTATGCCGTTCGGGGTAACAATAATTTGCCGGCCCTTGTTCGAACCGCGGTTGTCGCAGATTGACATTGTGGCAATAGAACCGCCCTCGTTGGTGGTGCCGTCAGGATTGAATTCAAGGTTATTGTTCCAGGTCCAGTTGGTCCATAGACGGACGCCTGATGCCGCAGCCTGGCCACGACGTAACAATTCATCAGTTCCCGGCTGGTAAGTGTTATCGTTATTTTTACCATCATCGGCGAAGACGATGTAACCACCTGTCCAGTTCTTTGTTTCACCGCCACACTCCGGGTTGTTCCAGTTCGGATCGGTAACCCGGCACAGGATCACGCGAACATTCCGCTTGACGGCTTCACTGCGGGCAAAATGTATATCGGCAATCATGTTGTTGAGTGTGCCGGCGAGACGGTTGTTCTTGATAGTGGCACTCAGGCCCGGCACGGCAACCGCAAGAACGATTGAGACAATGCCCAACGTGATTATCAGTTCCGGAACCGTAAAACCACAGCTTCTGATCAGGGATCTCATTTCACTACCCGACATGCAATTACAGGCCATGTACGCGGCCTGCCTGTTGGGTAAGTTATCGACGCCAGGGAGGTTTTCTGAACTTACTACGGGCCGGACGCAGGTTACTGGAAGCTGGACCCGGTTATGTCATTGGGCTTCGGTCTCTATTAGCTAAATACCATAGAAAGATCAATGGCTTGAATATCCTTTGTGAGTGCGCCAATGGAGACGAAATCGACCCCGGTGGCCGCGATTGCGCGGATATTTTCCAGGGTAACGCCACCGGAGGCTTCCAGTTCGGCGCGTCCGGCGACCAGTTCAACCGCGTGGGACAGTTCGGAGGTCAGGAAGTTATCCAGCAACAGGCGTTCGGCACCGGCGTCTATGGCTGCCATCACCTGGGCCTCGTTTTCGACCTCGATTTCAACCGGCATGCCCGGGTTTGCATCCCGCGCCGCCTGGATCGCCTCGGTGATGGAGCCTGCTGCTGCAATGTGATTTTCCTTGATCAGGATGCCGTCATAGAGGCCGACGCGGTGATTATGACAGCCACCGGTGCGCACGGCATATTTCTGTGCCTGACGCAGGCCCGGCAAAGTCTTGCGGGTATCGAGAATTTTTACCGGCAGGTCAGTGACGGCATCGGCATAGCGCCGGGCGCAGGTGGCTGTGCCCGACAGGGCTTGTAAAAAGTTCAGTGCGGTACGTTCACCGCTGAGTATCGGACCTGCCGGTCCGCTCAGTTTGCAGATAGTCTGGTCCGGCCCGATGCGCTCACCATCACGGGCTGTCCATGTGACATGGATGTCGGTATCGAGTTCGGCAAATACAGCATTGAACCAGGCCATACCGCAGAGGGTGGCATGTTCGCGACTAATGACGGTGGCGCTTGCCTGAATACCGGCAGGCAACAGGGCGGTGGTAATATCGCCCGTACCGATATCTTCCTGCAACGCCTCGCGTACGCTGTGCAACAGGGCCTCGTCGAGGACTTCAAGCAGCATTCAGGTGGAGATCTCCAGCAGTTCGATTTCAAATACCAGTGTTGCATTTGGCGGGATGACGCCAGCGGCGCCCCGGTCACCATAACCGAGTTCCGGTGGTACCACCAGCCGCCGCACACCGCCGACCTGCATGCCCTTGACGCCCTCATCCCAGCCGCGAATGACGAAATTGCAGTCCAGCGGGAAGCTGAAGGGCTGGTTGTGGTCCTTGCTGGAGTCGAATTTCGTACCGTCCTCCAGCCAGCCGGTGTAATGCACGATCAGTGTCTGGCCGGCGACGGTGACGGTGTCGCCGCTGCCGGTTTCGATGTCGGTATATCGCAGTCCGGATGCCATGGTTGTTTCAGTCATGTTCGTGTTCCTGTGTTTCAGCGGTAGGTTATTTCTCAGGTTTTTTCGTGCGGTCGCGAGAAGTAGTCGTCCTTCAGTTTCTTCACCAGCCCGGCGAGCAGGATCAGGCCGAGCAGGTTCGGCAGTGCCATGAGGATATTGGTGATATCGGCGATATTCCACACCAGTTGCAGCGGTACGGCAGCGCCGATCACGACCAGCAACGTGTAGCAGACCCGGTAGGGCATTACGGCGCGTTCACCAAACAGGTAGTAGGCCGAGCGGTCACCATAGTAGGACCAGGCGATGATGGTGGAGAAGGCAAACAGTGTCAGGCCGCCACCGACGACAACTGCCCCGGCGTTGCCCAGTGAACTGCTGAAGGCATGTGCGGTCAGTGCCGCGCCCATCAGTGATTCGCTGCTTTCCTGGAAGGCCCCGGTAACGATGATCACCAGTCCGGTCATGGTGCAGATGACAAGGGTGTCGATGAAGGGTTCCATCATGGCGACCAGGCCTTCACGCACCGGTTCGTTGGTGCGTGCCGCGGCGTGTGCCATCGGCGAGGAACCCAGGCCGGCCTCGTTGGAGAACAGGCCGCGTGCCACACCCCAGCGGATGGCCTCACCAACCGCGGCACCACCGACGGCCCACGGATTGAGTGCGTGGTTGAAGATTGTGGCAAAGGCGGCCGGGATATCATCGATATGATTCAGCAGCACCAGCAGGGCCGCCGCAACATACAGAATTGCCATGAATGGCACCAGTGTGCCGGCGACTTTTGCGATGCGCCTGACGCCACCCAGGATGACCAGTCCGACCAGGACCGCGAGGACGGTGCCTATCAACCATGCTATTTCATGCAGGTCCGGAAATATGTAGCCCAGCCCGTCCATGACCGAGTTGGCCTGCACCATGTTGCCGATACCAAACGATGCGATCAGGGCAAAGCTGGCAAAGGCAGCGGCCGTGCGCCGCATCTTCAGGCCATGCAACAGGGTATACATGGGCCCGCCGGCGATGGTTCCATCGGGCGCAACTTCACGGAACTTCAGTGACAACGTGCATTCCGTGAACTTGGTGGCCATACCGAACACGGCTGTGACCCACATCCAGAACAGGGCCCCCGGGCCGCCCAGCGAGATCGCAGTGGCGACGCCGGCAATATTGCCGGTGCCGACCGTGGCGGATAACGCGGTGGCCAGTGCCTGGAAATGCGAGACCTCACCCTGGTCCTTGTGCGAGCTGTACTTCCCGGCGATCAGATGTATGGAATGGCGGAAGCCTTTCAGCTGCACCAGGCCCATGCGGATGGTCAGGTACAGACCGGTGCCCAGTAATACCAGCAGCGTCAGCGGGTTGCCCCATAGCAGGCCGGACAGTTCACCGCTCCAGCTGGTCAGTTGTTCGATAAATGTCATGGTGTATCAGTATTCCGGATACTTGAGTGTCAGGGTGTTGCCTTGCTGGCTGAAATCAAGCTGTTTCAAAAAACTCATGCCCAGCAGGATGCCGTCATCGCCAATGGACGGGTTGATGCTGGCGCGGACCGGGCCAATGCGCAGCTCGCCAAGGCGGATCTCATCCACCACCGTCTGCCAGGCCTGGATGGTGCCATTGGCCGTCTGGTAGGTAACTGTCCGGCCTTTTTCAAGGCCAAGCCGGTTGGCGACCGACAGCGGGATGGAAACATCGCTGGCACCGGTGTCGAGCATGAAGACCACTGGCTGTTCATTGATAAAGCCGGAGGCGACGTAATGGCCGAAGCGGTTACGTTCCAGTATGACTTCCGCTATGCCATCGGCAGACATACGGCCCATGACCTGCTGGTTGGGGTTGTGTTGCTGCTCCAGTTTTGCATTGAAGAACCAGGTGAGCAGTACCAGCAGCAGGATCCATGCCGCGATGATCATGCCCTTGCCGAGTTGGCGGGATGAAGAGCCGTGTTCCTGTGGGGAGGTCATCGGGGTATTTTACGGTTGTAGGGCGTGATAAGTAAGACGTGAAAGGTGAAACGTCGGTGGACACAGCAGATAGATTGACAGACCTTTCACCTTTCACGTTTCACGTCTCACGGCCTTTCAATAAACCAGCCGCAGGCCGGCGAAGACATGCCGCTTGTCGGGCTGGTAGAAATTGCGGAAGCTGGCACGCCGGATGGATGGTCGTGTGTGCAGGCTGCCACCACGCAGGGTGTAGTGGTTGTCATCAAACCAGGGCGTGGAATATTCCTCGTAAGGGAATGACTGGAAGCCGTCATAGGGATAGAAGCTGTTGTCACACCATTCCCAGGCCCGGCCGCTGTCCTCGAGCTTGTGCAGGCGGCAGGCGACCTCCCATTGATGTTCATGTGGCAGGCGCGCACCGGCCCGGTTGGCGTATGCCTGTGCCTCGTACCAGCAGATGCCCTGCAGGACATCATCGGCCATCAGTTCATAGGCGCCGCGGTTGCCGATGCCATACCAGTTGCCGGCACAGTCCTGGCGCCAGTGTTCAGGGCAGCAGGCCTGCTGCTGTTGCAGCCATGCCTGTCCCGCCTCGCTCCAGTGCGCGCTGCAGGAATAGCCGCCATCGTTCATGAAGGCCAGGTACTGAGCATTGCTGACCGGCTGTGTGGCAATGGCATAGGGACCAAGAGTGGCTTGTTGCTGCGGCAGTTCATTGTCACAGGCGATTGGCGCCTGGCCGCCCACGCGATAGTGACCGGCCGAAATGTTGCAGGTCGATGAGGGCTCGCGTGTTTCCATGAGGGTTCGCTCAACGGTGAAACTGCCGTCGTCCTGCCGCAGGGAGCGCTGGGTCAGCACCATCATCAGGGTCTCGAAGTGCTGGCTGTAATGCTGGATGAGGAAGTGCACCAGGTAGTCGTCTGCCATCAACGGGTGTTGCTGCAATGTGGATGAGGCGTCTGCCAGCATTTCATGGTGCATCGACTGCAGGTCGCGGACCCACTGTAACAGTACATCCCGTGGTGGCAGTTGCCGTCCGCGTTCGGCTTTCGGGGTGTGTGGTGGCACATACAATTCAGCAATCGGTGCGGTAACACGGTTGTCACCGAGCACGACTTCCTGCAGCCAGTAACATTCGGTGAATGTGCAGTGGCCGAGGTGCCAGCCGGCAGCGCTGAGATCCGGGTGATACTGGTTGCGGTAACCGGCCTCGTCGAGGTCCTCGACCAGTGCCGTCACCAGTTCCTGCGCCAGGCGCAGTTCCCCGAGTAATGACGGTGCAGTCACAATGCCAGCAATTCGGGCGGTGATTGCGGGTCCAGAATCAGGATGTGGTGATCGGGGACCGGCTGCCAGTAACTGTCCTCCGTGAGACGTTCCGAGGCAACCAGCTGGCCAGCGGGGAACAGTTCATCATCGGTGGTGTAATACAGTGACGCACTGTCATGGTTGATACCGTGTCGGCTGGCGTACAGGCGTTTACCGGCACTGATCACGATGTTCAGCAGTATTGGCAGATCATCGACCCAGTCGGCGAGCCGGTCAAACAGCTCGCGCAGGGCATCGGTGAGTGCCTGCTCCGGGCGGTCGGCAAGCAACTGCCGCAGGCAGGCAAACAGATACTCCGAGTCAGTATTTCCCTGGATGCCGGCCGCGATTTTCGGGGACAGCATTGCAGTCATCGCCGGCCGGACCCGGGTGTGGAACTCCCGGATAAAGCCGTTGTGCAGGAACAGGTGCCGGTCATCGAAAAATGGTGCGGTATTGGCCTGGTTGACCGGGTTATCATCGGTAGCACTGCGGACTTCTGCAAGCCACAGTGGCTGGTGGAGTGTGCGCGCCAGGTGCGGCAGATTGGTATCTGACCAGATAGGCAGGGCACTGGTATACACCGCCGGTGTGTTATCGGGGGCATACCAGCCAAACCCGTAACCATCAGCATTCAGTTTGGCATACACCAGTTCTTTCGGTTCCCACGACTGCCGGTACAGGCTGTGAGATGGCTCCAGCAGGAACTGTTGCAGGGAAATTGCAGGTCCAAGGTAGGCGGCGAGTCTGCACATGGTTAGTAACGTACCACCCGTGTGTCAGGCATTGTGCGGGAAGGCAATCAGGTGGTCGGCGGCGATACGAATGCCGACCTGCTCACCAATGCCGTGATTGGCATGACTCGGGAACAGCGATACCACCGTTGTACCGGTTGGCAGTTGCAGGGTATAGAGGATTTCTGCACCCTTAAAGGCTTTTTCGATAATTTCACCACGCAACTCACTGTCTGGGTCGGGCAGGATGTCATCGGGGCGCAGCAGGACATCGACCGTGCTGCCCTGTGGCCAGATAAAGGCACGGTTGCCCTTGATAATACCGGCGTCGGTTTCCAGTGTATCCGGACTGAGCAGGGTACCGCGCAGGAATGCACCCTGGCCAATGAAATCGGCAACAAAACGGTTGGCCGGTTCATGGTAGAGGTTGTAGGCGGTGTCCCATTGCAGGATGTGGCCCTCGTTCATGACGCCAATGCGTTCGCCGATGGCGAAGGCCTCGTGCTGATCGTGGGTGACGAGGATGCCGGTAATGCCCTGGTCCTGCAGAATGTCACGGACCTCCAGGCCAAGCCGCTCACGCAGATCGATATCAAGATTGGAAAATGGCTCATCGAGCAGGATCAGTTGCGGTTCCGGTGCGAGTGCACGTGCCAGAGCAACACGCTGCTGCTGGCCACCGGATAACTCATGCACATAATTCCTGCCAACATCTTCCAGGCCGACAACACCGAGAATCCTGCGGACCTTTTTGGCGCGCTGGCTGGCGCTCATGTCGCGCAGGCCGAAGGCAATGTTGTCACTGACATTCAGGTGCGGGAACAGGGCGTATTCCTGGAATACCATGCCGATGCGGCGCTTCTCGGGCGGTATCCAGATATCCGGGCTGGAGACGATGCGGTCATCCAGCAGGATCTCGCCGCTGGTGACCGGTTCCAGGCCGGCAATGGCGCGCAATGCCGTGGTCTTGCCGCAACCACTCGGTCCCAGCAGGCAGGCGATACTGCCCTTGGTGACATGCATGGACAGGTCCTGGAACACAGGCTTGTCCCGGTAGCGGCATTCGATACTTTTGAGTTCCAGGATGTTCATAGGGACGTCACGGGAACTGTATCGGGATAACCGTCCGTATGGAAGGGTCTGTCAGGTCAGTAATTCCAGCAGCGCCTTCTGGGCATGCAGGCGGTTCTCGGCCTCGTCCCAGACGACACTTTGCGGGCCGTCGATGACATCGGCAGCAACTTCCTCGCCACGATGCGCCGGCAGGCAGTGCATAAACAGGGCGTCCGCGGCAGCGACTGCCATGATGGCGCCATCAACCTGGTAGTCGGCAAAGGCCTGTTCACGGCTGGTCTGTTCGTCTTCCTGCCCCATGCTGGCCCAGACATCGGTAACGACCAGGTCGGCGCCACTGGCGGCGTCGTGCGGGTTGCTTGCCAGGCGGGCATGGTTGCCGGCCGCAGCGAGTATGTCCGGGTCAGGTAAATAGCCTGCTGGTGCCGCGATGGCCAGTCTGAAATCAAACTGGCGTGCTGCATTGATATAGGAATGACACATATTGTTGCCATCGCCGACCCAGGCAACGGTCTTGCCACGGATGTCACCACGATGTTCAACATAGGTCTGTACATCAGCCAGCAACTGGCACGGGTGATACATATCCGTCAGGGCGTTGATGACCGGTACCTGTGAATAGCGGGCAAAGGTCTCGATCTTTTCGTGTTCGAAGGTCCGGATCATGATGACGTCGGACATGCGTGACAGTACGCGGGCGCTGTCCTCGATCGGTTCACCACGACCCAGCTGGGTATCACGCGGCGACAGAAAGATGGCATTACCGCCCAGTTGCGCCATGCCGGCCTCGAATGACATGCGTGTGCGGGTCGAGGATTTTTCGAACACCATGGCCAGTATCCGGTTCCTGAGCGGTTCATGAATCGTGCCGGCACGGTGCATGGCCTTGAGTTCAATGGCGCGCGCAATGATACCGCCAAGTTCATCCGGCGTCAGATCCAGCAAGGTCAGGAAATGTCGTATCGTCATGCGTCTGTGTCTTCAAGAAATTCGATAATCAGCTCACTGACTTTTTCCACAATCATGTCAGCCTGGTGTTCGGTGGTCACCAGCGGCGGTAACAGCCGCACCACGCGTTCGGCAGTCACATTGATCAGCAGGCCGCGCTCGAGTGCCTGTGTTACCAGCACGCTGCAGGGGCGTTCCAGTTCGATGCCGATCATCAGGCCCTTGCCGCGTATCTCCCTGACGCCGGGCCGGTCTGCCAGAATGCGGGTAAAGCCGTCATGCAGGCGTTGCCCGAGTACACCGGCCTGTGCCGGCAGATCGGCGGCTGTCAGTGCCTCGACCACGGCCAGGCCGGCGCGGGTTGCCAGTGGATTGCCGCCGAAGGTGGTGCCATGGCTGCCAGGTGTCATCATGTCGGCGGCAATGCCACGCGCCAGGCAGGCGCCGATTGGCATACCGTTACCCAGGGCCTTGGCGATGGTCATTACATCCGGCTGGATGCCGGCATGCTGGAAGGCAAACCAGCGGCCGGTACGGCCCATGCCGGTCTGGATTTCATCCAGCATCAGTAACCAGTTGTGCGCATCACAGATCTCCCGGATGCCGGCCAGGTAGCCGTCATCCGGTATGTTGATACCGCCTTCGCCCTGGATCGGCTCAACCAGTACCGCGGCGACGCCACTGCGGTTTTCTGCCACCTTGCGGATGGCGTCGAGATCGTTGAACGGTACGCGGATAAAACCCTGCACCAGTGGTTCGAAGCCGGCCTGCACCTTGCGGTTGCCGGTGGCGGTGAGTGTCGCCATGGTGCGGCCGTGGAAACTGTTGTCCATGACGACAATGGCCGGGGTGTCGATCTTGCGGCTGTGGCCATACAGCCGTGCAATCTTGATGGCGGCTTCGTTGGCCTCGGCACCGGAGTTGCAGAAAAACACCTTGTCCATGCCGGCCAGCTGGCACAGCCGGTCGGCAAGTTGTCCCTGCTGCGGGATGTCGTACAGGTTGGAGGTATGTATCAACCGTCCGGCCTGCTCGGTAATGGCGCGGGTGACATCGGGGTGTGCATGGCCAAGACCGCACACGGCAATGCCGCTGAGAGCATCCAGGTACTGCCTGCCTTCTGTATCCCAGAGCCAGATACCGTCACCCCGCTCAAACTCCACGGGCAGGCGGGCATAGGTCGACATAAGATGATCTGCCATTTTTCTCGTCAATAAAAAAAGAAAAGGCAGTCTGCCAAAGACTGCCTATAGCTGTTACTGCTGATTTTATAGGCTATGTTGTGTGCAGGCAAACGGCTTTTTAAAGCACAAACCCGGCCTCAGGCCGGGTTTGTGTTGTGGTATTGAGTGATTGTGATCAGAACGGCAAGCCGTGACCGTGCCCAACCATACACATCAGCATCGGGATGGACAGCAGCGTGTTGGTGCGTGAGGCCATCAGGGCAACCTTCTTGGCGCCGGCGATTTCATCGGCGCTGGCTTCCACCATGCCGAGGATCTTTTTCTGGTTCGGCCAGATCAGCACCCAGACATTGAACAGCATGATGGTGCCCAGCCAGGCGCCGATACCGATAACGGTCAAGGGATCCTGCAATGTGAATGCCGTTACAAAACCGGACCCATCACCCTTATACAGGTTCTCCAGCGCCGCAGCACCGGTCAGCCAGGTGGCAACTGCACTCCAGCGGAACCACAGCAGGGCGCGCGGTGCGACATACTTGTTGATAGCCGCCGGGCCGGGGCCGCCTTCATCACCCAGGGCCGCGCCAACGGCCGGGACCTGCACAAAATTGAAGTAATACAGCAAACCGATCCAGGTGATGCCGGCGAGTACGTGGGCCCAGACTTCCAGTGACCAGAGATTCAGGCCGGAGGTACCGAGGGCGAGGAGGATGATAATCGCCAGAACGAAACCGGAAAGAATGGTTCCCAGGATTGAAGTTAACGGATTCATGAGTGGGTAGCTCCTTTGAGCACTAGCGCAGGATTTTGAGGTTATTGGAAAACTGACTGAAACAGTCAGGAATCGGAGGATACGGCAGGGAGAAACATAATGCAATATTGGAAATATCGAAATCTTCCTGAAAAAGCATCGGCTTACAGGTGTTATTATAGTGGCAGATCAACTTGTCACTTATCGGGATTGCCATGGATCCAGTCGAACTGAGTGTTTTCTCAAGCCGTATTGCCGCTGCCTGCGACGAGATGGGTGCAGTGCTGCAACGGGCGGCATTCTCGACCAATATCAAGGACCGACTGGATTTTTCCTGTGCCGTATTCGATCCCGATGGTCTGCTGTGTGCGCAGGCCGCGCATATCCCGGTGCACCTCGGCAGCATGGCCTGGGCCATGACCGGGCTGGTCGGCGGCACGACCTGGGCGCCCGGGGATATGCTGATCGTCAATGATCCCTACCTGGGCGGCACCCACCTGCCGGATGTGACGTTGGTGGCGCCGGTATTCGTTGCCGGCAGCCTGGCCGGCTTTGTCGCCAATCGTGCCCATCACGCCGATATCGGCGCCAGCAGTCCGGGTTCCATGCCAATCTCCCGGACACTGCAGGAAGAGGGGCTGATCATTCCGCCGGATCACCTGCTGCGCCAGGGTCAACTGGTAAGCGAGCGGCTGGCATCGATTATCGCGGCGACCGCCAACCCGCTGCAGATGGAAGGTGACCTGGCTGCACAGATCAGTGCCAACCGGACTGGTATGGAACGCATTGGCCAACTGGCAGCGGCACTGGGTATAGAGAAATATCTGGCCGGGCTCGGCGCGGTAAATGCCTATGGTGCGCGTCTTGCGGGGCAGGCCTTGCAGCAGATCCCGAACGGCAGTTACCGGTTCGAGGATGTCATGGATGACGATGGTATGGGTAACAATGACATCCCCATCCGGGTTGTGGTGCAAGTCGATGATGGCAGGGTCAGCGTCGACTTCAGTGGCACGGCCAGCCAGGTGGAAGGTAATATCAATTGTCCGCTCTCGGTTGCCGCAGCCGGCGTGTATTATGTCTTCCGTTGCCTCATGCCGGCGCAGACACCGGCCTGTGCCGGCAGTTTCAGTGCCATCAGCCTGTCAGCCCCGGCAGGCTGTTTGCTGAATGCCCGGCGTCCGGCCGCGGTGGCGGCGGGTAATGTCGAGACCAGCAGTCGCATTGTGGATGTGGTGACGGGGGCACTGGCACAGGCGATACCGGAACGTATCCCGGCGGCCAGCCAGGGCAGCATGAACAACCTTGCAATGGGTGCACGCAACAGCGACCACAGCTGGGATTATTACGAGACGCTTGCCGGCGGCATGGGTGCCGGCAGTCGCTACGACGGCTTGAGTGCCGTGCACTCGCATATGACGAATACACTGAATACGCCGGTTGAGGTGCTGGAAATGAATTTCCCGGTCCGCCTGCAGCGTTACCAGTTGCGTACAGGTTCGGGCGGGCAGGGCAAACACCGTGGTGGCGATGGCCTGCTGCGGGAATACGAGTTTCTGGAACCGGCGACGGTGACCCTGCTGACCGAACGCCGCCGATCACGTCCGTGGGGGCTGGCGGGTGGCGGTCCGGGGCAGCCAGGTGAGAACCTGCTGGATGGCGAACATGTGCCGGCAAAGGCCGGATTTACAATCACAACGGGCCAGCGCCTGACGATGGCTACTCCCGGCGGCGGTGGCTGGGGCGTCCCTGTGAAATGATGAGCGGTTAATCGAGAGAGGCTGTTTATGAATCTGTTCAGGTCGGTTATGACCCTGTTGCTGCTTACCGGCGTGTTGAACGGCTGCGCTGCGCTGGTTATTGGTGGTGCCGCTGCCGGCGGCTACTATGTAGCGAAAGATGAACGTAGCGTTGGCGATATTGCCGATGACGCCACAATCACCTCGACGATCAACACAAAATTTGTCAGGGATGCTCTCGTCAGTGCCATCGATATCAATGTCGATACCTATGAAGGGGTTGTTACCCTGACCGGTACGGTCGACAGTCCGGCGGCCTCTGTGCGCGCGGTGCAACTCGTGCGCAGCACCAAGGGCGTCAAACGGGTGAATTCGAAGCTGACGGTAAAACACTGAGCCCGCATTCCTGATTAAACACTATGTGCGGTATTTGCGGCGAACTGCGGTTTGATGACGCGCGTCCACGGCAACAGACCGTGCACGCCATGATGGCGCGGCTCGAGGGACGAGGTCCGGATGCTGCCGGTGACTATTTCGACGGGCCAGTGGCACTGGGCCACCGGCGCCTGTCGATCATCGATCTGTCGGCGCGTTCCAATCAGCCACTGGTGGACGAGGCCCTCGGCCTGGTGCTGGTGTTCAACGGCACCATCTATAACTACCCGGAATTACGTCAGCAACTGCGCAGCAAGGGTTACCGGTTTTTTACCGAAGGTGACAGCGAGGTCATTCTCAAGGCTTATGCGGAATGGGGTGAGGATTGCCCGCAGCACCTGCACGGCATGTTCGCCTTTGCTATTCGCGATACCCGCCGGCATACCGTGTTCCTGGCACGCGACCGCTTTGGTATCAAGCCGCTGTATTACAGCCTGACGCAACAGTATCTGCGCTTTGCCTCGACCAGCCAGGCGCTGCTGGCCGCCGGCGGGCTGGATACCTCGATTGACGCCGTGGCCCTGCATCATCACCTGTCGCTGCATGCCGTGGTACCTGCCCCCCGCACCTTGCTGCGTGGCCTGCGCAAGCTGCCACCGGCGCACAGCATGACGATTGCCAGTGATGGCAACAAAACCATCAAGTCTTACTGGCGACTGGGCGCCGCCACCCCGGTCGGTCCCATGAGTGAATGGGAATGGATCGAGGCGACACACGAGGCGTTGCTGAAATCGGTCGAGCGGCGCCGTACCATCGCCGATGTGCCGGTCGGCATCCTGTTGTCCGGCGGACTGGATTCCAGTCTGCTGGTGGCGCTGCTGGCTGAGGCCGGTGGTGGCGAGTTGCATACATTTTCGGTCGGATTCGAGGACCAGCCGGAAGAAAAGGGTAATGAATTTGAATATTCAGATCGGGTGGCCGAGCGGTATGCGACCCGCCACCAGCGTTTTTCCATTCCCGACAACGAGGTGCTGGCGCGCCTGCCGGAGGCCGTCGATAACATGGCCGAACCGATGGTTGGCCAGGATGCGGTGGCGTTTTACCTGCTGGGCGAGCGGGTATCGCAGGCAGTCAAGGTGGTGCAGAGCGGGCAGGGGGCTGACGAGGTGTTCGCCGGTTACTTCTGGTATGCACAGATGCAGGCCGCCAGTGGCAGCGACATCGAGCGCTTCCGCGGGCTGTATTTTGACCGCTCACACGAAGAACTGCAGGATACCATCGAGGCCGGTTACCACGGGCTGGACTATACCTCGGCGCGTGTCGCACACGGGCTGGCGCAGTCCGGTGCCGACCGCTTCCTGAACCGTGTTCTGTCCTATGATGTCACTACCCTGATGGTCGATGACCCGGTGAAGCGGGTTGATAACATGACCATGGCATGGGGACTCGAGGCGCGGGTGCCGTACCTCGATCATGAACTGGTTGAACTGGTGTCACAGGTGCCACCGGAGATCAAGTTGAAGTCCGGTGGCAAGCATATCCTCAAGACCATCGCCCGTGACCTGTTGCCTGATAGTGTGATTGATCGGCCCAAGGGTTATTTTCCGGTGCCGGCGCTGAAGTTCGTGCGTGGCGAGGTACTGGAGTTTATGCGGAATATCCTGGAGTCCGATGCCTGTCGTCAGCGTGGCATCTTTAACCGCAGTATGGTAGAAAAGCTGCTGGCCAGTCCCGAAACACACCTCACACCGATCCTGGGTAGCAAACTCTGGCATCTTGCGCTGCTGGAATTCTGGCTGCAGCGCAATGTCGACATCAGCCCGCATTTCTCACCACGATGACGAGCCCTCGCTTGATCTTTGAATCCACAGCGCATTTTCTTCAGTCGGAAATACAGTCCGTATTCCGCTTCTTCAGAAAATCCGCTGTGAATCCAAATCTCTGCGCGATCATCTCGCCCCGCGGTGAGAAGTGCGGGCTATTCCCGCGTCATGAGTGGCTTTATTGTTGCATTGGCTTGCGGGTACACTCCTCCCCTACTGATTCCATCTTGAACCTTAAGGGATAATTCAATGGACGTAATCCAGCGTATCGATGAGGCGGTAAAGCAGAACCCCGTCATTCTTTTCATGAAGGGTACGCCGCAAATTCCGCAATGCGGTTACTCAAGCCGTACGGCCCAGGCTCTGATGGCCTGCGGCGAATCGTTCGCACATGTCAATGTGCTGGCAGACCCGGAGATCTTCGAGAACCTGCCGCGTTATGCCAACTGGCCGACCTTCCCGCAACTCTACATCAATGGCGAACTGGTTGGCGGTTGTGATATTACGCTTGAGCTCTATCAGAAGGGTGACTTGCAGAAGATGGTCAAGGAGGCTGTCAGCAAGGAGGCGTAAAGCGGTATTCCGCAGTTGTCAGTTCGCCTCCAGTTTCAACAGCTCTTCCAGGATATCCACCATCAGCTTCTGGCCTTTGTCACTCATTGCCTCGGTCAGTTTATCGGCATCCCGTTCACCCTCTACCAGGGGGCGAATGCGGCCGGCGAGGATGCCCATGTCACCACCTGCCTGCAGCATCTGCTTGGCCATGCCCGCAACGATTTGCAGGGCATGTGCATTACCTCCCCGCGAGGCGTGGATCAGGCTGGCAATGCCCGGTGCCGCCATGCCGGAGTCAAAGTCTGCATCAAGGTCCGGCAAGGTGCTCGGGTCCTGAATGCCCCGGAGGATGGCTTCGATGATTACCCGGTCTTCGTCATCCAGTCCCGACAGCAGCGATTCATCCCGGTTACCTGACATGATATCGCGGATGACGGTGACCAGCCGGGCCCATTCATTGGCCTCGGCCTGTTGCAGTACCTGTTCCAGGTCCGGTGCCGAGCCGGGGCTGTTGCAGTGCATGACAACCCGGTGAATCAGCCCGGCGTGGGACTGCAGGATTTGCTCGTTGGTATCGGTCATAAGCCTGGTTGCCTTCTTCACATTATCTGCGAAGATATTGATTCAATATTATGGTTGGATTCATGCCAGCGATTAACGATAGCACAGAATAAATCCGCGGTGCGCTCGGTGTCATAGACCGCCGAGTGGGCCTTGTCGCTGTTCCAGTCGATACCGGCTGCCTGTACCGCCCGTGCCAGTACGGTCTGGCCGTAGGCAAGGGCGGCCAGCGAGACCGTATCGAAAGTACTGAACTGGTGAAACGGATTGCGCTTTATGCCGCTACGTTCGGCAGCCGCATTGACAAAGGACAGGTCAAAAGCGGCATTGTGGCCGACCAGGATGGCACGGTTGCAACCGCTGTTTTTCACCGCCTTGCGCACCGGTTTGAAGATCATGTCCATGGCTTCACGTTCCGGTTTCGCCATGCGGAAGGGATGCCAGGGATCGATGCCGGTAAACTCGAGTGATGCCTGGTCGAGGTTGGCGCCGGGGAACGGTTCAACATGGCATGCCACGGTTTCGGTACGGTGGATGTACCCCTGGGCATCCATGTCCAGCAACACGGCGGCAATTTCCAGCAGGGCATCACGCCTGGCGTTGAAGCCGGCAGTTTCCACGTCGACGACCACGGGCAGGAAGCCGCGGAAGCGATCGACTATTGGAGACTTGCTGCTGTCGTCTGACATCAGTACAGCATACCCAATCATCCGGCCGATGGCGATTGCCAAAACTGTGAACGGGTTCTGGTGCATGCGGCATTGCTGTGTTACACAGGTCACCGGCATCGATTTTAAAACGGCTACAGGAGTTTGCGTCATGCATAACCAGGAGTTCATCAGATTACGACGGCTGGCCCCGTCGATAGTATTTGCCATCACGCTGTTCTTTTTTATGGCAGTCATGGCACAGGCCGTGCCTGACCGGAGTCACGGCCTTCTGTGGGAGATCAGTATGGACGGGGCGTTACCCAGCTATCTGTTCGGCACGATACATTCGGAAGATCCCGGTGTCCTGATGCTGGCTGGCGAGGTACAGCGCGCCTTCGATTCATCTGACAGTGTCATTCTTGAAGTGAAGCTGGATATGGATGCCATGGTGTATTCCAGTCGTGCAATGTTGATGACAGACGGGCGCCTGCTGTCTGAAATTACCGGGCGTGCGTTGTTTGAGAAAACGGCAAAGGCCATCAGTACGCGGGGGATTCCAGAAGTGGTGCTGGAGCGCATGAAACCCTGGGCGGCAGCTACCACCCTGTCTATCCCGGCACCCGAGACCGGCATGGTGCTGGATATGAAACTCTTCCAGGATGCACAGCAGTCGGGCAAGCAGGTCTACGGTCTGGAGACCCTCCAGGAGCAACTGGGCGTATTCGAGTCCATGTCCGAGCGTGACCAGGTAACCCTGCTAAAAGATGCGGTTGATAACTTCCACCTGATCGACCGGATGAATGCCGAGCTGGTGTCTGCATGGAAACAGCGTGATCTCGCCAGGATGCAGGCCATCAGCGATGAGGCAATGCAGCAAGGTGATCAGCGTCTCGCGCATGATTTTGAAAAGCGTTTGATTGTTGATCGCAACCGGCTGATGGCGGAGCGTGCGGAACAGTACCTTGAGAAGGGCAAGGCCTTTATCGCGGTCGGGGCGTTGCACTTGCCCGGGGAGGAGGGCTTGCTGAACCTGCTGGAGCAGCGGGGCTATTCGGTCCGGGCGATTTACTAAAACATTGCTGCCCCGAATAGTGATAAACAGCAATCGTAGGAGCGAATTCATTCGCGATAAATGACTGAAATATGTGCAACCATCGCGACTGAAGTCGCTCCTGCTGCAATACCATCAAGACATCTGGCATGCATGTCAGGAAATGCCTTTTGAAATTATTTTATTACTTGTTTTCTTTGCGCCTTTGCGGTTTTTTATTCCTTCATTCGCCAGTGCAGGGTCTCGCCCGCACATAACGGCACTACCGTTGAATCTCCCAGCGGGTAGCTTTCGGGTACCTGCCAGTCGGTTTTTTCCAGCGTAATGGTGCCGGTGTTGCGTGGCAGACCGTAGAAGTCCGGGCCATACCGGCTGGCAAAGTCTTCCAGCCGGTCGAGTGCGCCGGCAGTATCAAAGACCTGTGCATACAGTTCCATCGCGGCATGGGCCGTGTACATGCCGGCACAACCGCAGGCGGTTTCCTTGGTCTCGCGGGCGTGTGGCGCACTGTCAGTGCCGAGGAAGAATTTTGCGCTGCCGCTGGTTGCAGCCTCGATCAATGCGTTGCGATGGGTCTCGCGTTTCAGTACCGGCAGGCAGTAATGGTGCGGCCGGATGCCGCCACTGAACATTGCATTGCGGTTCATTAACAAGTGGTGGGCGGTGATGGTGGCGGCTACGGTGTCTGGCATGGAGGCGACAAATTCTATGCCGTCTTTCGTGGTTACATGTTCCAGTACCACCTTGAGTTGTGGCAGGCGTTCACACAGCGGCTGCAGGTGACGTTCGATAAATATGGCCTCGCGGTCGAACACATCGACATCCGCATCAGTGACCTCGGCATGCACCAGCAGCGGCAGGCCGTGTTCGGCCATGGCTTCCAGCACCGGCCAGGTTTTGCTGATGTCAGTGACACCGGCATCTGAATGTGTGGTGGCGCCGGCCGGGTAGAGTTTGATCGCATGGACATGAGCGCTGGCTTTCGCGGCGGTAATTTCTGCTGCCGGGGTATTGTCGGTCAGGTACAGCGTCATTAACGGTTTGAAATCGACGCCATCGGGCACGGCAGCCAGAATACGTTCACGGTAGGCCAGCGCCTGTCTGGTGGCGGTAACCGCCGGCTTCAGGTTGGGCATGATGATGGCGCGGGCGAATTGCCGGGCCGTATGTGGCACGATTGTCCGCAATGCGTCACTGTCCCGCACATGCAGGTGCCAGTCGTCGGGGCGAGTGAGCGTCAGTTCCATTTCGTGTCCATCAGTCCTTGTTGTTGCAACAGGTTTAGCGTCAGGCGGACACCGAAGCCGGTTGTGTCGGTTGCGATATGACCAAGGCCACCCTTGTGATTGCTCGCTGCCAGGTCCACGTGCACCCAGTTAATACTGGCATCGACAAAGCGGTCCAGGAAGCGGGCCGCCAGTATGTGGTCGGCCTCCCCCTCAAGCGAACACTGCAGGATATCGGCAATATCGGACTTCAGGGCTTCATCGAAGTCCTTGTCGAACGGGAATGGCCAGACGCGTTCGCCGCTGTCCCGGCCGGCCTCGATGAGTGTGGCTGTCATGCTGTCGCGGTTACTGAATACGCCGCTATAGCGCGATGTCAGTGAGTAGATGCAGGCGCCGGTCAGGGTGGCGTAATCAACCAGGGTGTGCGGTTTTTCGCGGCTGGCCAGTGCCAGCGTGTCGGCCAGTACCATGCGGCCTTCGGCATCGGTGTGTTTTACCTCGATGGTGGTGCCGTTGCAGGCGGTAATAACATCGTTGGGTTTGTAGGCGTGACTGCCGATGTGGTTTTCCGCCAGCGCCAGCCAGCAGTCGACCGGGAAATCCACGGCCATGCGACTCAGCGCCAGCAGGGTGCCGAGTGCGACAGCACTGCCCTGCATGTCCTCGTGCATGCCGTTCATGTACTTCGCCGGCTTGACGTTGACGCCACCGGTGTCGAAGCAGATACCCTTGCCGACCAGCGCAAGGCGCTTGCCGCCACGGGCCTTCGGCCGGTACTTGAGGTGGACGATGCCGGCATCATTTGCCGGGCTGGCCTGGCAGACGGCAAGAAAGGCGCCGGCCTTTTTGCGCTTTAGTGCCCGTGTATCGAGGAAGGACATTTGCCAGCCTTCGCGTTTGGCCAGGCCTGCCACGAATTTCCGGTACTTGCCCGGGGTCAGTTCATTCGCCGGCAGTACCGACAGCCAGCGGGCGAGGTGATTGCCGATGAGTTCGGCACGCAGCGGTTCAAGGTCAATCACCTCGTCCAGTCCATACAGGTCAATGTGCTTCAGGGCGGCAGGTTTGTCGGTCTTTGACTTGTAGCTTGGCATCGGGCAGCTGGCCGCCAGCAAGCCGGCAATGACATGTTCAATGCTGCGGCCACCAGAACCGGCCGACAGTCCCACTGCGTCGATAAGCAGGCCTGAGGGATTGATGTCGCGTACCCGTGCGGCCAGTTGCCGGGCCAGGGTGAGCTGTTCGAAGGCACTGCTGTCCGGATCCATGCATTGCAGGATCAGATGCGTGCCGGCTGCGTTTGGCAGGTCGGTGGACAATTGTGTGGTATCAGCGGCGTTGCGTCGCGCCCGCTGAAAGCGTGACTTCAGGGCAGTGGCATAGGGCAGTTGTTTCCAGTCAGCGGCGCCGGGCTTTTTCGGCAGCAGTACCAGCAGGCAACGCCGGGCATCGACCAGCTTCCGGGTTGGCCGGCTTGTATGTTGATTTATTTTGATTTTCTCCAGATGCCAATAGGGTATTTCCATGTTTTTCGCCTTGACCTGTTATCGCAAAACAATGATCATATCGCGCTCGTTGTGAATCGGGTACTGCTGATTCCTTTTAATTCAGGCAGATGGATGCACTCCACAACGATTTAACGCAATAAATGCGATAATCCATCGGCCAGGCCAACCCGGGTCGCCGGAATTACGTCACATCTAACAGGGCAGGGACCTATCCACCATGAAGGTTGCAGACAAAAAACGCCTGTTACGGGAAATGCTGTTTGCCCGGCGGTTTGAGGAACGCTGCTACGAGGCCTACGTCGAACGCAACATCGGTGGATTCCTGCATCTCTATCCCGGCCAGGAGGCATGTTGTCACGGTGTGCTGGAAGCCGCACAGATCGGTCACGACTACGTCATTACCAGTTATCGCGACCACGTGCACGCCATCAAATGGGGGTCTGACCCGAGAAAGATCATGGCGGAACTGTTTGCCAAGGAAACCGGTGTCAGTAAAGGCCGTGGCGGTTCCATGCATATCTTCGACGTCGAGCATAACTTCATGGGTGGTTACGCGCTGGTTGGCGGACCTTTCCCGCTGGCAGCCGGGATTGGCAAGGCGTTGCAGATGAAAGAAAGTGATGCAATCTGCATCTGTTTCCTAGGTGATGCCGCCAACAACCAGGGTACCTTCCACGAGTCGTTGAATATGGCGAAGTTGTGGAACCTGCCGGTTCTCTATGTCTGTGAAAATAATCTATACGGTATTGGTACACGCATTGACCGGTCCACTGCGGTGGTCGACCAGTACAAGCGTGTCTCCAGCTACAACATCCCGTCCGCACAGGCGGATGGCCAGGATGTCGAGCTGGTACACAAGGCGGCAAGCAGGGCAATCAGGCATGTACGCAGCGGCAAGGGGCCGTATTTTCTCGAACTGATGACCTACCGTTACCGTGGCCATTCCATGTCGGACTCAAACGCCTATCGTGCCAGGGCCGAGGAACGCATGTGGAGCAAGCGCGACCCGGTCATCAAGCTGCGTGACCGCCTGATCGAGGATGGCACGCTGACAATCGATGAATACAAGGACATGGATACGCACATCCTGGATGAAATCGAGAATGAAGTGATTGCCTATGCCAACGAGTCGCCGGAACCGCACGTGTCCGGGGTAGACCGTTACGTGCTGGCCGAGAATGACCCCTGGGTCAAGGGCGGGGATCGCTAGATGGCCGAGATCATGTTCTGGGATGCCGTGCGCCGTGCGCTTGATGAAGAGCTGGCCAATGACCCGCTGGTGATTATCATGGGCGAGGACATCGGTATTGCCGGCGGCACCTACAAGGCAACGATGGGCCTGTATGACAAGTACGGAGCCGAACGGGTTATCGATACACCAATTTCGGAAAACGGCTTTACCGGTCTCGGCATCGGTGCCTCTTTCCTGGGTGTGCGGCCTGTTATCGAGATCATGTCCGTCAACTTCGCCTGGCTGGCCATGGACCAGATGTTCAATACGGCTGCCAAGGTGCGCTATATGTCCGGCGGTCAGCTGCAGGCGCCGGTGGTGATCCGCTCACCGGGCGGCACGGCGCATCAACTGGGTTCACAGCATTCCGCGCGCATGGAGAAGGTGTTCATGGGTATTGCCGGTCTGCGTGTCGTCACGCCGTCAAATCCGCGCCAGGCCTATGGCCTGCTGAAATCCGCCGTGCGCTGCAACGACCCGGTGTTCATCAATGAACACGAGCTCATGTACAACATGAAGGGTGAAGTGCCGGAAGACGAGTACTTCCACCCACTGGAAGGTTCCGAGATTGCCCGTGATGGCAGCGACATCAGCCTGTTCGGCTATAACATCTCGGTGCACTGGTGTTTGCAGGCCGCTGAACTGCTGTCAAAAAATCATGGCATCGAGGCCGAGGTCGTTGATCTGTATGCACTAAGCCCGCTGGACCGTGAGGGTATTCGTGACTCGGTCAGCAAGACCCACCGTGCGGTGATCGTGGAAGAGGCCGAGCCGGCTGTGGGGGTTGGCGCCGAGGTCATGGCCCTTATTAATGAAGAGTGCTTTTTCGAGCTGGATGCCGCACCCGTACGGGTATCGGCAATGAATGTGCCGATTCCCTATAACCACGCACTGGAGCGTACCGCGCTGCCGGATGTCAATGACGTGGTGGAAGCAGTGCGCAATATTTTCGGTATTTAGTTTGTACATATTTAAAAACATTCGCCACAGAGGACACAGAGATCACAGCGGCTGGAACAGGTTGTTTTTACTCTGTGACCTCTGTGGCTGTAGCTATTTTTCTACTGGATAATCATGGCTGAACCTTATGTAATCAAGATGCCCCAGTTGTCCGACACCATGACCGAAGGTGTCATCGTTAGCTGGGAAAAGAACATCGGCGACGAAATCAAACGTGGTGACATCGTTGCCACGGTCGAAACCGACAAGGCCGTCATGGATGTCGAGGTCTTCCGTGACGGTTATCTGTCCGGGCCGATTGCGGCAATCGACAGCACCGTGCCGGTGACCAAGGCGATCGCCTACCTGGTTGAGTCGAAGGACGAGGTCGTTGCCGGTGAAGCGGTTGCAGCAACACAACCGGCAACTGAACAGACCAGTACGGCCGCTGCCACGCCAGCACCCGCTGCCGCAACACCGGCGCCAACTGCCGTGCAACCGGTTGTGGCTGCCGCCACAGGTGGCGCACCGGTACCGCGTCCGCAGGCTGGCAAGGCATCACCACTGGCACGTCGCCTCGCCGGGCAGGTGAATGCCGATCTCGATCGCTTGAGTGGCAGTGGTCCCGGTGGCGTGATTACTGCTGCCGACATCCAGCATGCCCCGGCACCGTACGAAGTGCCGGTCGAGGGCAATGGTCGGCCCATGAAGTCCATGGAAAAGGCGATTGCGAATGCAATGGCGTCCTCCCTGTCGATGCCGACCTTCCGCGTGACCTCGCATATCCATCTCGAGACACTGATTGCGGCCGCGAAACAGGCCGGGGTATCGGTGACGGTCGCCATAGCACGGGCCTGTGCACTGGCCATGCAGGAACACCCGAAACTGAACTGGTGTTACCAGCCGGATGACAAACTGATTGAACGCAGCCAGGTCGACATCGGCATGGCGGTGGCTGCCGATGATGGCGGCCTGGTGGTGCCGGTACTGCGAGGGTGTGAAGCGCGTGAACTGGCTGAGCTGAACAAGGACTGGAAGGACCTGGTGGCGCGTGCCCGTACCCGGCACCTGAAC
This sequence comes from Pseudomonadota bacterium, assembly GCA_039714155.1. Classification (GTDB taxonomy): domain Bacteria; phylum Pseudomonadota; class Gammaproteobacteria; order UBA9214; family UBA9214; genus SZUA-186. Next base: position 6,253 of record JBDLJX010000028.1, on the reverse strand, counting down.
CCGGACGAGTTCAAGGGCTCGACCTTCCAGATTTCCAACATGGGCATGTTCGACGTCAGCTACTTCGATGCAATTGCCACACCGGGTCTGAGCGCAATACTGGCCATTTCCTCGAATACCGAAACAGGCAGCGCCTTTACCATCACGGCGGACCACCGTGTTATCAACGGCGCTGATGTGGCGAAGTACCTGTACTCATTGAAGAGCCTGATTGAGCAACCGTATGACTGGATGGGTCCCGGCGGACCGGCGATCCCGGCAGGTGACTGGGACTACGACGTGGTTGTCGTCGGCGGTGGGCCGGGTGGCGAAGACTGTGCGCGTGACCTGGTGGCACACAAGCTGAAGGTTGCGCTGGTCAATGACTCACCCTTCCCGGGTGGTGAGTGCCTGTGGCGCGGCTGTATCCCGTCCAAGGCCTGGCGGGCCGCGGCCGATCGCATGCGTGACCGGGCCGGGGACGCACATCTCGGGGTAGCCGGTACCAACAAGGCCAAACTGGTCTGGAAGGATCTCGAAGCCCATCGCCGCAAGGTGCTGGAAACCCGTGGCGATATGGCCCTGAAGACCGACAAGGGCGTGCGCATCAATTACCTGCAGGGCTTCGGCCAGTTTGTCGATACGCACACACTGGCCATACATACGTCCACCAACCAGGCGGATCCGCATACCCGTGCGGCCTTGCCGGACGGCAAACCGGAGCAGAGCATCAGCTTCGGCGCGGCCGTGATTGCCACCGGGGCGCCACCATTCGTGCCGCCGATACCCGGTGCGCAGGAAGGGCTGGATAGCGGTGGCGTGCTAACCTCCGATACGGTTTGGGCGCTGACCGCGCCACCGAAGAAACTGGCGGTTATCGGCGCCGGCGCCATCGGCATCGAAATGGCACAGATATTCCAGGACTTCGGTGCCAGGGTGACCCTGCTGGAAGCGCAGGAGCGCATTCTCGCAGAAGTGGAGCCGGAAATTGCGAAAACCCTGGCGGCCATACTCGATGATGAACCGCGGCTTGATGTGCATACCTCGGCGGCCGTCAACAGGATCAGCGGCGAGCCGGGCGCGATGAAACTGGCCTGGACCGACGCAGACGGCAAGAAACGCAACCTCACGGTGGATTACATCATCATGGCAACCGGCAAGCGGCCGGTGCTGGACGGCCTCGGGCTGGATGCCGCCGGCGTTGCCAGCGAGCGCAACATCGTGCAGGCTGATACGCGATGCCGTACCAGTGTGCCGCATATCTTTGCCGTTGGTGATGTCATCGGCGGCCTGATGCTGGCGCATACCGCAGCACAGCAGGGCCGGGTTACAGCGGCGACTCTGCTGGGTGAGAACATGAAGTACGACCAGGACAAGGATTGCGGCGTGATCTTTTCGCGCCCGCAGGCCGCGTTTGTCGGCCTGTCTGTCGAACAGGCAAAAGCCAAAGGCATGGATGTTGCCGAGGTCAAGGTGCCGATGAATATCGATGCCAAGGCGATGATCAATAATGAAACCCATGGCATGATCAAGATCGTTGCCGACAGGGCGACACACCGTATTGTCGGTGTGCACCTGCTGGCCGACCATGCCGACACGCTCATTGGCGAGGCCGTCATGATGGTATCGGCCAACCTGACACTGGAACAGGTGGGCGAGGCCATTCATGCACATCCCACCCAGACGGAACTGTTCGGTGACCTGGCGCGGCGATTGCTGTCACGCCTGCGCCGCAGCAGGAAAACGGCAAAGGCCTGAGTTGGCGAAGAGTCTTGCGGTGAGCGTAGCCCGGATGCAGCGCAGCGTAATCCGGGACCCGTTTGATACCCTCCGGGCTCCACTGCGTTACATCCGGGCTACATGTACCACGACGTACGGAAAAACAGATGTCTGATATCAAGAAAGTTGTACTGGCCTACTCGGGGGGTCTTGATACCTCCGTCATTCTCAAGTGGCTGGAGGAAGTCTATGACTGCGAGCTTGTTACCTTTACGGCCGATATCGGTCAGGGTGAGGAGATCGAGCCGGCGCGCGCCAAGGCACAGGCCCTGGGCGTAAAGGAAATCTATGTCGAGTCACTCAAGGAAGAATTCGCACGTGACTATGTGTTCCCCATGTTTCGCGCCAATACCATTTATGAAGGTGAATACCTGCTTGGTACCTCTATCGCGCGCCCCTTGATTGCCAAACGGCTGGTCGAGATTGCAAAAGAGACTGGTGCCGATGCCATTGCCCATGGTGCAACCGGCAAGGGCAATGACCAGGTGCGTTTCGAGCTTGGCGCCTATGCGCTGAACCCGGACATCAGGATCATCGCGCCGTGGCGCGAATGGGACCTGACTTCCCGTGAGAAGCTGCTTGCCTATGCCGAAAAACACGACATCCCGGTGGAGCACAAGAAAGGCAAGCAGTCACCGTATTCCATGGATGCCAATTCCCTGCATATCTCCTACGAGGGCGGCATTCTCGAGGACCCGTGGGCAGAGCCGGAAGAGGATATGTGGTTGTGGACGGTATCGCCGGAAAAAGCACCGGACAAGCCCACCTATATCGAAATCACCTTCGAGAGGGGCGATGCGGTTGCCATCGATAGCCAGTCGCACAGCCCCGGGCAGGTAATGGAGGCGTTGAACAAGCTGGGTGGTGATAACGGCATCGGCCGCACCGATATAGTCGAAAACCGTTATGTCGGCATGAAGTCGCGCGGTTGTTATGAAACGCCAGCCGGCACCATCCTGTTGAAGGCGCACCGCGCAATTGAGTCCCTGACGCTGGACCGTGAGGCCGCGCATCTGAAGGATGACCTGATGCCGCGCTACGCCAGCCTGATTTATAACGGCTACTGGTGGAGCCCGGAGCGCAAGCTATTGCAGCACATGATCGATGCCTCGCAGGAGCATGTGAATGGCACCGTGCGACTGAAACTCTACAAGGGCAACATCACCCTGGTCGGTCGCCAGTCAGAATCGGACAGCCTGTTTGATGAGCGCATTGCTACGTTTGAGGACGATGCCGGCGCCTATAACCAGAAGGACGCAGAAGGATTTATCCGCCTGAATGCACTGCGCCTGCGTACCAGTGCGCGACAAAAGAAAACAGACCGCCGCAAGTAGTGAATGTGATGTTCGCCGCTATGTTTGCAACAATCTCGAGGCGTATCACCAACAGTACCGGATTCCTTGTCTGTGCAGGCGTGCTTGCCTACGCCTGGTACCTCCAGTTCCAGGAAGGCCTCGATCCCTGTCCCCTGTGTATCTTCCAGCGCGTTGCCTTCATTGCCATGGGGCTGATCTTCCTGATTGCGGCGATCCACAATGCCGGCCGTATCGGCAGTCGTGTCTATGCCGTGTTGCTGATGCTGGCAGGTCTCGCCGGAGCAGCCGTTGCCGGCCGGCACATCTGGCTGCAATCTCTGCCGCCGGAGCAGGTGCCGGAGTGTGGCCCCGGGCTCGATTACATGCTGGAGGTATTCCCGCTGACCGATGCCCTGCGCATGGCATTTACCGGTTCCGGTGAGTGCGCCGAAGTTGATTGGGTGTTTCTTGGTCTCAGTATGCCGGTTTGGTCATTGCTGTGTTTTATTGGCCTGATCACAGCCGGTTTTGTCCGTAACTGGGTATCCGACTGATTCAGGGAGGGTAGTGTAATGCGACTGCTTCATACCATGCTGCGTGTTGGCGACCTCGATCGCTCGATTGATTTCTACACGAACGTGCTTGGCATGCAGTTGCTGCGCCGGAAGGATTATCCGGATGGCAGGTTTACGCTCGCCTTTGTCGGCTACGGTAACGAGTCCGATAACACGGTTATCGAACTGACCCATAACTGGGACACGGATAGCTATGATCCCGGTGAGGGTTACGGTCATATCGCCATCGAGGTTGATGATGTCTTCAATGCGGTAGATGAATTGCGCAATCGTGGCGGCAAGGTCATCCGCGAGGCAGGGGCCATGAATGCCGGCACTACCATCATCGCCTTTATCGAGGACCCGGATGGCTATCCGATCGAGTTGATTGGCAAGAAACACTAGACACAATCGCTTTCTCCAGGGAAGAAGCGCATGAGTTGAATACTGCCTCTAATGTCTTCATTATCCGTTTATGGGGGCTGCAACCAAACGTGGCAACTTCTGGTCACGCATGAGTGATGAGGATTTGCTCGACCTGCGGTTTTGCGATCTGGGGCTGACTATCAAGGGCACAGACCTTGAGCGGCGCATAGACGTGCTTTACCAGCAGCTCGACAAGCGTGGCCTGCGTTTTCGCCCGCATTTCTGGCTGGGCGAGGAGTGGTTCTCGCCGGAGGGTGTGCCTGGGATCGCCATTCCCTTTTACCTGGCCCATCCACGCCTGACCAAGCTCGAATACCGGCAGATGTTCGAGGTCGAGGGCGGGACACACCGTTCCTGCATGCAGTTGCTGCGCCATGAGACCGGCCATGCCATCGAGGCGGCCTACCGGCTGGAACGGCGCAAACGCTGGAAAACGGTATTCGGCGATCCGCGAAAACCCTACCCTGATTACTACACGCCGCGGCCGAACAGCAAACGCTACGTGCTGAACCTTGACTGGTGGTATGCGCAGAGCCATCCGCATGAGGACTTTGCCGAGACCTTCGCTGTCTGGCTGGGTTCGCATGCCGGCTGGCGCAAGCAGTACCATGACTGGCCGGCGTTGAAGAAACTCGAGTATCTGGATGAGTTGATGCAGTCGGTCGGGCAGGTGTCGCCACGGGTCCGCTGCCGCAAACAGGTTGAACCAATTTCCCGTATCCGGCGTACCTTGCGCGAGCATTACGCCGAGAAGCGCGAGCATTACGAGATCAAGGTACCGGAAGTTTACGATGAAGACCTGTACCAGTTATTTCGTGATCCTGCCAGCGGCCAGGATGGCAAGCAATCTGCGGCAAGCTGGTTACGGCGCAACAAGGTGGAACTTTGCCAGGTCTGTGCCCGCGGCACTGGCGAGCACCCGTATACCTTTGCGCAGATCCTGCAGGAACTCATCATTCGCGGCCGTGAAATGGGGTTGTGTATCAAGCGACCGCTCGACGAGGTAAAAATAGATACAGCCATCTACCTGAGCGTCAAGGCACTGAACCATCTGTACAATACCCGCCACAGGATCCCCGTCTGACATGCGCGTACTCGTCCTCATGCACAAGGACCTGATTCCACCTGACAGCCTTGAGGGCTATACCGACAAGGAGATTGTCGAGTGGAAGGCGGAGTACGACGTGGTTACCACGTTAAGGGAGATGGGCCACGAGGCGAAACCGCTGGGGGTGGAAGATGACCTGGGTGTTATCCGCAAGGCCCTGCGAGACTGGAAGCCGCATATCGTTTTCAACCTGCTGGAAGAATTCCACGGTGTCGCGCTGTATGACCAGCACGTGATCAGTTTCCTCGAACTGATGCGGCAACCCTATACCGGCTGTAACCCGCGCGGCCTGGTGCTGGCGCATGACAAGGCGCTGACCAAGAAAATCCTGTCGTACCACCGTGTCCGGGTGCCGGGCTTTACCACGTACCCGCGTGGCAAGCTGATCAAGCCACCCAGGCACCTGCGCTACCCGTTATTTGTGAAATCCCTGATCGAGGAGGGTTCCTACGGAATTTCGCAGGCCTCGATCGTCACCAATGACGAAAAGTTTGTGAAGCGGGTCGAATACCTGCATGAGCAACTGGAGACGCATGCCATTGCCGAAGAGTATATTGAGGGTAGGGAAATGTACCTGTCGATCATGGGCAACAAGCGCCTGAGTGTGTTGCCGACCATTGAGCTGGTATTCAACAATATGCCGGAAGGTTCGCCACGGATTGCGACCTCGAAAGTCAAGTGGGACTGGGAATACCAGAAGAAACACGGTATCGATACGGTGGTACCTGAAGATCTCTCGCCGGAGATGTCGTCCCGAATCGGACGGTTGGGCAAGCGTATTTACCGGGCGCTGTATCTCAGTGGCTATGCACGGATTGATTTCCGCATCACGCCGGACAACGAGATCTACGTGCTGGAGGCCAACCCGAATCCCGACCTTGGTTTTGGCGAGGAACTCAGTGATGCGGCGGAAGCGGCCGGCATGAGCTATGAACAGTTGTTGAAACGGATTATTAATCTAGGCCTGCGCTACCCGGCAGAGTGGCGCCTGGTATAGGAACTCTGGCTTTTCCCCTGATCGGGTGGGTCGGCATGCACAGGGGCCAGGGTGGCTTCTCAAGACACGCTGCAAGTACGTCCCTGTAAGCTCGATGGCCGCGTCCCTGCGGCCA
>JBDLJX010000027.1:0-30868 GCA_039714155.1 Pseudomonadota bacterium | reverse complement strand
GAGTTGCTTGCCAAGGCAATAGCTGAGAAATTCGACTATCATGGAGTTGATGAAGCCCGCCGTGTGTATGCCGAATTGGAGTAGGAGCGGCTTCAGCCGCGATTTGGTCTTGGCCGCACAATTTATCGCGGCTAAAGCCGCTCCTACGGTAAAGAGCTATTATATGCACCCTTGTGATTAATACCGGCATCATCAGTTTTATCACCGGGGCCGTATTTTTCGGGGTCCTGTCGCTGGTATTGCTGACTGGCGAGCGGGGCCGGGCGCGCAAGAATGCGCTCACGTTTGCTTGCATCATAAATGCCGTCTGGCTGGGCCTGACGGCATTTACCATTCACAAGGAAGTCTCCTTCCTGTCCTACCTGTTCGAGCCGCTCCGGAGTTTTACCTGGCTGCTGTTTCTCGGTTATGTCCTGATGTCTTCAGTGACCGATGCGAACCTCGCAAGAAAACGTTTTCATGCAGCCAGAATAATCGCCGCGAGTTTTACCCTGCTGCTGACTATGATGATCGTCTACCGCATCTATGCCGGACCGGAAGGCGGCAGTGTCTTTGGTATTGACCTGATCTATGCGGGCTTCCTGCTGATAGCGATATTTGGCCTGGTGCTGATTGAGCAGATCATGCGCAATGCGCACGTCGAGTCGCGTCGTGCAGTCAAATATCTGTGTATCGGCCTCGGTGTTATCTTTGCCTACGACTTCTACCTGTATTCACAGGCACTGTTGTTCCGTGGTCTTGATGTGGCGACGTGGGAGGTGCGCGGCTTTGTGAATGCCATGGCGGTGCCAGTGCTCGGTATTGCTATTGCCCGCGACCCGCGGCTGTCGCTGGATATTTTTGTGTCACGCCGCATGGTGTTTCATACCACGGCCCTGCTGGGTACTGGCCTGTATCTGCTGGCAATGGGGCTCGGCGGCTATTACATCCGCTCCTTTGGTGGTGAATGGGGTGCGGTCATGCAGACGATATTCCTGTTTGCTGCCGGTCTGATTCTCATGGTTCTGCTGTTCTCCGGCCGGGTACGAGCGAGTCTGCGCGTATTGATCAACAAGCACTTTTTTCATTACAAATATGACTACCGTGATGAGTGGCTGCGTTTTATCCAGACACTGTCTTCCGGTGGGCCGGAAGATGATCGTCTGCGGGAACGCGCCATTCATTCCCTGGCAGAAATTATTGGCAGTCCGGGCGGCATTCTGTGGATGCGGCAGGTTGGCAACCTCTACACACCGGTGGCCAGCTGGCAGATGGCGGCCACGGACAACTACACGGTTGCCGGCGATCACCCACTGATCGAGTTTATGGCATCGAGGGAATGGCTGATCGACCTGGACGAGTATGAGCGTGATCCTGAACTCTATAATAACCTTGTTATTCCGGGCTGGCTGGACCAGTTGCAGCGCGCCTGGCTGGTGGTGCCGCTGATTGTGCATGATCATCTGATCGGCTTTATTGTGCTGGCACACTCACCTGCCCAGCTCCATTTCAACTGGGAAGACTCCGACCTGATAAAGACCGCCGGCCGACAAGTCGCGGTTCACCTTGCCCAGCTGGAGGCATCCCGTGCGCTGGCCGATGCGAAGCAGTTTGAGGCCTGGAGCAGACTCAGTACCTACGTTATACACGATCTGAAGAACCTGATCGCGCAACTGTCGCTGGTGGTCACCAATGCGGCAAAACACAAGCACAATCCGCAATTCATGGAGGATGCAATCAATACGGTGGATAATTCGGTTAACAAGATGAACAGGCTGCTGGCACACTTGCGCAGTGACGCCATACAGGCGCAGGAGGCAGAGGATATTGAACTCTGTGCAATACTGGCTGAGGTTGTGCAAACCATGTCAAATGGCAAACCCGTGCCTTCGCTGGATTGCCAGGCGCAGGGAATCCGGCTCAAGGCCAATCCTGACCGTTTTTCTGCCATCATCGGACACTTGCTCCGGAATGCCCAGGATGCAACTTCGGACACCGGCCATATCATCATTCGACTGTTCAGGCGTTCAGACAGTGCCATTGTCGAGATCCAGGATACGGGTACTGGTATGGACCGGGAGTTCATCAAGAGCCGCCTGTTTCAGCCGTTCGACAGCACCAAGGGCAGGGCCGGCATGGGGGTCGGTGTTTACGAGGCACGTGACTATATACACAGACTTGGCGGTGATATCGAGGTCATCAGTCGGGTAGGCGAGGGTACGACCTTTCGCATTCGTTTACCCATTGGCGATGTCAGCGGAAATAACGTAAAGTTCACACAGGAAACATCCGATAATAACTCAGATGCACATGCCTACAAGGAAATTACTGGTCATTGAAGACGACCCTGGGTTACAGACCCAGTTGTGCTGGTGCTTCGAGAATTACGAGGTGGTCATCTCCGGGGACCGGGAGTCTGGACTTGCTGAACTTGATACGCATCAGCCGCCGGTCGTAACCCTCGACCTTGGATTGCCGCCGGATGCCAATGGTACCACCGAAGGCTTTGCCCTGCTGGAGGAGATCCTGCACCGGGCACCACACACCAAGGTGATCGTTGTTACCGGCAACAATGACCGGGAACATGCCACAAAGTCTGTTGCTATGGGCGCCTACGATTTCTTCTACAAGCCGATTGACGCGGACATGCTGGGAATGATCGTAAATCGTGCCTACCGCCTGTATGAGCTGGAAGCCGAGAATCGCCGGCTTAGTACGCAGCAGACTGAATCTCCGCTCGAGGGTGTGATAACCGGCAGTGACGATATGCTGCAGGTCTGCCGTACCGTGGAAAAGGTTGCGCCAACCGATGCCACTGTGATGGTGCTGGGTGAGTCCGGTACCGGCAAGGAACTGCTGGCAAAGTTGTTGCACGGACTCAGTAATCGCCATGATCAGCGATTTATCGCCATCAACTGTGCAGCCATTCCGGAGAACCTGCTGGAAAGTGAGCTGTTTGGTTATGAGAAAGGCGCGTTTACCGGTGCAGCCAGGCAGATGCTCGGCAAGATCGAAACGGCCTCGGGTGGTACGTTGTTCCTTGATGAGGTTGGCGACATGCCCTTGCCGTTGCAGGCCAAGTTATTGCGCTTTTTGCAGGAGCGTGTGGTCGAGCGCGTGGGTGGACGCAAGGAGATTCCGGTCGACGTGCGTGTGATCTGCGCGACGCACAAGGACCTGCATGAACTGATTCGTACCGGTGGTTTTCGTGATGACCTTTACTATCGTGTTAGTGAGCTCGCCATCACTATCCCATCATTAAAGGATCGAGAGGGTGATGCTTTGCTGCTGGCGCGGGTGTTCCTTGAACGCATCAGCAAGCAGCAGGGCAAGAAGGGTTACCGTTTCAGCAAGGATGCGCTGGCGGCTATTGAGAGCTATTCCTGGCCGGGCAATGTCCGCGAACTGGAGAACCGGGTCAAGCGTGCCGTGATCATGGCCGAGCACAAGCAGATCAGGGCCAGTGATCTGGAGTTGGGTGGCGACTCACCCGAGGAGCTGGCGACGTTTAACCTGCGCGAGATCCGTGATCGCTCCGACCGGCAGGCCGTCATGCGCGCACTGAATCATGTCGGCGGCAAGGTCTCGCAGGCGGCCGAGTTGCTCGGTATCAGTCGGCCGACGATGTATGATTTGTTGCGCAAGTTCAGTCTGAAACCGAAAAAATAATAAAACACCTCGCGCAAAGGCGCCTCTGCGTGAACAGCTTTTATTGACCAAAAGCCCCCTTCACGTGCACCAGAAAATCATCCGCTCCCATAAACCCCACCAACCGGTAGTTGCGGCGTTCCTGGCCATCCGGGCCGAAGAACAGCATGGCGGGCGGGGCGAACAGGTTGAAGTGGTTCAGCAGGGCAAGATCGGTAGCATCGTTGGCGGTAACATCTGCCTGCAGGATAGTGACATCTGAGAGGGCTGCCTGCACGCGGCTGTCGGAGAAGGTGTAGTCCTCCATCTTGATGCAATAGGTGCACCAGTCGGCATAGAAATCGAGCATGACCGGTTTGCCGGCGGCGTTGCTTTGCTGCAATGCTGCATTGAAGTCCTCGACACTCTTGATGCGTTCAAAGGCCAGGTGCTGCGAGGCATGTTCACCGGTGCCTGAAACGGATACCCCTGCCGTAATGTTACGCAGTGGATTTAACGGGTCACGTGCGCCGGTGGCGGCGCCTATCAGCAGGATCACGCCATAGACCAGCATGGCGATACCCATTCCCTTCCAGAGCCGGCGCCAGCCGGAGGCTTTGTCCGGCAGGGTGTCGAGAGCACGCATGTAGATGGCGGGAATGATCAGCAGCAGCGCCCACAGCGCGAGCGTAACCGGACCGGGCAGGATGCGCTCCAGCATCAGGATGGCAACACCCAGCAGAATGACGCCGAACACCACCTTGACGGTATCCATCCAGCCGCCGGCCCTGGGCAGCAGCTTGCCGCCGGAGGTGCAGATGACCAGTAGCGGCGCACCCATGCCGTTACCAAGCGCGAACATGGCCACGGCGCCGGTGAGAAAATCTCCGGACTGGCTGGTATAGAGCAGTGCGCCGATCAGCACGGGCCCGGCACAGGGTCCGACAATCAGGGCAGACAGTACACCCATGACGGCGACACCCAGCCATGAGCCGCCCCTCTGTTTGTTGCTGGCATCGCTGAGCCGGGCCTGCAACGATGCCGGCAGCTGCATGTTATAGAAGCCGAACATCGACAGTGCCAGCATCACGAATACCAGCGCAAAGAATCCCAGTATCCACGGGTTCTGGAAAAAGGCCTGCACGCCGGCGCCCATTTGCGCCGATACCAGACCAATCACGGCATAGGTGACCGCGATCGCCTGGACATAGATCAATGTCAGGCTGAAGGCCTTGCCGGCAGTGATATGTTCGCCATGACCGACAATGATGCTGGAGATGATCGGGATCATCGGGTACATGCAGGCGGTGAAGGCCAGCAGTACACCGGCGCCGAAGAAAAACAGCGCAACCCAGCCGAGACTGCTTTCCCGCAGAACGCGGGCGACGTCGTCCTGTCTTGAGGTGACGGCGGGTGTCGGTGATGCGGACACCGGTGCCTCAGCTGTTGCTGCTGCCGTACTGTCGCCACTGTAGGCCGCGAGCATGACCGGCAGGGTTTTCCTGATCGGCGGATAGCAGATGCCGGCCTCGGCACAGCCCTGGTAACCAATCAGCAGGCTGATTTCGACAGGACCCGACGCGGCGCGCTGCAACGGCACGATGGCCTCGGTTTCATGGTAGAAGACCTGCACGTCACCGAAGAACTCGTCATGTTTGGTCTTGCCTGCAGGCAGTACTGGCGCTAACAGCGTGGCACCTGCGCCATTGGCCAGTTGCACCGTGATCTTGTCGCGGTAGAGGTAATACTTGTCGGCAATCGTCCAGTGGATACGCACGCGGTCCGGCGCGTCCGTCAGTGCATCGACCTGGAAGGCCAGGTCAGGCTCAAGGAATTCATCATCGGCTGGCCCGAGTCCGAGCCGGTCACCCAGCGACTCGAGTGCGGCGATACCGGCCTGCTTCAGGCCGGACGTTCCCGACAGGTCCAGCATGGCAGTCTGGGTATGTGGCGGGTAACACACGCCGATATCGGCACAGCCCTGCGAGATGGCCATCAGGCGAACCGATGCCGGTGCCTCGCCCGTGCGGCTTACGGGTATGGTGGCCGTGACCTGGTCGCGGAACACGGCAATCTTGCCGAAGAACTCGTCATTCTTGATCGTGCCGGCTGGCAGCTTCGGTTCGCCGAGAGTGATACCGGGTGTATCGGTGCTGAAGCGGATACGGTCGCGATACATGTAATAGCCGTCCGCGATGTCCCAGCTCACCTGTATGGTCGAGTTATCCTTTAGTTCCGTTGTGATCCGGAAGGCCTTGTCCGGTTCCAGCAGGTCCTCACCCAGGCCATCAATTGCCGCTGCGGGTAGCGCGGTCAGCAGGCCGGACAGCAGGAACAACAGGTAACGGGGGATCATCAAGGTGTCTCGAGAGAAGTTGTCAGCCAGTCGAGATATTCCGGCAGGCCATTTTGAATTGTGACTGCGATGATCTCGGGAAGTTCGTAGGGATGCAGGCGGGATATGGTTGCCTGGGCTGATTCATAGGCATTTTCAGTGGTTTTTATGATCAGCAGCAATTCATCGCTCTGCTCTGTTTTATTCTGCCAACGATATACCGACGTCAGGCCCGCAATGATATTAACGCAGGCGGCCTGTCTGTCGCTTACCAGCGTTCCGGCAATCATTTCAGCCGTGTCCCGGTCGGGGACGGTACAGAGGACGATCTGCGGGCTGCCTTGCATCAAACGACTATACCTTATTCCGGGAGCGCAGAAGAATAGCTACGGAATCTACGGAACTAAACGGAAAGAAAAACACATATATAGCCATGGAATCCACGGAAGAACACGGAAAAATAAAACAAATAAACAAGCCGTCATTACCGCGAAGGCGGGAATCTATTAACTCATGCAGCTAATATAATGATATTCATTCCGTCTGTTTCCGTGGGTGCTGTGGCCATTTAAATGTGATTCGGTTATGTTGCGGCACATGGCGCCTTTCCCGATACTGCTGCTGTTTCTGGCCGTCCCGCTGATCGAGATTTATTTCCTCATCAAGGTCGGCGGCTGGATCGGTGCGTTGCCGACGGTGGCACTGGTGGTGCTGACCGCGGTGATCGGCGCCTCACTGGCCCGTTACCAGGGGCTGGTGACCCTGCAACGCGTACAGGCCAACCTGGCCCGGGGCGAGGCGCCGGCGATGGAGATGCTCGAGGGCGTCATTCTGTTTATCGGCGCCATCCTGCTGCTGACGCCCGGGTTTTTCACCGATGCGCTCGGCTTTGCCTGTCTGGTGCCGCCACTGCGGCGTGCACTGGCCCTGTGGGGGCTGCAGCACGTGATTGTGCCGCCACGGCCGGGGCGCCCCGGCTCGCCGCCGGGTGGCGATGAGACCCGTACCATTGAAGGGGAGTATCAGCGGCATGATGATGATAACTGAGTCCTGGATTGGGCGTAGGAGCGAATTTATTCGCGATTCGACCCAGTATTTTCCAATAATTATCGCGGCTAAAGCTGCTCCTACGCCGCTCCTGCACCATTGCCATCATTACGCCTTATACCTTGACACTTCCAGATTCGACGCTATTATTAGCACTCACTAGAGGCGAGTGCTAATAAGTATGCGAGCCAAGTCATAGTAGATTGATACAATTAGTATTTTCTGAAGGAGAGACCCCAAGATGAATATTCGTCCATTACACGATCGTGTAATTCTGAAACGTATGGAAGAAGAGACTACCTCCCCAGGTGGAATTGTTATCCCTGATTCGGCCGCTGAGAAGCCGATTCGTGGTGAAATCATTGCTACTGGAACCGGAAAACGGCTGGATAGTGGTGAAGTTATCCCGCTGGACGTCAAGATTGGCGATACCGTGCTGTTCGGCAAGTACTCCGGCACCGAGGTCAAGGTCAATGGTGATGACCTGCTCGTAATGCGTGAAGAGGACATCATGGGTGTGATCGAGGCCTGATTCGGCTGACATTGACCCCTTAGCACCTACCAGTAATACAGAATTCAAGAGGAAGATTCTCATGACAGCAAAAGAAGTGAAGTTCAGTGATGATGCACGCCATCGCATGGTGGCCGGTGTCAATGTGTTGTCCGATGCCGTAAAGATTACTCTCGGCCCGAAGGGCCGCAACGTGGTCCTCGACAAGGCCTTTGGCGCCCCGACCGTGACCAAGGACGGCGTCTCCGTCGCCAAGGAGATCGAACTGGAAGACAAGTTCGAGAACATGGGTGCACAGATGCTCAAGGAAGTTGCCTCCCAGACCTCCGACGTGGCCGGTGACGGCACCACGACGGCCACCGTTCTGGCCCAGGCCATGGTACGCGAGGGCATGAAGTCCGTTGCCGCCGGTATGAACCCGATGGACCTGAAGCGCGGTATCGACAAGGCGGTTGTCGCTGTTGTCAAGAAACTGGAGGACCTGTCTGAACCCTGCACCGATAACAAGGCCGTTGCCCAGGTCGGTACCATTTCCGCCAACTCCGATGAGACCATCGGCGCCATCATTGCCGATGCCATGGACAAGGTCGGCAAGGAAGGCGTTATCACCGTCGAAGAGGGCACTTCCCTCGACAACGAACTGGATGTTGTTGAAGGCATGCAGTTTGACCGCGGCTACCTGTCGCCGTACTTCATCAACAACCAGGACAACATGTCGGCCGAACTCGAGGATCCCTACATCCTGATCCACGACAAGAAGATTTCCAACATCCGTGACCTGCTGCCGGTGCTCGAAACCGTTGCCAAGGCCGGCAAGCCGTTGCTGCTTGTCACCGAGGACGTTGAAGGCGAGGCGCTGGCCACCCTGGTGGTGAACAGCATTCGTGGCATCGTCAAGGTCTGCGCCGTCAAGGCGCCGGGCTTCGGTGATCGTCGCAAGGCCATGCTGCAGGATATTGCCATGCTGACCGGTGGCCAGGTAATTTCCGAGGAAGTCGGCCTGTCGCTCGAGAAGGCCAGCCTGGATGACCTCGGTACGGCCAAGCGTATCGTTATTACCAAGGAAAACACCACGATCATCGACGGTGCCGGCCGCAAGGAAGACATCGAGGCACGTGTCCAGCAGATTCGTGCGCAGATCGAGGAATCCAGCTCCGATTATGACAAGGAGAAGCTGCAGGAACGCATGGCCAAGCTGGCCGGCGGTGTGGCCGTCATCAAGGTTGGTGCGGCGACCGAGGTCGAGATGAAAGAGAAGAAGGCGCGTGTCGAGGATGCCCTGCACTCAACCCGTGCGGCCGTGGAAGAGGGTGTCGTGCCGGGTGGCGGTGTTGCGCTGATTCGCGCCAAGTCACAGATCAGCGAACTCACTGGCGCCAATGACGACCAGACCATGGGTATCAAGATCGCCATGCGCGCCATGGAGGACCCGCTGCGCCAGATCTGCGAGAACGCCGGTGAAGAGTCCTCGGTGATCCTGAATGCCGTTGCCAGTAACACGGGCAACTACGGCTACAATGCCGCTACCGGTGAATACGGCGACATGATCGAGATGGGTATTCTTGATCCGACCAAGGTGACGCGTTTTGCCCTGCAGAATGCGGCATCAGTTGCCGGTCTGATCATTACCACCGAGGCCATGGTGGCCGATAAGCCGAAGGATGAGGCTTCGGCTGCGCCTGATATGGGTGGCATGGGTGGCATGGGTGGTATGGGCGGCATGATGTAAAGCTGTCCGATTGCTTCGGAACCGAAAAAGGCCCTGCCGGCAACGGCGGGGCCTTTTGTTTTTGAGATATGCCCTAAATCCATTTTTCCTCCCCACCTTGTATATAATCCCAATTGAGGCAGTATTGTTGGCAGGCGATCCAGCAAACTTGAACAGGAGTCTGTCAGGGTTTTGGCTAGTAATAATGCGCACACGCCGATGGCAATCAATCGGCAGCAAATCACCGAGCTGCCGGCGGTGCTGAGAGAGCCGTTGGGCCAGGCCTGGGAGGCCTTTGCGCAGGCCGCCACAGAAGCACAACTGCCGTTACCCCGCGATCCTGATTTTGCCGCCAGCCTGCTGCGCGTCTGGGCGTGCAGTGAGTTCGTCACCGAGACCTGCATTCACTCACCCGCCGTGCTGAACGACCTGCTTGCCGGCGGTGACCTGCTGGCGGATTACTCCAGTTGTGAATACCAGCGCAAGCTTGCAACAGTCCTGAAGGGCAGCAGTGATGCAGTGGAGCTGGGTGACCGCCTGCGGGATTTTCGCCAGCGCGAGATGCTGCGGATTGCCTGGCGCGACCTGGCCGGCTGGGCCTGTCTCGATGATGTGCTCGGTGATCTGTCCGGACTTGCCGAGGCCTGCATCGGCGGTGCCCTGCAGCACCTCAACAAATGGACATCCGCACAGTATGGCACACGCAAAAAACAGCCGGAATCCTCAATGGTGGTGCTGGGCATGGGCAAGCTCGGTGCGCATGAGCTGAACTTCTCATCCGATATTGACCTGATCTTCGCCTATCCCGATGTCGGCAAGGACTGGCCGGCGAAGCAGATCAGTGCAGAAGAATTCTATTTGCAGATCGGCCAGCAGTTGATCAATGCACTGGACAGTGTCACGGACCGCGGTTTCGTGTATCGCGTTGACATGCGCCTGCGACCCTACGGTGATAGCGGTCCGCTGGTTGCCAGCTTCGATGCCATGGCCGAGTACTACCAGCTGCAGGGGCGCGAGTGGGAACGCTATGCCATGATCAAGGCGCGTCCGGTAGCCGGTCCGAAACGTGCCGCCAAACAGTTGATGAAACTGTTGCAGCCGTTTGTCTATCGTCGCTATCTCGATTTCGGCGCCTTCGAGTCATTGCGCAACCTCAAGGAACAGATTGCCCGCGAGGTCGAACGCAAGGGCATGCAGGACAATATCAAGCTGGGTCCGGGCGGCATTCGTGAAATCGAGTTTATTGCCCAGGCCTTCCAGCTGGTGCGCGGCGGCCGGCAGCCGCAGTTGCAGGAGCGCAATGTCCTGACCGTACTCGAGTCACTTGCCGTGCTGGGTTACCTGCCAGCTCACGTGACACTGCAGCTGACCGAGGCGTACACCTTCCTGCGCCGGGTCGAGAATCGTCTGCAGGCCTATGCCGATCAGCAGGTGCATGAACTGCCTGACGATGAGGTTGGCCGGGTGCGGCTGGCCTTTGCCATGGGCTACCCGGACTGGGAGGCGTTTGCCAGGGCGCTGGCGGAACATCGGCGGCTGGTACAGGAACACTTCGAGCAGGTGTTTGCGGCGCCACAGTCAGAAGAGTCGTCGAAACGCAGCGATGTGACGGCCGATTTCGAGGCCGTCTGGTTCGAACGGCTCGAGCCCGACGAGGCGGCCGATGAGCTGTCCCGTGCCGGTTACCCCGATGCCGATGACTTGCTTGCCTGGCTTGACGGTTTCCGCAAGGGTCCGGTCAGCCGTTTTCTGGGCGAGCGTGGCAGTCAACAACTCGACCGGTTGATGCCGATGCTACTTGCCAGTGCCGCGACCGGCGCATGGCCGACAGAGACCCTGAAGCGGGTCGGTACAGTACTGGAGGCCATTGCCGGGCGTACCGCCTACCTGAGCTTGCTGGTCGAGAATCCCATGGCGCTGTCACAGCTGGTACAACTGTGCTCGGCCAGTACCTGGGTTGCCGCCGAACTGGCGCAATACCCGATCCTGCTGGATGAACTGCTGGACCCGCGGGCCCTGTATGCACCGCTCGACAAGGCCGGCCTGCAAGCTGTTATGGAAGTGCGTCTGGCCGGTATACCGCCGGATGATCTGGAACAATGCATGGACCGGTTACGGCAGTTCCGTCATGCGGCCGTGCTGCACGTTGCAGCAACCGATATTGTTTCGGAACTGCCAGTGACAGAGGTGGGAAAGCACCTGACCATGATTGCCGAGGTGGTGCTGGAGCATGTGCTGCAGCAGGCGTGGAACCACCTGGCCGGGCGACATGGCCGGCCGGCCTATGAAGTCAAGGGGGGACAGCGCGAGGCACAGTTCGCCATTGTCGCCTACGGCAAGCTCGGTGGCAGGGAACTGGGCTACAGTTCCGATCTCGACCTGGTGTTCCTGCATGACAGCCAGGGTGACCAGCAGCAGACGACCGGTCCGCAGGTGATCGACAACACTGAATTCTTTACCCGGCTTGGCCAGCGTATTATCCACCTGCTGAATACCTTTACCGCGGCCGGTATTCTTTACGAGGTGGATACCCGCCTGCGTCCGAACGGCTCATCCGGACTGCTGGTCAGCAGTCTGGAAGCATTTGCGGATTATCAGCGCCGCAGTGCCTGGACCTGGGAAAGCCAGGCGCTGGTCCGGGCGCGGGTCGTTGCCGGTGACATGGATCTTGAACGCCAGTTTGAACGCATCCGCTCCGGTGTGCTGGCGCGGCCGCGGGATGTCGGCAAGCTGTGCCATGAGGTGGTCGAGATGCGTGAGCGCATGCGGGATGAGCTTGATAGCTCCGATGCCAAACAGGTCGACCTCAAGCACGGTCGTGGCGGTATCGTTGACATTGAATTTATGGTTCAATTTGGCGTCCTGCTCTGGTCCAATGAACATACGGACCTGCTGCGGGACACGGATACCCTGCATTTGCTGGGCGTGTTTGCCGAGGTGGGCCTGCTGTCCGTCGATGATGCCGAGGCCTTGCGGGCCGCCTATTGCAGTCTGCGGCAGCGGATTAACCACCTTGCCCTGCAGGAGGAATCGGCCAGGGTCGGGTTGGACGAACTGGCCGCAGCGCGTAAATCCGTCATCGCAATCTGGGATGTGTTGATGGCGGCAGGGAAGGCGACAACAATCGCGTAGGAGCGGCTTCAGCCGCGATCAGAGCAGGTATACACAATAATCGCGGCTGAAGCCGCTCCTACCCTTGTATTGAGATAATTTCTGGAGACTGAAGTATGTCAATGGCTGACCGTGATGGCGTCATCTGGATGGATGGCGAACTGGTGCCCTGGCGCGAGGCACAGACCCATGTGCTGACACACACACTGCATTATGGCATGGGTGTGTTTGAAGGCGTGCGGGCCTACAAGACCGGCAAGGGTGCGGCCATTTTCCGGCTTGCCGATCACACTCGCCGGTTGTTCGGTTCCGCTCACATCATGAACATGCCGATGCCCTGGGACCGCGACACCCTGAATGAGGCGCAGCAGACGGTGGTGCGCGAGAATGGCCTGGAAACGGCCTATATCCGCCCCATGTGCTTCTATGGCGCCGAGGGCATGGGGCTGCGCGCCGACAACCTCAAGGTACATGCCGTTGTTGCGGCGTGGGAGTGGGGTACCTACCTCGGTGCAGAGAATATGGAGCGTGGTATCCGCATCAAGACATCCTCGTTCACCCGCCACCACGTCAATATCACCATGTGCAAGGCCAAGGCGAATGGCAATTACATTAATTCCATGCTGGCGCTGAACGAAGCGCTGACCAATGGTTATGACGAGGCCATGTTGCTGGATGTCGACGGTTATGTTGCCGAAGGCAGTGGCGAGAATATCTTTATTGTTCGCAACGGTGTGCTCTACACACCTGACCTGACCTCTGCGCTGGAAGGTATTACCCGCGACGCCATCATCCAGCTGGCCGAGAAGGAAGGTTATCGCGTGCGCGAGAAACGCATCACGCGTGATGAAGTCTATCTTGCTGACGAGGCCTTTTTTACCGGCACGGCGGCCGAGGTAATCCCGATTCGCGAAGTGGATAACCGTACGATTGGCGACGGTGGTCGTGGCCCGATAACCGGGCAACTGCAGTCATTGTACTTCGATCTGGTGCATGGCCGGCTGGAGGGTTATGCGGACTGGTTGACAGTTGTTTAGGGAAAAACCGGTCCACCGCCAAGCCGCAAAGAACGCCAGGAAAACAGGGAAAAGCCAATAAAAGAAAAAACTTTATTGCCACGGAATCCACGGAAGAACACGAAAAAATAACTGCCTTAAAAATAATTTTTTTCCGTGTTCTTCCGTGGATTCCGTGGCTAATTATTGTTTTTCCTTGCGTCCTTGCGTCCTTGCGGTGAGCTTTGTTGTTTGGTTAATTGGCATCCTCATGCGACTGCTGCAGACGATACAATCTCGCATATAAACCATGCTGTGCTAACAGTTCAGCATGCGTGCCGGTCCCGGTAATCCGGCCATCTTCCAGCACCACAATACGATCGGCATCGATAATGGTCGACAGCCGGTGCGCAATGACCAGGGTGGTGCGGCCCTGCCGTAACGATTGCAGTGCTTCCTGCACCACCCGTTCGGACTCGCTATCGAGCGCGGATGTGGCTTCATCCAGTACCAGTATCGGTGCATTCTTGATCAAGGCGCGGGCAATGGCGATGCGTTGCCGTTGCCCGGCTGACAGGCGAATGCCATTCTCGCCGATGAGGGTATCCAGACCGGCAGGCAGCTTTTCCGAAAATTCCATGACATGGGCCTGTCTTGCGACTTGCTCGATCATCTCACTGTCCGGAGTGCCACTGGCCCCATAAGCAATGTTGGCGGCAATGCTGTCATTGAACAGCATGACATGCTGGCCGACCCAGGCGATGTGCTGCCGCAGGTTGGTGAGTTGCAATGACTGGATATCTACCGCATCGATCAGGATGTGGCCGCTATCCGGCGAATAGAAACGCGGCAGCAGGCTGGCCAGGGTTGATTTGCCGCTGCCGGACGGTCCGACCAGTGCCACGGTCTCACCGGCGTTGATATCGAGGCTGACGGCATGCAATGCAGGTGCGTGGCTGCTGGCGTGGGTGAAGTTTATCTCATGGAAGTGAATGTCACCGTGCAGGTCCGCAAGTTGTTGCGTGCCGTCATCAGGCTCGGTGGCCGTGTCGATCAGACTGAATACGCTGGCCGCGGCGGCAAGGCCGGACTGCAAGTGAACGTTGACGCGGGTCAGACGTTTTATTGGTGACAGTGTCAATGCCAGCGCAGTGATCAGCGACACGAAATCACCGACACTCAGCTGGCCATCCAGGGATTGCAGTGAGGCGAAGTAAATCGCCAGCGACAGGGCGATCACGGTAAGCATCTGCACGGCGACGACATGGGCTTCGGAGGAAGTCGTCACTTTCATGTGATAGCGGCGAATCAGGTTGTTTAATACATGAAACCGGGCACGTTCATATTCGGCGCCGCCAAAAATCCGGATCTCGCGATTGCTGTGTATGCTTTCCTGTACCACCCGGGTGAGGTCGCCGATACCGTCCTGCAGGGAATGGCTCAGTTTGCGCAGGCGGCGGCTGACAAGACGAATGACCAGGGCGGTCAGTGGCGCAATGACCAGTACCACCAGTGACAATCGCCAGCTGATATAGAAACACCAGCCCAGCAGGCCGGTAATGGTGAGGCTGTCCCGCACCAGGGTGACGACGACGTCGGTGGCCGCCTGCATGACGCGCTGTACGTTAAAGGTGTAGCGCGAGATGATATTGCCGGAGGAGTGGTTATCGAACCAGCTGACCGGCAGCGACAACAGGCGCCGGAACATTTCCGACCGCAGGCCCATGACCACTTTCGTGGCGACCCATTGCATGCCGGCGGTGCTGGTAAAGCCGGCCAGCCCCCTCACCAGAAACACCAGCATCAGCAGTACTGGCAGGACAATCAGGTTGTCGGTGTTATGGGCGACGAAGGTCTCGTCGAGCAGCGGTTTCAGTAATGCCGCCATGACAGGCTCGGTGGCCGCAAACACCACCGTGCCGAACAGCGCAATGGCGAACATGCCGCGATAAGGCGCGATATATTTCAGCAGCCGCAGATAGAGTTGCTTGCCGTTCATGTTGTCCGGGAGATGTGGGGCAGCCTCGTGATTATCGCCTGATGGTACACCATGTCATTGAATAATTTGTATTTTAGGGGTTTTCTGCAAGATTCCACGAAATTGTTCCCCCGCCCGGATGGCCGGAAATGAAACCCGTAGGAGCGAATTTATTCGCGATTGTCGGTAGCAGCACAGTTATCGCGACTGAAGTCGCTCCTACGGGGTGGTTTGCTGATCGCTACGTGACTACCGCGGTACGCTATAATAGCCGCCGGATTTCAGAACAGAAACCAAAGAGGATAGCTGCGTGCCCAATCCGGATACTGCTGCCAGCGTCGGGCAGGATAAACTCATCCAGGCCAATGCAAAAAACCATTATGAGGTGACCCGGGCGGACCTGCCGCTGCATTGCCCCATGGAGGGCATGAGTCTGTGGGACTCGCATCCACGCGTCTACCTTCCAATTGAAGATTCAGGCAAGGCCAAGTGTCCCTACTGCGGCGCCGATTACACCCTGAAAGACTGACTGGCCGATCAGTCTGCTTTACCCCGGGCAAGCACCGCGCCCGGGTTATCTGGCGTTTCACTGACGGCAAACCCGGGCATGACAACCAGAGCCTGGGTTTGACCGATGCCCTGCAGCGCCAGCTGCAACTTGAGATCCATGATATCCCGGTACCACCGCGCATGGCTGCGTGGCAGGCATGGCTGACCGGCCGTTTCCCGGCCGCCCGCCTGTTGCCGGATCCCTGGTTACTGGTCGGTGCCGGTCGTGCCACGCAGGTGCCGTTGCTGGCCGCCCGCCGGGCGCGCGGTGGCCGCCTCGTGACACTTATGTCGCCGGGCTTGCCCGGGCGACTGTTCGATCTTTGCCTGATACCCGAACACGACCGGCCGGCCGCTGCACGAAATGTGCTGACCACGCAGGGCAGCCTGAACCGGATACAGCCGGTGGCTGGCCATGCTGGCGACTCCGGGCTGATCCTGGTTGGCGGGCCATCCCGGCATTTCGACTGGCAGTCAGAAACGATCATCCGCCAGGTCGTTCGTATCATCCGCTTCTCGCCGCTCAGGCACTGGGTACTGGCCACGTCACGGCGAACCCCGGCCGGATTTGCCGGGCAGGTAAATAACACCATCTTCAACACGAACAAGTCGCTGCGCATCGTGCCCTGGCGTGACACGGCACCCGGCTGGTTGCAGCAGCAGCTTGGCCAGGCCGCCTGTGTCTGGGTGACAGGTGACAGTGTCTCGATGATCTACGAAGCCCTGACCGCCCGGGTGCCGGTGGGTGTGCTGGCATTGCCCGGCAAGCGCGATGGCCGGGTCGTGCGCGGTGTTCGGCAGTTGCTCGACACGCAACAGGTCACTGCCTTCGATGCCTGGTGCCGGGGACGGCCGTTGCGGAACCCGGAGACAATCTACGCTGAGGCAAGCCGGTGTGCGCAGTGGATCTGTACACACTGGGGTTAGCCCGCACATCTCACCACGATGACGAGCCCTCACTTGATCTTTGAATCCACAGCGGATTTTCTTCAGTTGGAAATACAGCTCGTATTCCACGCCTTCAGAAAATCCACTGTGAATCCAAATCTCTGTGTGATCATCTCGCCCCGCGGTGAGATATGCGGGCTGAGCTGACTGTCGTCCAGCTGCTACCGGCACTGGATGGCGGTGGCGTGGAGCGCGGTACCCTCGAGGTTGCCGGCGAGCTGGTGCGCGAAGGTTGCCGGTCGATTGTCATTGCCGATGGCGGCCGGTTATTGCCGGAACTGCTGGCTACGGGCAGTGAACATCTTGGCTGGCCGCTGGGCAGAAAATCCCTGGCCAGTCTGCGCTGGATTGCACCACTCAGACGTTTTCTGGCAGAGCAGCAGGTGGATATCGTGCATGCACGTTCGCGTTTGCCTGCGTGGCTTGCCTGGCGTGCATTGCGTGGCATGCCGGACGATATACGCCCGCATTTTATCACCACTGTACATGGTCTGTATTCCGTGAATGGCTACAGTGCCGTGATGACAAAGGGGGATCGTGTCATCGCGGTATCACGGCATGCGCGCGAATACCTTCTTGCGAACTATCCGGATGCCGGTCCGGATCGTATTTGTGTCATTCCACGGGGAATCGATCCGGCAAGTTACCCGTCCGGTTATCGTCCCGACAAGACCTGGTTGACAAACTGGTATCAACAGTACCCGCAGACACGGGACCGCTTTCTTGTCTGTCTGCCGGGCCGATTGACGCGCAGCAAGGGTGTGCTGGAATTCATCGATGCCATCGCCAGGCTCAAGAGTATGCATATTCCCGTACACGGCTTGCTGGTGGGGGACTATCCGGCCGGCCGCTGGCGGCGCAGCCGGCGCCAGGTACGGTCTGCGCTGCAGGCGGCAGGTGTGACTGACAGTATTAGCATTACCGGTTTTCGTCCGGACCTGCGCGAGATCATGGCGATTTCGGATGTGATGCTGTCACTGTCATTACAACCGGAATCACATGGCCGGACGGTGAGTGAAGCGCTGGCACTCGGCCGGCCGGTAGCCGGTTATGCCCATGGCGGCGTGGGTGAGCAGCTGGCTGAACTGTTTCCCGATGGCGCTATCACCCCGGGAGACCGGAGCGCCATGGCGCAGCGGCTGGCTGAGTGGTTTCGTCAGCCACCCCCGGTTGCAGGTATCGAACCATGGCCGTTGCGCAGGACGCTGGCTGATACCCTGAAACTCTATCGTGAACTGGTGGCATCGGAGCCCCTGTGACTGTGGCGCAGGAGCGGCTTCAGCCGCGATCGGGTGTGTAAAAATTATGAAAGCGCAATCGCGAATAAATTCGCTCCTACGGGAGCCACACGTAGGAGCGGCTTCAGCCGCGATGGACGACTGAACCATAATGCAGCCATATCGAATCCTCATTATCAAACTGGGTGCGCTGGGTGATGTCATGCTGTCGCTGCCGCATATCAAACAGATATGTGCGGCGCACCCGGATGCCGCCATTACCGTGCTGACGGCGCCGGAGTATGCCGAACTCGTTTCGCACCAGCCGGACGTGACGGTGCGTGCTTTCAAGCGTCGCGGTTTTCTTGAAATGACACGCCTGCTGGCCTGGTTGCGCCGGCAACAATTCGCGGTGGTCTATGATCTGCAGGGCTCGTTACGCAGCCGCATCATGACGCGTGTCTCCGCTGCCGGTCAACGTATCGGTCGCCGGCCCGGCGGGGTTTATACACATGCACCGGCGGCAACCGATGAGACCTTGCATGCCTTTACCGAGCTGAACCGGCTGCTGGAATATGCAGGCATCGAGCGGGCGGGACCGCGGTTCAGCCTGGCTGCCGGGGATGCAGCACGGCAGGCCGTTGCGCGCTGGTTGCAGGAACACCAGGCCCTGGACGCCAGGCTTGTGCTCATGCACGCCGGTTCCAGTGAGCGCTGGTTATCCAAGCGCTGGGATGCAGCGTACTTCCTTACGCTGGCGCAGTTGCTCGAGCAGCGGGGTTACGCGGTTATCTGGATCGGTGGATCTGATGAGCAGGAATTGATTCAACATCTGTCCCCAGAGGCCGGCCTGGATGCCAGCGGCGAATTTGATTTCATGGAACTGCTGGCACTGGGGCAGCACGCGAGTTTTGCTGTTGTGAATGATTCCGGACCAATGCATGTGCTGTCCGCGGCCAATATTCCTGTTTACGCCTTTTTTGGCCCGACCGACTGGCAGCGCAGCCATGCGCTGGGTCAGCAGGACAGAGTCCTCACCCATCCCGTCCCCTGCAGTCCCTGCCATCTGCCGGTATGCCCGCCGGAACGGCAGCACCGGTGCCTGGATACAATTACCCCGACTGATGTCATCACCCGACTGGAGCAGGACGGATTGTTGTAGTGAGGCAAGACCAAAAAACAAATGGCCACGGAAGCACACGGAAAAACACGGAAATAATATTCCCTGGCAGGAGCGAATTTATTCGCGATTAGAACATCAGAGCTGCACCAATCCCCTTCGCGGCTGAAGCCGCTCCTACGGACCCTTTACAGGTTTGTTCATTTTCCATGTGCTTCCATGGTTAATCGTAAATATTCGATTCTTCCGGTGGCCGGGTCTTGAACCGCCGGTGTGCCCACAGGTATTGCTCCGGGTATTGCCGGACCTGTGCCTCGATCAACTGCATCAAACGCCGGGTATCTTCGGTGCGGTCATCACCCGGGAAGTTTTCCATGGCAGGTAGCAGTACCAGCCGGTAACCGTGGCCATTCGCCAGTCGTTGCTGAAAAAACGGTACAACCCGTGCACCGCTGATGCCGGCGATACGCGAAGTTGTGGTAATGGTGGCTGCAGGCACGCCAAAAAACGGCACGAACACACTGTTGCTGACGCCATGGTCCTGGTCGGGTGCAAACCAGACGGCCTTGTTTTGCTTCAGGCTGCTGATCATGCTGACCATGTCGCTGCGCGGGATGGCCTTTTCATACAGGCGGGTGCGGCCCTTGCGCATGACCTTCTCGATCACCGGGTTCTTGTGTTCACGGTAAAGCACCTGGAACGGTGTGT
Source organism: Pseudomonadota bacterium (assembly GCA_039714155.1). Taxonomy (GTDB): domain Bacteria; phylum Pseudomonadota; class Gammaproteobacteria; order UBA9214; family UBA9214; genus SZUA-186. Next base: position 11,035 of record JBDLJX010000027.1, on the reverse strand, counting down.
ACCGTGCCAGCAGCCGGCCACCAATCTCCAGGGTGGTGAAGTGGGCGCTGAGCAGGATCACGCCGTTACCTTCCTGCAGGGCAGCCTGCAGATGCTCCAGGCCATGCAGTTGTGCCAGCCTTGCAAGCTTGCGTTCAGTGCCCCACCAGCTCAGTGCGAACTCGATAACTGCGATGCCGAGCGAGGCGAAGTGTTTTGCCAACAACTGCTGCCGTTGCCGGTTATCGAGCTCAGGGAAACACAGTTTCAGGTTGGTGGCGGCAATGTGCCGGCGCTGGCGGGCGAGATGCCGCGCCAGCCAGCCAATGCCGCGACCGATTGCCAGCTGCCAGGCATAGGGCAGGCGCGTGATACCCCACAGGCCGCCCAACAGCAGCCAGGTTGGCCAGTAGCGAGGCAAATACGGCGATTTGGTTTGTTGATGTTGTGGTGCGGGCACGTTTTGCTGTGTCAGGTTCCTGGTGCTCTATCCATGTGATAATTGCTGAATCCGTAATTATCACATGGATAGAGCACTAGTCTGCTGCAAAGTGTATCGGTCGCAGCGTGTGCCAACAAACGTGAATAATGGCTGTGGCGGCGGTATTATTGTGCCCGAAGGTATTCAATCCTGATTATGACTGTCCATATCCCTGCATTTGAGACCGGTCGTGTCCTGGTGGCCGGTGATGTCATGCTGGACCGCTACTGGCATGGTGATACCAGCCGGATTTCGCCGGAGGCGCCGGTGCCGGTGGTGCATGTCGGTGTGACGGAAGAGCGTGCCGGTGGCGCGGCCAATGTGGCGCTGAATATGGCCTCACTCGGTACGCAGACCCGTTTGCTGGGTATCACCGGCACCGATCCGGCCGCGGCGGCTGTTGGAACCATACTCGATGCCGCGGGTATTGATAGTGACTTGCAGCGGCTTGCGGATGTCCAGACGGTAACCAAACTGCGGGTGATCAGTCGTCACCAGCAATTGCTGCGGCTTGATTTTGAAGATGCCCTGCAGTCCGTTGATGCCGGCCGCCTGTTGCAGGCATACCGCAATGCACTCGAGGCCTGTGATGTTGTGGTGCTGTCGGACTACGGCAAAGGGACACTGTCGCAGGCGGCTGAAATGATCAGCATGGCGCGGGCCGCCGGCAAGCCGGTGCTGGTTGATCCCGGTGCGGCGGATTTCAGTGGTTATACCGGCGCCAGTGTCATCACACCGAACCTGGCAGAGTTTGCACGTGTGGCCGGCCACTATGAGACTGAACAGGAGCTGGCGTCCAGGGCAGCGGAGCTGATTGAACGTCTTGAACTGGAGGCCATCCTGCTGACGCGTGGCGAGCATGGCATGACACTGTTCCGGCCGGGTAAGACGGAACTGCATCTGCCCACCCGCGCCCGTGAAGTATTTGATGTGACTGGCGCCGGTGATACAGTCATTGCCGTGCTGGCGGCCGCCATGGCGGCCGGTGAAGCATTGCCGTCGGCCATGATGCTGGCAAACCTGGCGGCCGGTATTGTAGTCGGCAGGCTCGGTACCGCCAGTGTTGCCATGCCCGAGCTGCGTCATGCTTCACAGAGCATGCAGGCAGCCGGTTCCGGTGAGTTGAATCAGGAGCAGCTGGTTCTCGCGCTTGGTGATGCGCGTGCGCGTGGCGAACGGATCGTGATGACCAACGGTTGTTTCGATATCCTGCATGCCGGGCATGTGTCCTACCTGGCTGAGGCCAGGCGTCTTGGCGACCGGCTGGTGGTTGCGGTCAACGATGATGCCTCGGTTGCTCGCCTGAAAGGTGATGGACGCCCGGTGAATCCACTGGAGCGGCGCATGGCGGTGCTGGCCGCGCTTGCAAGTGTCGACTGGGTGGTACCGTTCTCTGACGATACCCCTGAAGCGCTGATATGTGAGGCCGTGCCGGATGTCCTGGTCAAGGGCGGGGATTACCGGCCGGAGGAAATCGCCGGTCATGACTGCGTGGTACGTAGTGGCGGTGAAGTGGTGGTGCTGGGTTACGAAGCGGGTTGTTCAACATCCGGCATCATCGACAAGATTCGTCAGCAGGAATGAGTTCACCGCAGATACGCTGTGGGTGCAGAGAAGGTAAATATTTTTGTAGGAGCGGCTTTAGCCGCGATGATGTTTGGAATAAAACCAATTCAATCGCGAATAAATTCGCTCCTACATGTTTCATATAAAAACGATTTTCTCTGCGACCTCTGCGCCTCTGCGGTAGAAAAAAATTAATCAGAAACTTCGGCCCTGGATAAATACAATGATCATCGTTACCGGCGGTGCCGGGTTTATCGGCAGCAATATCGTCAAGGGTCTTAACGACCGTGGCCGGGAGGATATCCTGGTGGTCGACGAGCTTGAGAATGCCAAACTTCTCAACCTGGCCGATTGCAACTACTCCGATGCCATCGACAAGGATGAGTTGCTCACGCGCCTGAATGCCGGGGTATTTACCGATGTAACCATCGAGGCAGTATTTCACGAGGGCGCCTGTTCCAGTACCACGGAATGGGATGCCCGTTACATGCTGGCAAACAATTATGAATACTCGAAACAGTTGTTGCACTATTGCCTGGAGCGCGGCGTGGCATTTCTGTATGCCTCATCCGCTTCTGTCTATGGTGACGGCAAGGTATTCCGCGAGGCCTGTGAAAACGAGGCGCCGCTGAATATCTACGCTTACAGCAAGTTTCTGTTCGACCAGCATGTACGCCGTATCCTGCCTGAAGCGAAAACCCGGGTTGCCGGCTTTCGCTATTTCAATGTCTATGGTCCGCGGGAGCAGCACAAGGGCAGTATGGCCAGTATCGCCAGTCATCTCCACCGGCAGCTGCAGGCCGATGAAAATCCGCGCCTGTTTGCCGGCAGTGACGGTTATGCCGACGGTGAGCAGCGGCGCGACTTCGTTTATATCGATGATGTAGTCGCTGTGAATCTCTGGTTCCTGGAGAAGCCCGGCAGTAGCGGTATCTTCAATGTCGGCACGGGCCGCTGCCAGAGTTTCAATGCAGTGGCAAACGCTGTGATCGGCTGGCATGGCAGGGGCGAGATCGAATACATCCCCTTCCCGGAGCACCTGCGCGGTTGCTACCAGAGCTTCACCGAGGCCGATATCTCGGCGCTGCGTGCTGCCGGCTATGGTGCGCCATTCATGCCGGTCGAGGCTGGCGTGCCACGCTATCTTGACTGGCTGCACGCGCATGACTGACGTTCACCGGTCCGGTCGGGCAGCTTGAGAAGACTCTATACTCTGGTCCTGTACCTGCTGGCGCCACTGGTGCTGTTGCGTCTGGCCTGGCGGGGTCTGCGCGCCCCGGCTTACTGGCGCCGCTGGTCCGAACGCTTTGGTGCAATCCAGCCGGCCATTGGCGCGAAAGTCATCTGGGTGCATGCCGTTTCCGTTGGTGAAGTGCAGGCAGCGGCACCGATGGTTCGCGCGCTGCTGGCAACGCACGAGGACTATTCCCTGCTGCTTACCACGGCGACGCCGACCGGTTCGGCACAGGTGCAGGCACTGTTCGGTGATGAGGTGGTGGAGTTGTATGTACCCTTCGATCTGCCCGGGGCAGTGGCCGGCTTTCTCGACCGCACCCGGCCGCAGCTGGCCATTGTGATGGAAACCGAGCTCTGGCCAAACCTGTTCAATGCCTGCCGGAAACGGCAAATCCCGCTGCTGCTGGTCAATGCGCGCCTGTCGGCACGATCAACGGCCGGCTACCGGCATTTCCCGCGATTGATGGGCAAGACTCTGGCTGCGGTGACGGCTATTGCGGCACAAAGTCCGCGGGATGCGCGGCGGTTCGTTTCGCTCGGTGTCAGTCCTGAGCGGATCACGGTGACCGGCAATCTGAAATATGAACATGTTATTGCGCCTGAACTGGAACAGGCCGCCAGGGAGTTGCGTCACGCCTGGGGTGATGCGCGGCCGGTGTGGATCGCCGGTAGCACCCACGAAGGGGAAGACGAATTGTTACTCGATGTGTTCCGGCAGGTGCGCAGGAAAGTGCCTGCTTGCCTGCTGGTGCTGGTGCCACGGCACCCGGAACGGTTTGCTGCGGTGGCCGATTTGTGTCGTCAGCGTGGTTACCAGACGCTACTGCGCAGCGAGCGGCAGCCCTGTAACCCTGACACCAGTGTCTTTGTCGGTGACACCATGGGTGAGTTGCAGCTGTTTTATATGGCGGCCAATGTTGCCTTTGTCGGTGGCAGCCTGGTGTACAAGGGCGGGCATAACCTGCTGGAGCCGGCGGCGGCCGGCATCCCGGTGGTGACCGGGCCGCAGGTATCGAACTTTACGGAGATCTGTGACCTGCTCGTTAAAGCCCGTGCCTGCCGCAAGGTGGAAAGTGTTGCTGAACTGGAGGCAACGGTAACGCACTGGTTACTGGATGCAGATGACCGTGTGCGGGCAGGCAACAAGGGCCGGGAGACGGTGGCCAGGAACCGTGGCGCGCTGGGCAGTGTGCTGCAGATGATTGAAAGAAACTTATGAGCCGGGAAAACGTGCGCCGCGCCGTTTCGCCATGGCCCGGCCGATATCCTTGAGCTGCCGGTGGCTGAGGCTGCTTTGCGCAAGCGGCAGGAACTCCGTGTTTTCCCGTTGTACATGCGCCCGGTTCAGGCTGCAAAACTCTGTTGCTGCCGTAACAAAGGCGGCCGGGTCATCCGGTTCAGGCATGCGTTTGAGTCCGGGTTCGATTGCCTGCCACAGGTTATCCAGTGTAGTGTGTTCCTGTTTCAGGCTGTTGACGAGGTCGGCGAGTTTCAGCGATTGCCGTACCAGTATAGGAAACAGGTCCTGTTCCTCGTCCTGGTGGTGCAGGCGGGCACTGGACGAGAAGTAGCCAATGACCTTGCGGGCAGCCTCCCGGCTGTCGAAATCCGTGGCAGCGTTTTCAAGCGAACCGGCAACACGTTCCAGTAAATCACAATGCAAAAGGATCTTGTTATGACAGGCACGCAGCAGTGCCAGCGGCTCGTCAAAGCCGGGCAGGGGGTTGGGTAGTTCCTGTTCTGACATGGGTATCAAGTCAACGTGTAGCTTGTATGCCGGTCCCAATCAAGTTGGGCGCATGTGTTTTTTTAATGGCCACGGAAGCACACGGAATTACACGGAAAGAAAAGAACAAGAAATAATGGCCACGGAATCCACGGAAGAACACGAAAAAATAACTGCCTTAAAAATAATTTTTTCCGTGTTCTTCCGTGGATTCCTTGGCTAAAATATCTATCCTGATCACAGCGCAAACCGTTCCGGTTCGACCGAGTTGACCAGCGGCGGCAGCGATGTCTCGAACAGGCTTTCGCTTGTCCAGTTACTGTCGTCGATCCGTGTCACCAGCATGGCTTCCATGACCGGTGGCTCACCGACAATCAGGAACAGCCGGCCGCCGATGTTCAGGCTGTTATGGAAAGCGGTGCTCATTGCCGGCAGTGAGCCAGTGACGGCAATAACGTCGTAGCGGCTGCCGGCATCGATACCGTTGGCGGCGTCCGCTTCTGTCAGGGTGACATTGTGACAGCCCTGTTCGCTCAGCCGGGTGGCGGCTGCCTGGCTGAACTCCGGGAAGATTTCAACACTGGTGACATGCTTGCCGAGCCGGGCAAGGCAGGCCGTCAGGTAGCCACTGCCGGTGCCGATTTCGAGTACGCTGTCCGTCTTGCTGATTGCCAGTGCCTGCAGCAGGCGGCCTTCAAGCCTGGGCGCCATCATGACCTGCTCATGTCCAAGCGGGATATTGATGTCGGCAAAGGCCAGGCGGCGGTATTTCTCGTCGACAAAGGCCTCGCGGGGCATGTCGGTCATGACATCGAGTACCTGCTGATCGAGCACATCCCAGGGACGTACCTGCTGCTCGATCATGTTGAAGCGCGCCTGTTCGAAATCCATCTGCTGCATTATCATTCTGCCGGTTATTTTTTACGGCGACCAAGATTACGGGGTTTGGCGGGTACAGGCAATAATCCGTTCGGGTAAACCATAACAGTAGCTATATGAATCAATGAGTTATAAATATCCCGGTAATGCGGCCGCTTGCATTGGCGGGTGCCTTTCGCTACCGTGTCGGCTCCGTAGCTGGGGGTGCCCGGTCTGGCTCTTCACCAGGCTGACTGGCTGAGAGAAACCCTTCGAACCTGATCCGGTTGATGCCGGCGTAGGGAAGCTCGCACACCGGCCGGCTTGAATCCACCAAATCACAGGGCGGTGCCATGAGTGCCATACCAGACGACTTTATCAAGAAGACTGCACAGCTTTCCGATGCGGTCACGCGAGCCTTTCCGAAGTCACGCAAGATCTACGTGCAGGGTTCGCGCGAGGACCTGCGGGTCCCCATGCGTGAGATTGAACAAAGTGATACACCGGCCAGCTTTGGTACCGAAAACAACCCGGCCATTACTGTCTATGATACCTCCGGCCCCTATACCGATCCCGATGCCAGTATCGACCTGCTCAAGGGTCTGCCCGAGGTGCGCAGTACCTGGATAACCAGGCGTGGCGATACGGAATTACTCAACGGGCCAAGTTCCGAATTTGGCCGGCAGCGCCAGACCAACCCGGAGCTGGCGAAGCTGCGCTTTGCACACATCCGCCAGCCGCGGCGGGCGAAGTCCGGCGCCAATGTCAGCCAGATGCACTATGCGAAGCAGGGCATCATTACGCCGGAGATGGAATATGTTGCCATTCGCGAGAACCTGCGGCAGGAGCAGTACCGTGACAGCGGCCTGCTGGTACAGCACCGGGGCAACAGTTTTGGAGCGGCCATCCCCGAATGTGTGACGCCGGAGTTTGTCCGTGACGAGCTTGCACGTGGCCGTGCAATCATCCCGGCCAACATCAATCATCCGGAACTCGAGCCGATGATTATTGGCCGCAATTTTCTGGTCAAGGTGAATACCAATATCGGCAACTCGGCCGTGACCTCATCCATCGAGGCAGAGGTCGAGAAAATGGTGTGGTCGGCCCGCTGGGGCGGCGACACCATTATGGACCTGTCAACGGGCAGGAATATCCACGAAACCCGCGAGTGGATCCTGCGTAACTCGCCGGTACCGGTTGGTACCGTGCCGATCTACCAGGCACTGGAAAAGGTCGAAGGCCGGGCCGAGGAGCTGAACTGGGACATCTTCCGCGACACGCTGATCGAGCAGGCCGAGCAGGGTGTGGACTATTTCACCATCCATGCCGGTGTGTTGCTGCGCTACGTGCCGCTGACCGCGCAGCGGGTCACCGGTATCGTTTCACGCGGTGGCTCCATCATGGCGAAGTGGTGCCTGGCGCATCACCAGGAAAGCTTCCTGTATACCCGGTTCGCCGATATCTGCGAAATCATGCAGGCCTATGACGTGTCGTTCTCGCTGGGCGACGGCCTGCGCCCCGGTTCCATTGCCGACGCCAATGATGCCGCCCAGTTCGGTGAACTGGAGACGCTGGGTGAACTGACCCGCGTCGCCTGGGAACACGATGTGCAGGTCATGATCGAAGGACCCGGTCATGTGCCCATGCAACTCATCAAGGAGAACATGGCAAAGGAACTGGATGATTGTCACGAGGCGCCGTTCTACACGCTGGGGCCGTTGACCACGGATATCGCCCCGGGTTACGACCACATCACCTCGGCCATTGGTGCGGCCCAGATCGGCTGGTACGGTACTGCCATGCTGTGTTACGTCACGCCCAAGGAACATCTGGGACTGCCGGACAAGGATGATGTGCGCGAAGGTATTATTACCTACAAGATCGCCGCGCATGCCGCGGACCTCGCCAAGGGACATCCCGGCGCGCAACTGCGCGACAATGCCCTGTCAAAGGCGCGTTTTGAATTTCGCTGGGAAGACCAGTTCAACCTCGGTCTCGACCCGGAGAAGGCACGTGAGTTTCATGATGCCACCTTGCCGAAGGATTCCGCCAAGGTGGCCCATTTCTGTTCCATGTGCGGACCGAAATTCTGTTCCATGAAAATCAGCCAGGACGTGCGCGAATATGCTGCCAGCAAGGGCATTGGCGATGTTGGTGTTGCCATTGAGCAGGGCATGACTGACAAGTCGGCCGAGTTCCGGCAGCAGGGCACGGAAATCTACCACAAACTCTGACGCCAGGGGTGGCGACCACCGGCAGGGATTGCCTCTTCCCGGAAAGGACCAATCATGATTGATGTAAAAACCAACTTCAGCAGCCGGATGTTGTTCCGGCTGGTGCTACTCGGACTCATTGTGCTGGCGATCCTGCTGGCCAATCTCAAGTTTGTTAACGAACTCTACCTGGACCGGCAGCTGACCTCGGCCGGCCTGATTATCAACGGCAGTATTATTGCGATCTTTCTGCTGGGCCTGGCAAAGATTATTGCCACGCTGTTGCGCTACATGGGCGAGGAAACTGCGCTGGCAAGGATGTTTCGTCACCTGGAAAAAGGACACGACAACCCGCTGAAAGGTGTCAGTGGCCGTTCTATCATTGCACAGCGCTACAACACCCTGGCGTCACTTGGTGAACAGCATGCAAAGATCAACCACAGTGCGCTGGCGGCGACGCTGCTCGCCAGCGAGAATACACGCACCAGTTTTGCCCGTTATGTTAATAATATTCTGATCCTCACCGGCGTCTTCGGCACCATCGTGTCGCTCTCCATTGCGCTGGTAGGGGCATCCGACCTGCTCGAAAGCGCGACCGGCGGTGGCAACATGGGGCTGGTCATTCACGGTATGTCGACGGCGCTGTCGACGACCATTACCGCCATCCTCTGCTATCTGTTCTACGGTTATTTCAACCTGAAGCTGAGCGATACCCAGTCACGCCTGCTGGGTGGTGTCGAGGAAGTCACCTCGATATACCTGCTGCCGAGGTTCTCGCATGACAGTGACAGCATGCTGCATGAGGTGGCCGGCCTGATACACGGTTTGCGGCAGGCGGCATCCGGTATGAAACATATCCAGCAGGATTTTGCCGAGGCCGGCAGTCGCCTGCATGCGAGTATCGAAGAGTTGTCTGCACAGGTGGGAGCCACGACCGCGGATGTAGATACCATCAAGCAAATCCTGCGTGACGGCTTTCGTTTGCCGGCACAGGTTGACTGATGATGGACGAGGGCTTTGTCGACCTGCGTTACCGGGGTGATGCCGACAACGGCAATGACAGTTTCTGGCCGTCGTTTACCGACATCATGATGGTCGTGGTAATGATTTTCATGCTGGCCAGCACCTTGCTGATGGTGCGTAACCAGGACCTGGTACGGGAACTGCGCGCTACCATCGAGGCGGAGCGGCAGGCAGAAGCACTGGCGCGTTCGGCTTCCGAGACCAGCGCCACCCTGGAGGAGCAACTGGCACAGGCGCAGCACAGGATCACCGAGTTGCGCATGCAGTTGATGCGGGCCTCCGAGTTGCAAAAGTCAACCCGGGAGCAGCTGGCCGGTACCGAACAGCGCTTGCTGGCAACCGAGTCGGAACGGCAGCGTCTGGAAATCAGTCAGCAACAGTCACAGCGGGATATCCGTCTTGCCGAAGACCGTTTCCGGCAGCTCTCTGATTCACATGCGATGCTGGAAGAACGCCATCAGGAAACACTGGCCGAGGTGCGTCAGCTGGAACTGGTGCGTGCCGTACAGAACGACGAGCTGGCCGAGCTGCGGCAGCAGGTTTCCGGCTCGGAACAGCAGCTGGTGATGTTGCAGGGCGACTACGATGACCTGCGGGTCAAGTACGACAAGCTTATCAAGCCGGCCCGTTCCGCCAGTGGCAAGCACGTGGTCTCGGTGCGTTACTGGAAGGAAGGCAAGTATTACCAGATCCGCCTGAAGGACGCGGCCGATGAAGCCTACCAGGCCGTCAGTAGCAAGCAGCTGCACACGCAGCTGTCCGAACTGAAAGAAAAATATGCGGGCAAGCTGTATGTGAAGGTCATCATTCCCGATGACAGTGGCCTGTCCTACAGCGAGGCGTGGGGCTTTACCTTCGATATACTCGAGAAGTACGACTACTACCACCAGGAGTAGGCGTGAAGCGTGAGATAAGATAAATGTGAATTGGTTCGTCTACATTCACGCTTCACCTTTCACGTCTCACGCTTTGCGCCTCACGCCTGATTTACAGGCAGCTTCGCCCGCAGGGCCTCGCGGTCAACCCACCAGTTGTCCCCGGCGATGGTATCCAGCATGACGGACAGGCGTGACAGCAGTTCCTGTACGTCATTCAGGCCGAGGATTTCGATCCACATCCTGATCATGTCGGGATCATCTTCAATGCCGCGGTGCCGTTTGGCAACGCCCGCCAGGATCTGCCGGGTGAAGAAGGTCAGGTTTTCCTTGTCATCGCCCCCGGTGCGCAGCTCGGCAATGTAATTTGCTGCCATCGCGGCAACGGCGGCGCCATCTGAATCATCCGGCGTTTCATCAACGATGTGCTGCAGCATGGCGACAGTCAGTTGTGCCGGTACCGGGTAGGTGATGGACAGCCAGACGCCATTGGCAAGTGCCGCCAGTGATTCCGGCTGCTCGCACTGGAACAGGATGTCGCAGGCCTCGATGGCATCCTGCCAGGACTCGGCTGCGGCACAGGTATCAAACACCTCGCGGGCGATCTCCCAGCTCTGCTGCTTGCGCTGCAGGGCCAGCAGGGTCTCGGCGATATCCAGTTGCACACGGGCACGGTCGATCGGGTCACAGTCATCCGGCAGCGTGGCGAGATGCTGCTCGTGTTCTTTCAGCTGAGCCCCCAGTGACGGTCGCGATTCGGCCAGGTCGATCCCGCTCTTGTCACCGGCAACGAGTTTTTCCGGGCTAATGTCGTCTGTCATGGCTGTAGGGGATGTGGAGTGCACCAGGTTAAAAACGCAGGAGCGAATTTATTCACGATCAGATCCTGTATGCAGTAGGAGCGAATTCATTCGCGATTGCAGCAATGAAATACCTGGCACCTGATCGCGGCTGAAGCCGCTCCTACACATTGTCTGTATTTACAACAGCGGCACGATCAGCAGGGCGACGATGTTGATGATCTTGATCAACGGGTTGATGGCCGGGCCGGCGGTGTCCTTGTAGGGATCACCCACCG
>JBDLJX010000026.1:0-32428 GCA_039714155.1 Pseudomonadota bacterium | reverse complement strand
CGGCTGTTTGTCATTATGCGAGACAGCAGTGATTGCGTCTATTTAATCCCTGCCGTCGGGCATTCCGCAGCCAGCACGCAGGCCTCACAAGCCGGCCGTGTCCGGCAGACATTCCTGGCATGCCGGACAATCAATGCATGGTACTCGTTGAACATATCAACATCCGGCTTTAGCAGTCGCTCAAACGTTGCCCGCATCTGCTCATAGTCCTGTTTGCCATCGACGAGGCCCAGCCGGGCAAACAGACGTCGCGTGTAGGCATCGATAACAAACACTGGCCGGTTGAATGCATACAACAGGATATCGTCAGCCGTTTCCGGTCCAACACCCTTCACTTCCAGCAACGCGTCACGCAAGACAGGAGTTTCCAGTTTATCGAGCTCAGCATACTCACCGGCATCGACATACCAGCAACAGAAATTCTTCAGACGTTCCGCCTTGATATTGAAATACCCGGACGGTCGCAGCCAGTTTGCCAGGTGATCACGACGCGCACGGATAATGGCATGCGGGTCCAGCTTGTTCCTTGTTACGAGATTGTGAATCGCCTTTTCAACATTCGACCAGGCCGTGTTCTGTGTCAGGACTGCACCGACCATGATTTCAAACGGCGAGTCGCCCGGCCACCAGTGCTGCTGGCCGTAGGCATCCAATAATTTGTTATAAACGATGTTGTACTGATGGCGTGTCATGCATAAAGGAAGTTCTTATCGATTTAACGATCAGTGGCAGGCTCTTCGGCCTGCATCCGGGCTACAGCACTACTCGATTATTTACGCGAACGCGAGCGGTATGCCTTGTCGGTGACATGTTTTCTCGATGACTGTGGTGCCTGCATGCCAACACTGCGGTACAGTGCCACGTTTTCCTGACGGGTCAGTTCACGGTATTTCCCGGGGCGCAGCGAGCGTGCCAGGCCGATTGCACCAAAGCGGATCCGCATCAGGCGGCTGACCTGTACCCCCTGTGATTCCCACAGGCGCCGCACCTCGCGGTTACGGCCTTCCCTGAGTGTCACATGATACCAGTGGTTCGCCCCCGTACCGCCGGCATCCTTGATATCGGCGAATGCCGCCTTGCCGTCATCAAGTTCAACGCCGCGTAACAGGCGCCTGAGCATATCGTCGGTGACTTCACCCAGCACCCGTACCGCATACACGCGTTCGATTTCACCTGACGGATGCATCAACCGGTTGGCGAGATCGCCATCCGTGGTCAGCAACAACAGTCCGGCGGTATTCAGGTCGAGGCGACCAATACTGATCCAGCGACCGGTCTTGATCACCGGCAGCTGGTCAAACACCGTGGGGCGTCCTTCCGGGTCGGACCGCGTAGTCAACTCACCGACCGGTTTGTGGTACATCAAGGTACGGTGACTGACGCGATTAAGGGATGCCGCGCAAGACACCGGCTTGCCATCAATCCGGATCTTCTCGGTACCGGTAATCGTACAACCCAGCTCCGCGGTCTTGCCGTCAATGGCAATACGACCGGCACGAATCCAGTCTTCTATCTGGCGGCGGGAGCCATAACCGGCACGGGCCAGTACCTTTTGCAGCCGTTCCGACATGGCATGGGAAAACCAATGTGAATATCTAGTGGATGGTCGTTATCGAAGCATTATCTTCGACAACATCGGCTGCAGGTGCCAGTTCAACGGCTTCCGGATCGATGTCCGCCTCTGCCGGGGTTTCACTGTCATCATTCGCCGGCGCCAGCTGTGCCTCGGGGATATCCGACAGGTCCAGCTCCAGCTCGGCACCGATGGTGTTCAGATCACGCAGCTCGGCAAGCGTTGGCATTTCATCGAGACTCTTCAGATTGAAGTAGTCGAGGAATTCTTTTGTGGTGCCATACATGGCCGGATGCCCCGGTACTTCACGGTGACCGATGACACGCACCCACTCACGCTCCAGCAGGGTCTTCATAATGGAGGTGCTGACACTGACACCGCGCACTTCCTCGATCTCGCCACGGGTAATCGGCTGACGGTAGGTAATCAGCGCCAGCGTCTCGAGCAGGGCGCGGGAATAACGCGCCGGCTTTTCTTCCCAGAGGCGTGATACCCAGGGCTGCATGTCATCCTTCACCTGGATTCGGTAGCCGCTGGCGACCTGTACCAGTTCAACACCACGCCCCTCGAGGTCCGACTCCAGCACCTGCAGGGCCTGGCGCATGTCAGTGCGTTCCGGGCGCGCGTTCTCCTCAAACACCGCCAGCAACTGGTCAAGTGTCAGGGGACGCGCCGCCGCCAGCAAAACGGCTTCGGCTATCTGCTTCAGTCGATCTATTTCCATCTCAGGTACCTGTAGCCTGTTCGGGGACAGCCTCGGCACTGCCGGCCGCTTTTACATGAATCGGTGCAAACGGTTCTGCCTGGGTAATCTGCACCAGCGACTCCTTGCTCAGTTCAAGGATGGCAAGAAATGTCACAACGACACCCATGCGCCCTTCCTCGACGGTAAACAGGTCGGCAAAACTGGTGAAGTGACGGCTGCGGATCCGGTCGAGCACGCTGGACATGCGCTCGCGGACCGACAGTGATTCCATCTTGACCTGGTGGTGCGCATACATCTCGACACGCTTCATCACATCCTGGAGGGCGGAAATCAGGTCCGGCAACTGCACCTCGGGCGGCAGCCTGACCACCTTGTGTTCGCCGGCGCCAGCCTCGGCCTGAAATATATCCCGGCCCACGCGCGGCATTTCGTCGATGTCTTCGGCGGCCTGTTTGAAGCGCTCGTATTCCTGCAGACGCCGGACCAGCTCGGCACGCGGATCAGTCTCGTCCTCTTCATGACTGACTGAGCGTGGCAGCAGCATGCGCGATTTGATCTCGGCAAGCATGGCCGCCATGACCAGGTACTCGGCCGCCAGTTCAAGCCGCATATCCTGCATAAGTTCAATATAATCAGTATATTGCTTCGTAATTTCGGCGATCGGGATATCCAGGATATCGAGATTTTCCTTGCGGATCAGGTACAGCAGCAGGTCCAGCGGGCCTTCAAAGGTCTCCAGGAATACCTCCAGCGCATCCGGCGGGATATAGAGGTCTTTCGGCAAGGAGTCGAGGGCCTGGCCCTGAACAACAGCGAGGGGGAGTTCTTCCTGATTCTGGATGTTGATGGTGGCTTCGCAGCTCTGGTCTTCGCTCATGTAATGCCCTGATGCTGAGAACCGGAGACGACCGTGGCCGTCCGCAGGATTTTACCCCAGCCTGTCAATAAAGTCTCTCTTTTTAATACAGTTTTCCTCGAGTCTGCCAGGTCAACTGTATTCCAGCCCCATGACGGCCCGGACTTCTTCCAGCGTTTCCCTGGCAACATCCCGTGCCGCCTCGGAACCCTCGTTGATAATGGCACGCACCCGGCCCGGGTCCTGCTCGAATTCCTTCGCCCGCTCCTGCACCGGCAGCAACTCGGCCAGCACCGCATCGATAATCGGCTGTTTACAATCCAGGCAGCCGATACCGGCAGTGGTGCAACCCTCGCGTACCCACGATTTGACCCCATCGTCGGAATAGACCCCGTGCAGTTGCCAGACCGGGCAGATATCCGGATTGCCCGGATCCTCGCGCCGCACCCGCGCCGGATCGGTCGGCATGGTGCGAAGTTTTTGCTTCACGCTGTCCGGGTCCTCACGCAGGCTGATCGTGTTGTGGTAGGACTTCGACATCTTCTGTCCATCCAGCCCGGGCATCTTCGAGGCCGGTGTCAGCAGCGCTTCCGGCTCATTCAGGATCATGCGGCCACTGCCTTCGAGGTAACCAAGCAGGCGTTCACGGTCGCTGATGGCGAGGTTCTGTTGTTCCTGTAACAGTGCCCGTGCAACAACCAGCGCCTCGTGGTCACCCTGCTCCTGATAACGCTTGCGCAGGTCTTTATAGAGGCGCGCATTCTTCTTGCCCATTTTCTTCACGGCCGCCTCTGCCGCCGCCTCGAAACCGGGCTCGCGGCCATAGAGGTGATTGAAGCGCCGCGCCACTTCGCGGGTCAGTTCCACGTGCGCGACCTGGTCTTCACCGACCGGCACCTTGTTGGCGTTATAGATAAGGATGTCCGCGCTTTGCAGTAACGGGTAGCCGAGGAAACCGTAGGTGGCCAGATCACGCTCGCGCAATTTCTCCTGCTGGTCCTTGTAACTCGGCACACGTTCCAGCCAGCCCAGCGGCGTGACCATGGATAACAACAGGTGCAGTTCCGCATGTTCGGGTACATGTGACTGGATAAACAACTGTGCCGAGCCCGGATTGACACCGGCGGCCAGCCAGTCGATTACCATGCCCCAGACACTGTCGGCAATGACATGCGAGTCTTCATAATGCGTGGTCAATGCGTGCCAGTCGGCCACGAAGAAGTAGCAGTCGAATTCGTGCTGTAACCGGATCCAGTTTTTCAGCACGCCATGGTAGTGACCCAGATGCAGTTGCCCGGTTGGACGCATGCCGGACAGTACGCGACTTTGCGTATTCATTGCGGTAATCATTCTCCTTGTACTCTTTCAACCTGGAAAAGACAGATATTATTGCCACGAAATCCACGGAAGAACACGAAAAAAAGTCTTTAAGGCTTTTATTTTTCCGTGTTCTTCCGTGGATTCCGTGGCTATTCTATCCGTCATTATCACATGGATAGAGCACTACTTACCCAGCAGTGCCATCAACACGCGCATAAAGGCGCGCGAATCAAGGCCGGATATTCCCGCCATCAGGCTGATGAAAAACTCGATCACCGGCCATAGCAACGCACCCAGCAGGCCCGTGACCAGCAGTGCGACCAGTATCAGGAAGCCATACGGTTCGATACGGCTGAAGCGGTACGCCAACGGTCCTGGCAGCAGGCCGGTCATGACCCGCCCACCATCCAGTGGTGGCAGGGGCAGCAGGTTCAACACCATCAGGATGGTATTGATAAAGATGCCGGCCACACCCATAAATACCAGCGCCAGACCGGAGTCCCCAATGAGCAGGCCGATGCGAATTACCAGCGCCCAGAGAATGGCCATGAGCAGGTTGGCTACCGGACCGGCAGCCGCCACCAGTACCATGTCCCGCTTCGGCTGTTTCAGGTTCTGCCAGGTGATTGGCACCGGCTTGGCCCAACCGAACACGAAGCCCACCAGCATGTACATCAGGCCCGGAATCAGGATGGTCCCGAGGGGATCGATGTGCTTGATCGGGTTCAGTGTCAGGCGGCCCAGCATCATGGCGGTCTTGTCGCCAAGCCGCAATGCCACCCAGCCGTGCGCGGTCTCGTGCACGGTAATGGCAAACAGAACGGGCAGAACCCAGGCAACGATTTTCTGGACAAGCGTGATTTCAAACATCGGCGGATTATACCCTCATCCCGGCATGTCCACCGGTCCGCAGCCTTCGCGCACGACCTGCGGCACGCCGGAGGTCATATCGATAACCGTGGTCGGCTCGATGCCGCAGTGCCCGCCATCAATCACCAGATCGACATCATGCTCCAGCAGTTCGCGAATCTCATGGGCATCGGTCTCCGGCATGTCCTGGCCGGGCAGGATCAGTGTTGAACTCATCAGCGGCTCACCCAGTTCATCCAGCAGCGCCTGTACGATCGGGTGGTCGGGCACCCGGATACCGATGGTCTTGCGCTTCGGGTTCTGCAACCGCCGCGGCACCTCGTGCGTGGCCCGCAGGATAAAGGTATAGGGTCCCGGCGTCAGTGACTTCAGCAGCCGGTAGGCGCTGTTATCGACCTTTGCATAGGTGGCAATCTCCGACAGGTCGCGGCAGACCAGCGTGAAGTTGTGCTTGTTGTCCAGTGCACGGATACGGCGGATACGCTCCATGCCACACTTGTCACCAACATGGCAGCCCAGCGCATGACTGGAATCGGTCGGGTATACCACCAGGCCATCGGCACGGATGATCTCCACAGCATGGTGAATCAGCCGTGGCTGCGGGTTAACGGGGTGGATCTGGAAAAACTGGCTCATTAAGGCTGTGGTTGACTAGTGCACCGTCCACTGGTCACTTTCCCAGACCGGCACACAACCGGTGGGCAGGTCCGCCAGTTGCCCAAGTCTCACCCACGGGTTCTCGGGGCCGTGATAATCAGAGCCACAGGAAGCTAACAGCTTTTCTGTACGGGCATATGCCGCCATGGCATGGACATTATCACGGCTATGACTGCCGGAGACGACCTCAAGTCCGATACCGCCCAGTTCGCGGAACTCGCCAATCAGGCGGCGCAACTTGCTGGCTGTCAGCCGGTAACGCGCCGGGTGTGCAATAACGGCCAGTCCTCCGGCCTCCCGGATCCAGCCGAGGGCCTCTTCCAGACCGGCCCATTCACCCGTGACATAGCCCGGCTTGCCATGCACGAGATAGCGCTTGAAGACATCACGCACAGAGGCCGCATGGTTTTGCGCCACCAGGAAATGGGCGAAATGTGTGCGACTGACAATTCTGCCCCGGGTCAGTGCACAGGCCCCTGCATACGCCCCGTCGATTCCGGCCCTGGCCAGCCGCTGACCGATCTCCTCGGCGCGCCAGTCACGAAATGCAGTCAATCGTTGCAGGCCATCCTGCAACACTGCGCAATCGGGGTCGATATTGAGTCCCAGGATGTGCACCGTGATGGCACTCCAGCTAACGGAGATCTCGACGCCGGGCACCAGCGAAAGCCCCAACCCCGCAGCAGCCTGCCGGGCAGCACCGATACCGGCGGTGGTGTCATGGTCCGTCAGTGCCAGCACGCGGACACCAGCGGCATGCGCAGCCTCGACCAGACCGGATGGAGTCAGCGTGCCATCGGATTCGGTGGAATGACTGTGAAGATCATAGTGGTTCGACATCCCGCCTATTCTACGCGACTCGTCGGCGCCCTGCCCCAGGGCACTCACAATCTATGAGATATGAAAACACAATCCGGCAGGGGTAATGTGTCTCGCACTGACGCTGCCGGATTCGTTACCATTAGCTGCCATGGACATACCGACAGGAAACCTTGATACCATTCGCCAGCGGGTCTACGCACAACTCGAGGCACTGACCCTGTCCGGCGAAATGCCCGTGGCTGACAGTAATAATGATTTAGCCATGCTGACGGAGGCCTTTGGCCAGTTACTTGACGTCATGGCCCGTGTCGAGGCTGACCAGCAGGCGACCGGCAACACCGATGCCGGAGATGCCACCGAACTTGGCGAATACGCCCTGCAGTTGCATGCAAGCCTCGCCACCCTTGCCAGCCGTTCCGGCCAGGACGATTATCGCAATGCCATTGCCGCTCTTGCCGTGGAACTGGCTCTGTGGATTGCCGCACATGGCGGCAAGATTGACAGCCTGGAGCCGGTGGTCGATGGCCTCGCGATCATTGCCAACAGCAACATGGATCCGGCCGAGCTGCTTGCACTCAGTGACGTAATGGGGCGTATCAGTGACGCCGTTGCCCCGCTCATCCGTGAGGATCTGGAGAGGATCAATCCCGGCCGGCCGTGGCGGGTCTTGCTACTCAACCGTGGTATCGTCGCCACGCGCAGCCACAGCCCGGACATCATGGAAGCAGCCTTTGCCGTACTGATAAAATACCTGCCGGAAGATGCGGCACGTTTTTTTACCGAGGGCATGGAGCAAATGGAGGCCCTGAATTACCCGCCACAGGTGCGCAAGGTCATGGAAAAATACTATCGCCAGTGGACGGTTAACCGCTCGCTGCACTAAAAACAGCGGAAATCGCCGGAAAACGGTTCCGATACACCGGCTAAACGTCTATGATGCACGTCCTTTAACGCCAACCCGCCACCGATTGCGACTGACAATACATGAAATTCCTGTTCGACCTGTTTCCGATCATCCTGTTTTTTGCAGCCTACAAGCTGTATGACATTTATGTTGCCACCGGCGTCGCCATTGCCGGGGCACTGGTGCAGACCGGCCTGTTCTGGGCAAAAAACCGCCGCTTTGAAAAGATGCACCTGGTGACCCTCGGCCTGCTGGTCTTTTTCGGTGGCCTGACAATGCTGCTGCGGGACCCGATCTTTATCATGTGGAAACCGACTGTCGTCAACTGGCTGTTCGGTGCCGTTTTCCTCGGCAGCCACTTTATCGGTGACCGCCCACTGGTCGAACGCATGATGAGTCATGCCATCACCATTCCCGCACCGGTCTGGACGAAACTCAACGTCGCCTGGACACTGTTTTTTGTTACCATGGGCTTTCTGAATCTCTACGTGGCCTACAACTACAGCGAGGACACCTGGGTCAACTTCAAGTTGTTTGGCATGATGGGGCTGACCATTGCGTTTGTCTTTGTGCAGGCCTTCTTTCTCAGCCGTTACATGGAAGTCGCCGAAGAAAACAAGCCGGAATCCGAGTAATGCTCTACGCGATCATCAGCCAGGACAAACCCGACAGCCTGGACGACCGGCTGAATGCCCGGCCGGACCATCTGGTACGGCTGGAATCTCTCAAGGAAGCTGGCCACCTGGTACTGGCCGGCCCGCACCCGGCCATCGACAGCCCGGACCCTGGTCCGGCCGGTTTCAGCGGCAGTCTGGTGGTTGCCGAGTTTGAATCACTGCAAGCCGCGCAAGACTGGGCCGACGCCGATCCCTACGTTGCCGCCGGCGTGTATGCCAACGTTACCGTCAAACCATTCAAAAAGGTATTGCCGTAATGATGGATATAATGGCAGTCGATGCACGCGTCGAGAAAATCCGCGCTCTGCTGCAGGGCGCGCTGGAACCCTCCGAACTCGAGATTGTCGATGAAAGTGCCAAACATGCCGGCCATGCCGGTGCAGCCAGCGGCGGCGGTCATTATATCGTGACTATCGTCGCTGACGCCTTTACCGGCAAGAACCTGATCCAGCGACATCGCCTGGTCTACGATGCGGTCGGTGACATGATGCATTCTGACATTCATGCCCTCAGCATCCAGGCGAAATCGCCAGACGAACTTTAACCACCAACCAGCAAGGTAACTATCATGCGCTACCCGATAATCCTGACATTAACCCTGACACTGATCGCACTGCAGGGCTGCGACCAGTTGCAGACCCCCCGTGACGGTAATGACAACGACAACAGCAGCAACACTGTCATCGGCGGCCCGGTCCTGGCAACCGTTAACGGCACCGCCATTACCCGGCCGGTCTTCGATGCCTACGCCTCCCAGCGCCAGGCAAGCCGGCCCGGCGCCAGTGACGATGCTACCATCCTGGAAGAACTGATCAACCTGGAACTGATGCGCCAGGAAGGTGTTAACAAGGGCCTCGACAGCAAGCAGGATGTCGCGGCGCTGCTTCAGCAGCAGGAACGTGCAGTGCTGGCACGCGCCGCCATCCAGGACTTCAGCAGCAACAATCCAATCAGCGACGAGATGGCGAAGCAGCTTTACGACGCCCAGCTTGGCAGTCCGGGTACCGAGTACAACGCCCGTCACATCCTTGTTAAAACACAGGAAGAAGCGACTGCCATCATCGTCGAACTGGATGGCGGTGCCGACTTTGCCGAACTGGCGAAGGCAAAGTCCACCGGCCCGTCCGGCACCAGTGGTGGCAAGCTCGGCTGGTTCGCCCCGGCCCAGATGGTGAAACCATTCTCTGACGCCACGGCACAACTTGAGAAAGGCAGCTACACCAGGGAACCGGTCGAGACCCAGTTTGGCTGGCACATCATACTGCTCGAGGACACCCGCGATACCACCCCGCCGTCCTATGACGAGGTCAAGGACCGACTGAAGCTCGCCATGGCCAACAAGCTGCTGCAACAACACCTGCAGGAAGCCCGCGCCGCTGCCGATGTCACCATCACTGCCAGTTCAGCCCCGGCTGCCGAAGAAGCTCCGGCAGAAACCTCTGCAGATGAAGAAGCCCCTGCTGCTGAAGAAACTGCGGCTGCACCGGCTGAAGACAGCGAAACAGCATCGGAATAAATCCGGGCTACAATCTGCGTGAAGCGTGAGACGTGAGATGGTGTTGAATTCACGTCTCACGCTTCACTGTTCTTCCGTGGCTAATGCACCCGCTTGTGGGCCGGGTGATGATCGAGTGAACGACTAACCGGCTGCGACGCTGATACCCCCGCATCCTGTTCCGGCGCATGCCAGTAGTGAATCCGGATTTCACCCTGCGGGGTATGCACGACACTCAGACAGACATCACGCAAGGTCGATATAACTTCACATATACACTCGCCATCCTCGCCCTTGTTATGTCGCAAACCGGGCAGATGTTCCATTTCCCGGGTCAATTGCGCCAGCGCATCGTCCTCGGCCGGCACCAGGAAGGCGTACTTGATGTAGTGACCGGGCCTGAGCCAGTCCTCGTCATCCTCGGCAACACTGTTCTCCTCGACCTGCACACATACTTTTTGCTGCTTGCCAATGGCCTCTTTCAGCACGCGTAAAATGATTGCCAGCTTCTGTTCAAGCGCCGCGGCATTATTCACGGCCGGACTCTCGGCCAGGGGCACCTTGTCGTCCATATCCAGCAATCGGTCATAAAATGCCAGCATGTCATCCGCCATGACATGCATGACACCGGAGAAACTCTCCATCACGCTGTCCAGTCGCACCATCGGCCCTTCATAGCGCAATAACGTCGACTCCGTGCGGACCGGTTCAGCTGGCGTGACCGTATCCACCACCAGCGGCGGCTCCTGCTGATCATAGTCCGACAGGTCCGTGTTGCCGGCCAGGTGTACCGGTGTACGCATGACATGCACCAACGCCTTCCAGAAACCGGCCAGGTTATTTGCACCTGCCACATCATGCGATTGCACCCGCATCATGGCATCCGCCAGCTTGACGATATCACCGGACGCCGTTGCCTCCGGGAAAACCGAGGTAAATGCCTGGTGCAGGCGTTGCGCTGACATCACATGATCATCACTGGCAACCGTACCCAATAGCGGGATCTCCAGCCCGAGATGCTGTTCGGCCATCTCGGCAAGACGGTCGTGTATGCCGCTGACATCATCGGTTGCGGATGCGTTGTTGATGACCAGAAAAACCGGGCTACTGAAGTCATTCAGCTGCAACACTTTCAACAGCGCAAACGCCTCTGCCTGTGACCGGGACTCTGGCGTGACCACCAGCAGCACCGGCTGCGACAACAGGCAACAGGCGACCACACCGCGTGGCGACATACCGGAAGTGTCGATAATAAAGTCATCGTATCCCGTCCACGCCTCATGCGCTGAAAGCAAGATGTCAAGCTGCCTGCCGTCGAGACCGTTCCAGCCAGCCAACGGGTAGCGTGAAGAAATCACGTCGATGCCCTGGTAACCATGGCACAGTACATCACCACTGTCCGGGGTGCTTTTCGGCGCGCTGTTGCGAGACAGCTGCAGCAACCGGTCGATCGAGGCATGGCCACTATCATCATGATAGAGCCCGGTCAGCCGCCCTTTCCTGACCAGCTCGGCCGCCAGGTTAATGGCAAGGTGGGTCTTGCCAACACCGGCAAGGCCACTGGTAATGGTGATAATACGGGTCATAGCGGCTACGCAATCAGTTACTGCGCTACCTCGTCGATCTGCTGTCGCTGGCGTTCATGCGCATCATCAAGCAACTGCTGGGTATTACGCGCCTTGTGCATGGCGTCCGTCCGGGTTTTCAAGACATGCTCACCGGACTCCGTCGGGTCGGTATCCGTGCAGGCCGTTAGCAGGACAATCAGCAGTACCGGGAATAATCGATTTAACATCTTGCGCTCCTTGGACAAATTCATAAATCATGCACAATCTCGCTTGTCTCCTGGCTCCACAAGGAAATTTACGGGTTAGATCATCGTGCCTGGGTCATGCGCCCGTTGTTCAGCCACTCGGAAACACCGGCCATCTCCATGGGATAGCTGACATAATACCCCTGATAGCTGTCGCAGCCCATTTCCCGGAGCATTTCATAGACCGTCCGGGTCTCGACACCCTCGGCCGTCACGCTCAGCCCGAGGCTGTGGGCAAGATCAATGGTGGCCAGCACGATGGAGGCATTGTCCTCGTCCGTGTCCATATCCGTGACAAACGACTTGTCCACCTTGAGGGTATGCACCGGCAGGCGTTTCAGGTAGGCCAGCGAGGAATGACCGGTGCCAAAATCATCGACCGATAGTTGCAGGCCCATGCTGCTGAGTTCATTGAGCATCTCGATGACCTGCTCGGGATCCAGCATAACCCCGGTCTCGGTAATCTCCAGCAGCAGTGAGTCCGGGTTGAGCTGGTAGTGGTCCAGCGACCGGCCAATCTGCTCGGCCAGATCATGATCGTGCAGGTTATGCATCGACAGGTTGATACCGACACGCAGGTCGGGGCTGTTACGCTTCAGCACAGCCAGTTCGCGGCAGGCGGTATCGACAATCCATTCGGACAACTGGCGGATCAGCCCGCTCTGCTCGGCCACCCGGATGAAGGTCTCCGGCAGGATGATCGTGCCGTCAGACTGACGCCAGCGCACCAGCGCTTCCAGATAACTGATCTTGCCGGTCTTGAAGTCCATGACCGGCTGGTACACCAGAAACAGGTCATTACGCTCGATGTTCTCGTTCAACATACCGTCGAGTGTCATGCGTGCAGCATTGATCTCTGCTGTTGTCATCGGATCATAGATCGCAACACCGGGCTGCTTGCGCTTGGCCGAGTACATTGCATAGTCAGCATGGCGCAACAGGGTTTCGACATCCTCGCCATGGTCCGGCATCAGTGCGATACCAATAGATACCGAGGCTGACAGCTTGTGCCGCTCGATCGCGAAATCTGCTGCCATGACACGCACAATCTTCTCGGCTACCTGCAATGCCTGGCCACCATCCGTATCGGGCAGGATAACGGTAAACTCATCACCACCCAGGCGCGCCAGTGTGTCCGATTCGCGCAAGGCACTTCTGATACGGTCCACCACCTGCTTCAGCAACAGGTCGCCGATGTGATGGCCCAGCAGGTCATTGACGTATTTAAACCGCACCATGTCGGTCAACAGGACAGCAACCGTGGTGGGGGTCCGGCGATGCTCGGCAATCGCCTGCTTGAGACGGTCTTCAAACAGTGCGCGGTTGTAGGTCCGGGTCAACGGATCGCGAATGGCCATATCACGCAGCGTTTCATACAACTCACCCAGCGCATCGAAGCTGACCGGCGCATTGGCTCCGGCCGGTAATGCAGGCAGGTCAGACCGGATACTCTTGCCCAGACGGCCTTCACGCAACTGAAAAGTCAATTCGCGTAGCGGCTTGAATACGGAGCGACGTACAAACCAGAGTGCCATCAACACGGTAAACAGGATAATGACAACGACAATCGCCAGCAGCCAGCTGTTGGTGCGGTCCAGCTTGGCGACCAGCGCATTGGCATTGCGGGCCGCGGTAATTCTCAGTGCCGGCTGCGAGTCATTGGTATTCAGGACATAACCGGAAATCACCGCGTTTTCGGCGATGGTGTCCTGCCAGTTCTGACTGCGGTACAGCAATGTACCGTCAGTCGTCTCCAGCATTACCGGCATGTGCAACAGGGTATCAATCGTGGCAAGCGCGGCAACCGGATCGGATACCACCATCAGGTACCCCTGTGGTTTGAGATTGCCAATAGCGACGATCACAGCCTGGTATGGCCGGCCATCGTAAAGACAGACCTCGGACATTGTATTGAGCAGTTTTGCGCCCTCACGGATGCGCGCCCTGGAAATCAGTCCGTGACATATAATGACATCGCCTGCCGGTACAGCATTGCCGCGCGTACCCATACCCAGCAAGTCGTAGTTCTCGTCAAAAGTATAGAACCTCACTACCTTGACCATGTTTGCCGTGACGATTCCCTGCCGGAACTGGTCCACGAGTACAGCATTCAGCTGCGCGGCATCACTGGAAGCGAACGCTGTGCGGAATCGGCCCATACTCTGAATCCCGAGACCGAGATGTTCTGCACTGTCGGCCTGTTCGACAAGGATGTCAGTTGCGCGAATGGAGACCAGCCGCATCATGTAGTCGCTCTGAAAATCAAAGGTAAGGTCGCGATACACGCGGGTTGTTACCAGCGTCATGGCGGTGCTGATAATACCCAGCAAAATAATGCTCAACACCAGGCCGGTGAGCATGTTTATCCTGAAGGGTTTCAGCATGAAGGATTTACGGGTTAGTTACTGGATGAGTGGAAAACTTTTCTCACGCCACTCTTCAACACCACCGCGAAACCAGTAGATCTCTGTATAACCACAATCACGCGCAATGACTACCGCCCTGTCACTGCGGTCACAGTTAATACTGTTGCAGTAGAACACCACCGGCGTAGTCTTGTCAGACAGTAATCTGGCGAGTGAGTCACAGTCCGTGTCGCGATCAACAAGGTGATGTGAGCCCTCGATGTAACCTTCCGTGCGATCTTCCTTGATGCGGGAGTCAATCATGACCATATCATCGTTGTTGCCCACCAGCTCGATCAGTTGCCCGGCATCGATAACAATGGTCCCCTCGATGGTGTCAGGGCTGGTGTAATCATCCGCAGCGGGCAGAACCACAGGCAGGCAAAGCAACATGAACACGCCACAGAGGCCCGCCAGCTCTCGAAAATACCGCATTTATAGTCCTTACATATCTGTAGGTTATGTGTATTTCTTATAATTGTCGTCAGGGTTGTAGCTGCACGGCCATGTGGCATTATAGTAGTCCTAAAGGGAGCGAAGGTATATGTGGGAAATCCCGCTTCCGGTTGAGGCATGCGCGAGATGATTCATGGCAACGTTATTATTACCAGACAGTTAACCAACGGCATTCACTGTAATAATTCCATACAGTCGGCTTCATTCAGAACAGTTATACCCAGTTCATTTGCCTTGTTCAATTTTGAACCGGCTTGCTCTCCCGCTACTACGTAATCGGTCTGCTTCGATACGCTGCCCGCGACCCTGGCGCCGGCCGCCTGCAGTCTGGCTTTCAGTTCATTGCGCGGCATGGACAGGCTGCCGGTAATCACAAAAGTCTTGCCGGCGAGTGGTTGCTGCTGCGGCTTCTCAACCGCCGGCCAATGCACCCCGGCGTCAATCAGTTTGCGGATGACATCGCGGTTATGCGTTTCCGCAAAGAAGCCGACGATGTGCTGTGCGACGACCGGGCCGACATCACGCACTTCCTGCAAGGTCTCGGCATCGGCCTGCATGAGCGGCTCCAGTTCACCAAATTCCCGGGCAAGAATCCGGGCCGTGGCTTCCCCTACCTCGCGGATGCCGAGTGCATAGATAAACCGTTCCAGCGTGGTATCCTTGCTCTTTCCCAGCGCATTGACGAGATTGGCGGCCGATTTTTCCGCCATGCGCCCGAGGCCGGCAATGTCATCGACCGTTAACCGGTAAAGGTCACTGATGTCACTGATCAGTTTCCGCTCAACCAACTGGTCCACCAGTTTGTCGCCGAGGCCGTCAATATCCATGGCGCGGCGCGAAGCGAAGTGCTTGATAGCCTCCTTGCGCTGGGCCGGGCAGAACAGGCCGCTGGTACATCGCGCCACCACCTCGCCCTCGACGCGCTCGACGGTTGACCCGCACTCCGGGCAGCTTGCCGGCATCTTGAAGGCGCGCGCGCCCTTGACCCGTTTTTCCCTGATGACACGCACCACTTCCGGGATAACATCGCCGGCACGCCGGATAATCACGGTATCGCCCTTGCGGACATCCTTGCGCTGCACTTCGTCGGCGTTATGCAGGGTGGCATTGGTGACGGTGACGCCACCGACAAATACCGGTTCGAGCCGCGCAACCGGTGTTAGTGCCCCGGTACGCCCGACCTGGATGTCGATATCCAGCACCCGGGTCTGCTCCTCCTGTGCCGGGAACTTGCGGGCAATGGCCCAGCGTGGCGCCCGCGCAACAAAACCCAGTGCTTGCTGCTGGTCAAGGCGGTCAACCTTGAAGACCACGCCGTCGATATCAAATGGCAGGCTGGCGCGGGCCTGACCGAGCCTTTCATAATAGGCAACACAACCGTCCAGGCCCGTCACGCGCTCAATACCATCGTATACACGCAGGCGCCAGCCGGCCAGCCGTTGCAGGATGTCTGTATGCCGGTCGGGCAACGTGCTGCCCTCGACCAGGCCGACACCGTAGCAGTACATCTCCAGCGGCCTTGCAGCAGTGTTTTTCGGGTCCAGCTGACGCAAGCTGCCGGCTGCGGCATTGCGTGGATTGACGAAGGTCTTCTGGTCATTCGCGAGCGCCTGCCTGTTCAGTTGCGCAAAGCCCTTGTGTGACAGGTAGACTTCACCACGCACCTCGAGCACGGCAGGAATACCGTGTCCATCGAGTCGCAGCGGCACACCGGCAATGGTGCGGACATTATTGGTAATGTCCTCACCGGTGACACCATCTCCGCGGGTCGCTGCACGCACCAGTACACCATCTTCATACCGCATGCTGACGGCAACACCGTCGAGCTTTGGCTCGGCGGCATACTCGACCGTCTCAATCTCGAGACGTTCGCGTACGCGGCGGTCGAAGTTGGTGAGTTCCTCGTCACTAAACGCATTGTCCAGCGACAGCATGCGCACGGCATGCCGGACTTCGCCAAACTCCTTGCGGGGTGCGGCACCAACACGCTGGGTCGGTGAATCCGGGCTGATCAGTTCGGGATACTGCGCCTCGATATCCTGCAGTTCACGCAGCAGCTGGTCATACCCGGCATCGGTGATGACCGGGTCATCGAGAACGTAATAGCGATAGTTGTGCTCATGGAGTTCCTGGTGCAGGTCGGCGGCACGCTTGCGCACCGCTTGCGGAACGCTCATGACGCCGTCTTGGCCACCCGCTGCCTGAGCTGGTAATCGATCACGTCCTCGCGCATGTGGCCAATGGTCTGGTTGGTCAGCGCACTGCGCGTGGCATCGCAGATCGTACCGCCAAGACTCTCGGCCAGTGACTGCCCTGCTTTCACCATACTGTCGAAGGCCTTGGTCGGGTCAAGCGGACCCGGCAACTGCAGGAACAACACCAGACCCTCGGTAGCAAACGTCTCCATCGCCGCCGGATTGAAGGTACCCGGCTCAACCAGGTTGGCAACCGAGAACAGGGATTCCTCGCGGCCCTGGCATTTTCCCACGTGGTGAAAAATATCCATATCGCCGAACTGCAGACCGGCAGTCTGCATTGCCTCGAGAATAAAATTACCGGGGAACGGCACACCGGTCGGCGCCAGTACAAACAGGGTCACGACCTTGTCCGGCGCGATCGGGGGTGCCTGCTCGTTTTCGCTGCTGACCGGGGCGATATCCGGTGGTGGCGTGGTGTCTTCCGAGATGAGCCGTTCGAGCCGTTCGAGACGTTCCAGCTCGGCCTCGACCACCGTGTTGTCACCCGGCTGATCGAACAACGGATCGCTATCGCCGGCATATCGGGTTGAGGGTCGCATGTCCCGTTCGGCCTCGTCTTCACGCTTGCTGTGATAACGTCCAAACAGGTAAATACCGAGCACGACAACGAACCCGGCAAGCAGCAGTATCCAGCGCATATTCTCCATAACGTAACTCTACAGGTAGCAGAAACAATCAGCGGCTACATCGCCGCCATCTCGACCGCCTCATCGATGTCCACCGCGACCAGGCGCGACACGCCTGGCTCGTTCATGGTGACACCAGTCAGCTGATGGGCCATCTCCATGGTGATCTTGTTGTGGGTAATAAAAATGAACTGCACCTGCCCCGACATCTCGCGCACCATATCGCAATAACGACCGACATTGGCATCGTCAAGCGGTGCATCCACCTCGTCGAGCATGCAGAACGGTGAAGGATTCAGTTCGAAAATCGAGAACACCATGGCAATTGCCGTCAGCGCCTTTTCACCACCGGACAGCAGGTGGATGGTGCTGTTGCGCTTGCCCGGCGGCCGTGCCATCACGGTAACGCCCGTGTCCAGCAGGTCCTCGCCGGTCAATTCCAGGTAGGCGTGACCGCCACCAAACAGGCGCGGGAAACGCTTCTGCAGACCGATATTGACCTTGTCGAAGGTCTCCCTGAAACGGTCGCGCGTCTCCTTGTCGATCCTGGCGATGGCATTTTCCAGCGTCTGCAGCGCTTCCGTCAGGTCGGCGTACTGGGCATCGAGATACACCTTGCGTTCCGACTCTTCCTCGAACTCGTCAATGGCGGCGAGATTAATGGGACCCAGCCGCTGGATACGCTTTTCCAGGGTCTCGGCCTGTTCGACCCAGGCATCCACCGTGGCCTCTGCGTCGATTTCTTCCAGCAGTTTGCTGTAATCGAAACCGGCCTCGTTGATCTGCTCCAGCACCGTATCGCTGCGAACCTTGATCTCCTGCCACGCCATGCGGTCATGTTCGACCTGCTCGCGCTGGCTGGCAACGGAGCGTTCCTTGTGAACACGTTCCTGGTCCTTCTGGCGTACACCGTGCTCGATATCTTCCACCTGTTTGCGTGCCGTGGCCAGTTCGGTCTCAACCTCTGAACGTTTTATCAGCAGAGTGCCAAGCTGGCCCTCGAGTTCCACGATCGGAGTGTCGCCGTGTGACAGAATGCCACTGAGTTCGTCACGACGATTGACCAGCTGTCGCAACTGCTCGCGCATGCGTTCGAGGTTTTCTTCCGTGGCTGTCCTGGCCGTGTGCATGGACGCAGCCCGCAACGCCAGTTCATGCATGGTCTGCTGCGCTGACCGTGACTGTTCACGAGCCGTGTCCAGCGCCAGCGTCAGTGTCTGCTGCTGGCGGGTACGCGCTTCGCGTTCCTGCATCAGCGCCTCCATTGCCGCCAGCGCTTCTTCGAGACGACTGTGCGCACCACTGTGTTCTTCCTGCTCGCGCGCCTTCTGGCTGCGCAACTCCTCGGTCTCCTTCAGCACACCCTCACTGCGGTCCTGGTGATGCTCCAGACGCGAACGACAGGCGGCCAGCTCAGCCTGCAGTTCGCTGGCACGGCGATGTGCATCGTTGTATTCGTTTTGCAGCTGGTCACGTTCCTGCTCGGCCGCGATCAGGTCAGCACGCGCCGAGGCCGTATCCGTGCGCAGTGCATCCAGCTGTTCAGCCTGCGCCGTGATGTCAGCCTGTAACTGACTGATCTCGCGTTCACGTTGCAGTACACCGGCCTTCTCGTCGGCATCACGGGCCACCCGCAGCCAACCCTGGCCGAGCCAGATGCCGTCACGGGTGACGATCGATGCATTTGTCGACAGTGAATCGGCCTTGCCAAGGGCTTCCGAGAGTGAATCTGCAGCATAGACGTTATCCAGCAGGCCCGCCATGGACCACGGCGACCGGATCTTGTCGGCCAGCGGCGCCAGTGCGGTGGTATTCTGTGATGCCGTGCCACCGGCACGGGTATTAAACAGCGCCACTGCGCCCTGCTCGAAGCCGGCCAGCATCTGTTCGGCATGCTCGAAACCATCGACACAGACCGCCTCGAGGTACTGGCCCAGCACGGTTTCAACCGCATGCTCCCAACCGCTCTCGACATCGATATGCTGCGCCAGGCGCGGTGCGTCCGCCAGGCCCTGTGCAGTGAGCCAGCCGGACACGGCCACGGAGCGTTGCCCCAGCGCTGCCTGCTGCAGGGTCTGCAGCGATGACAACTGGCCGCGCAGATCGTGGTGGGTACTCTGCAGTGCGACGGTTTCCTGCTCGCGCAGGTCAATACCGGAACGGGTTTCATTAATGCGCTGACCGGCAGCCATCAGTAACGACTGCTTCGCCGAGGCCAGTTCTTCCTGTTCCCGGGCCGACTGGATCAAGACGTCAATCTCGTTATCGGGCGCCGCATTATCCAGATCCAGTTGTTCCTGGCTCATGCGCTGCAGCCGGTCTTCCAGCTGTTGCATGTGACGTTCCAGGTGATCGATGCGGGTACGCTCGACCTGCACCGACTGTGAACGCTCGGCCGAGCGCTGGTTGAATTCCTCCCATTCCTGTTGCCACGCATGCATGGCCTGCTCGGCCTGTTCCAGCATGGCGGTGGAGTCCTCCGCTTTTGCCTGTACTGCCTGCAATTCCGGCTCGATGTGATTAATATCCTGCAGCAGTTGCTGCAGCCGCTCGCTGTCGCGTTCGATATGTTTGCCGATCTCGCCGAGGGTCTGCTCCGCGCGCGCCAGTTCCTGTTGTTGTTGCTGGCGTGATTCCTTGCTGTGCTGGATGGCCTGCTCGACGCGGGCCACGTCGGCACCGAGTTTGTAGTAATGGCCCTGTACTGTATTAAAGGCATCGTTGGCGCCGGTCAGACCATCACGCAGTTTCTCCAGTTCAGCCTCGATGGCACGCTGGGCCGCCAGTGCCGATTCCATCGCCATCTCGCGTTCGTGGATCTGCGTTTCGCGCTGGCTGCAATCCTCGTGCAGACTGCTGTAGCGCAGTGCCAGCAATTCCGCCTTGACCTGGCGTTCCTCTTCCTTCAGTTCCTTGTAGCGCCCGGCGGCACGTGACTGCCGTTTCAGTTTGTCGAGTTGTTTGTCGATTTCCTCGAGCAGGTCATTCAGGCGATCAAGATTTTCGCGCGTGTGGCGGATGCGGTTCTCGGTCTCGCGGCGGCGTTCCTTGTATTTGGAAATACCGGCGGCCTCCTCCAGAAATACCCGCAGGTCCTCCGGCCTGGCCTCGATCAGGCGCGAGATCATGCCCTGTTCGATAATGGAATAGCTGCGCGGGCCGAGTCCGGTACCGAGGAAGATATCGGTAATATCACGGCGGCGGCACTTGGTGCCGTTCAGGTAATAGGTAGAGGTGCCATCACGGGACACCTGGCGGCGAATGGCAATCTCGTTGTAACCGGCATACTGACCGGTGATGGTGCCATCACTGTTGTCGAAGGCCAGCTCGATACTGGCATGACCCACCGGCTTGCGTGACGAGGAGCCGTTGAAGATGACATCCGCCATGGAGTCACCGCGCAGGTGCTTGGCCGAGGTCTCGCCCATGACCCAGCGGACCGCATCAATAATATTGGACTTGCCGCAGCCGTTCGGACCGACTACGCCGACAAGTTTACTGGGGATATAAATCGTGGTGGGATCAACGAACGATTTGAACCCTGCCAGCTTTATCTTGGTGAGCCGCATGGACGGCTAATGTACTCGAAAAACCGTGTTACATACAACTTTTTGTGAACCGGGATCGCTTGCACACAGCATCTTGTGTCGAGTATCTTGAGCGCCATGACAACCCGTGCCAGCATCGAGACCTTCGCCAACCCGACACCGGAGCGCGACTACACCATCCGTATCCGGGTACCGGAATTCACCTGCCTGTGCCCGAAAACCGGCCAGCCGGATTTCGCTACTCTGCATCTCGAATACGTACCGGACGCCCTGTGCGTGGAACTCAAGTCGCTGAAACTGTATGTCTGGTCATTCCGTGATGAGGGCGCCTTCCACGAGGCCGTCACCAACCGCATCCTCGACGACCTGGTTGCTGCCACCCGGCCACGCTTCATGCGGTTGCGCGCAGAATTCAACGTGCGTGGTGGTATCTACACCGATATCGTGGTCGAGCACCGCCAGGATGGCTGGACACCGGCATCGGCGGTGGTGTTGAAATAACCGGAAACCGGGTTCATTTGTGGCAGCAGCGACTTCAGTCGCGATGAATCTTCGCTATTTCAGTAAGCCCGAAAAATTCATAAATCATGCACAATCTCGCTGGTCTCTTGATTCCACAAGGAATATTTCCTCAGTCGGTCGTAATCACTGATACGCCGCTCCATCGGAAATTTCCTTGTGAAACCAATATCCTGCGCGATCTTTGCGCAGATTTATGAAATTTCCGGGTTAGTTATCGCGACTGAAGTCGCTCCTGCACGGATCATTCGAGTATGACCCACTACCTCGGCATCGACATTGGCACCTCCGGCTGCCGCGCCTGCGTGATTGGCGCCGCCGGGGTAATCCAGGCTGAAGCCAGGGCATCGCTGCCTGCCCCTGTGCAGCAGGCCGGGACCAGCGAGCAGGATGCCGGTCTCTGGTGGCGGGCGCTCTGCCAGCTGCTTGACCGACTGGCGGCGACAACGCAACTGACCGATGTCGCCGCCATTGCCATCGACGGCACCTCCGGCACCCTGCTCTGCTGTGACAGTGACGGTACCCCGCTGGCGCCGGCCCTGATGTACAACGATGCCCGGGCCACGGCCGAGGCCACCCGCATTGCGGCAACTGCACCGGCCGACAGCGGCGCCCATGGCGCCAGTTCCGGGCTTGCCAAACTGCTCTACCTGCAGACCAGCGGGCTGACGGCCAACGCCAGCCGCGTATTACACCAGGCCGACTGGCTGCTTGGACGACTTGCCGGTCGTTTTGATACCACGGACGAGAACAATGCCCTGAAACTCGGTTATGACCCGGTGTCCCGTTGCTGGCCCGGCTGGCTGGATGAACTGGGTGTTGACCGCGCAGTGCTGCCGGAGGTGGTTCCGCCGGGGCAGACCATCGGCACACTCGATGCCGCCCTGTGTGAACGCTGGGGTCTTGACCCGGCAACCCGCATAGTCAGCGGCACCACTGACAGTACTGCCGCCTTTCTCGCCACCGGCGCAGCCCCCGGCGAGGCCGTCAGCTCGCTCGGCAGTACGCTGGTGTTGAAGATCCACACCGATACCCCGGTATTCGACCCGCGCTACGGCATTTACAGCCACCGGCTGGGGGACCACTGGCTGGTCGGTGGCGCATCCAACACCGGTGGCGCCGTGCTACAAAAGTACTTCAGCAAGCCGGAAATCGATGCGCTGTCAGCCAGGTTGCAACCTGACACGCCGACCGGCCTGGACTACTATCCCCTGCCATCGACCGGCGAGCGTTTCCCGGAAAATAACCCGCAACTGGCACCGCGACTGGAACCACGGCCGGTGGATGACGCGGTATTTTTTCAGGGCATCCTCGAGGGTATCGCCGCCATCGAACAGCGTGGTTACCGCCTGCTGGAACAACTGGGCGCACCTTACCCGGCACGGGTCCACAGTATCGGTGGTGGTGCGCGCAATGATGCCTGGCGCGAAATCCGCGAGGCAGCGCTCGGTGTACCGGTGGTGGTTGCCGAACACCAGCAGGCCGCCTACGGTACCGCATTACTGGCCAGGCAGGGATTGAATCAAGACAGGCAAACCGGGAAATTCAAATGAATGATCTATTCAACGGCTTCGGTTATCTGCGCGAGGGTCTGCGACTGATGCGCGCGCCCGGCTTGCGGCGATACGTTGTCATCCCGACACTGATCAGCACGATCCTGTTCACCACCGCCATCATGGTCGGTGTGCACTGGCTCGAGATCCTGATGAACTGGCTGCTGGGATATTTGCCGTCCTGGCTTGAATGGCTGCGCTACCTGTTGTGGCCGTTATTCGTGCTGACCGGGGTATTGCTGATTTTCTATGGCTTTAGCCTGCTGACCAACCTGGTTGCCGCACCGTTTAACGGTTTGCTGGCCGAGGCCGTGGAAAAACACCTGACTGGACAGTCACTGGATGACGTTGGTGGCTGGCGGGCAGTGCTGAAGGATATCGTGCCCGGCATCCTGTCGGAACTGCGTAAACTGCTGTATTTCATCGTGCGGGCGATTCCGATGGGTATGCTGTTCCTGGTCCCGGGTATCAACCTTGCTGCACCATTCCTGTGGGGCTTGTTCAGCGCCTGGATGCTGGCAATTGAATATGCCGACTACCCGATGGCCAACCACATGCTGCACTTTGCTGAACAGAAAAAACGGCTGCGGCAGCGACGTCTGCTGTCGTGGGGCTTCGGCGGTGGCTCGCTGCTGATAACCATGATCCCGGTGGTGAATTTTCTGGCCATGCCGGCTTCGGTTGCCGGTGCGACGGCGATGTGGGTGAGAGAATTCAGGGATACCGTCTAATCAGAGAAAATCATTCCTCGCGCAAAGACGCAAGGAAAAAGACGATTAAAGGGCCAGAACCTGCTTCAGAATTTACTCTAGTGCCTTCGTGGCCGCTTCACCCAACACCAGACAAGGACACCGGTTACGGTAACTATCCCAACAGCTGCGCCGACCAGCATCAGGGCCACTAGTAAATCAGTCATTTCATTTCTTCCCTGGTTCAGTATTCATCAATCCCTCCCTCCCTGGACGGGGTGGTGATGTACTATTAATGAGGCCTCGCCAAATATTGACATGGCCGCGAGTGAAAAGCGTGTTTGTAGAAACTAGAAAAGGGGGGTAACAGCGATGACTGTTGCAATCTTATAGAGGCCGAACCAGATTACAGCAGCAATAAGAACCCATTTAATGTTTTCAATAACCATCGTTCATTCTCTTTTCTAAATTGCGACTACAACTACGCAGGTCTTGGCACAACTGTAAATTGCTGGATGATATCTGCATTGATCTGCGTCAAATCACTGACACTATCATCATATTTATCTTACGGACACCATCGACACAGGGATGCTCCAAAAACAAAAACGGCGACCAACGATTGAACGAAGGCCGCCGCGCCCAAGTTAGCCAATCCCTGATCTCTGCATTCTCTGTGGCAAGGGTTTTCTTTATCTTCCTCTGCGTCTCTGCATGCGGCTATATATTCACAAAATCCCGCAACCGCCGTACACCTTCCTCCAGATTCTCCAGCGAGGTCGTATAGGCAAACCGCACATGCTGTCCGGGTTTGTTCACCCCGAAATCGATACCCGGTGTTATCGCCACGCCCGCCTCTTCCAGCAGCTGCTGTGAAAACGCGTAACTGTCGTCGGTGAAGCGGCTGCAATTGGCATACAGGTAAAAGGCGCCGCCCGGGGTTAGCGGAATATCAAAACCAAGCTCACGCAGGGCCGGCAGCAGGAAATCACGCCGCTGGCGGAAGGCCTCGCGGCGCTCATCGAGAATGGCAATATTCTCCGGCTCGAATGCAGTCAACGCCGCATACTGGGCCAGCGTCGGCGCAGCCAGAAACAGATTCTGCGCCAGCTTGTCGAATTCCGGCACCATGTCAGGCGGCGCTACCAGCCAGCCCAGCCGCCAGCCGGTCATACCAAAGTATTTCGAGAAACTGTTAATGATAATAATATCGTCAGCAACAGCGAGCGCAGTGGCAGCCGATTGATCGTAGGTCAGGCCATGGTAAATCTCATCCACAACCAGGCTGGCATTTTGCCTGGCTGTCTCCGCATACAGTGCCGCCAGGGTCCCGGTATCCAGCAGAGTGCCGGTCGGGTTGGATGGCGAGGCCAGCAGCAACATGCGGCTGTTCTCCTGCCAGGCGGCACACACCTGCTCCACTGTTGGCTGATAACCGGTACTGGCATCCACCGGGATACTGACTGCCTCACCATTGAGCAGGTAAACAAAATTACGGTTGCAGGGATAGCCCGGGTCCGCCATCAGTACGGCATCACCCGGATTGACCAGCACTGCCATCACCAGTTGCAATGCCGCCGATGCCCCCGGCGTGATCACGATACGCTGCGGTGCAACCGTAACACCATAACGTTCCTCGTAAAACCCGGCAATGCGCTCACGCAGCGCCGCCAGGCCTACTGCCGGTGTGTAATGGGTGCGCCCTTCAGTCAGCGCCTGTATGCCGGCATCGATGACCGGCTGTGGTGTTACAAAATCCGGCTCACCGATCTCCATGTGCACAATGGAACGGCCGGCCGCCTCCAGCTCCCGGGCACGCGCCAGCAGAGCCATGACATGAAATGGCTGGATCGCTTGCATACGCTGCGCAATCCTTGTCATTGACCGGTACCGGTTGCCTGTGCCAGCCCGCACTTCTTACCACGGGGCGAGATGATCGCGCAGAGATTTGGATGCACAGCGGATTTTCTGAAGAAGCGGAATACGGACTGTATTTCCGACTGAAGAAAATTCGCTGTGGATTCAAAGATCAAGCGAGGGCTCGTCATCGTGGTGAGAAATGCGGGCTATATGTTCGGCATGCAGTATGCGAAGGAACTCGACATCAACCAGCTCGCCGGGTTGCGGTGAGCCTGCAATCACATGGCATGGCTGTCCGGGCTCACCCAGCGTATCGAGTACCAGCGCAGCAGCCGTGAAATCATGGTCATCGGTATAGGCATTGACAGTGACCAGCGTAATCAGCCCGGCATCGCCGGCTGATTGCAGACCATTGGCAGAATCCTCAAACGCGAGGCACCGGTCCGGTGCAATATTCATCCTGTCCATGATGTAGTTATAAATATCAGGTGCCGGCTTTTTGTTCGGTACCACACTACCGGCGGCAATCACCTCGAACCAGCCGGTGGTATCGGCGGAAAAGCTGTGTTGCAGCAAGGCAGCGACATTGTCCGGTGTGGTTGTGGTAGCGAGACCCAGTCGCAGGCCGGCGTCGAGCGCCTCCCGCATGAGCCTTTCCACACCCGGGCGCAACGCAACACTGCCATCGGCCAGCATGCCGGTGTAAAACGTGGTCTTGCGTGCATGCAGGTCCGCAATGGTGTCGGCTGACATTGCACTGACCGGATCATCCCACAACCAGTGATCAAGGTAAAAGCGAATGCGCTCCTTGCCACCGGTAACGGCCAGCAAGGCCTTGTAGAGTTGCCGGTTCCAGTTCCAGTCAAGCCCGGCATCGGTAAATGCCGCGTTGAAGGCCTGACGGTGAATATCCTCGGTATCGGCAAGGGTTCCATCAACATCAAACAACAAGGCTTGCAGTGCTGTATTCATGAATGTGTCGCTCTGGCTGAATATGTTTTCGGATCAATCGGCATCCCGGCATCCATAACGGCCTGATTTGGGCGAAATTCATGGACCGGGTCAATCTTGACTAATAATAAAAGAGGCGTATAAATAACGCCCCTGACTTGCAAAGCCTGTTAATTACAACCACCTGTCAGTGCGAACTGGAACTCTTAATTATTTGATTTGGAAACAGTTAATGTTATGACCTGTTTCCGGGGATAGTGTACATGGCTGTCAAGAAGAAATCAGCGAAACCAAAAACCGCGGCAAAGAAGAAAACCACCGCAAAGAAAAAGACGGTGAAGAAAGCTGCTGCCAGGAAAGCACCGGCAAAAAAAGCTGCCGCCAAGAAAGCTCCGGCCAGGAAAGCTGCTGCGAAGAAAGCACCGGTAAAGAAAAAAGCCGCCGCAAGGAAACGCAAGACCGCCCGCTCACAGATTGGTCCGGTCCCCGGTATCGCGCCCTACAAGGAAAAGAAGGGCGAGGAGTACCTGAACGAAAAGCAGGTTGCGCATTTCCGCAATATCCTGCTTACCTGGAAGCACGATCTGATGGAAGAAGTGGACCGCACAGTCCATCATATGCAGGACGATGCCGCCAATTTCCCTGACCCGAATGACCGCGCCACCCAGGAGTCCGAATTCAGCATGGAGTTACGTGCCCGTGACCGGGAACGCAAGCTGATCAAGAAAATTGACGAGTCGATGGCCGACCTCGAAAGCGAAGAGTACGGTTACTGCGAGGCCTGCGGCGTCGAGATTGGCGTCAAGCGTCTCGAAGCACGCCCGACTGCGACCCTGTGCATCGACTGCAAGATTCTCGATGAGATCAAGGAAAAACAGATGGGCTAATCGTGGCCAGCCACCGACCAAGCTTGATAAAGCCGGCGCCAGCCGGCTTCGTCGTTTCTGACGGTTACGGAGAATGAGTACCGAGACTCAACAACCCTACTGCGGGCGGTTTGCGCCCTCGCCCACAGGTCCATTGCACTTCGGCTCGCTGGTCGCCGCCGTCGGCAGTTACCTCGATGCCCGCCATCACCATGGGGAATGGCTGTTACGGGTAGAGGACATAGACCCGCCACGCGAGGTGGCAGGTGCAACGGATGCCATTCTGTACAGTCTGGAAGCATTCGGCCTGCAATGGGACGGCGCTGTCGTCTATCAAAGCCACCGTGGTGACCACTATGAGGCGGCACTGGAGAGTTTACGGCAGCACGGCACGCTTTACGGCTGCGCCTGTACCCGCAAGGAAATAGCCGACAGTGCGATCCATACCGATACCGGTGCGGTCTATCCCGGCACCTGTCGTAACGGCATTCCAGCCGGGCGCACGCCGCGTTCCCTGCGGGTAGCGGTCGATAATGCTGAAATCACCATACATGACCGCCTGCAAGGCAGCCTGCACCAGTCGCTGCCCGGAGAATGCGGCGATTTCGTGGTGCGCCGTGCGGACCGGTTGATTGCCTATCAACTGGCGGTCGTCGTCGATGACGCCGCACAGCGCATCACGCATGTCGTCCGTGGCGCCGACCTGCTGGACTCGACACCACGCCAGGTGCATTTGCAACAGTTACTGGATTTCCCGACACCGGACTATATGCACCTGCCGGTAGCGGCGAACCGGGCGGATGAGAAACTCGGCAAGCAGACATATGCACGCCGCATTGATGATAAAGCATGCATTGCCAGCCTGTGTGATGTGCTGAGTTTCCTGCAACAGGCACTGCCGGATGAACCGCTGCAGGCAAGCCGCGATGAACTGCTGCAATGGGCCGTTGCGCATTGGGATGTAACCGCGATACCCGGCTGCCGGAGCCTGACTGCCCCGGCAGACTACCTGGAAAACACCGCCAGACCATGATTCCTCCACCCCGTCCCGGTTGCTGGCTATAATAGTCTTCTACAGCCTGGCCGGCCCGGGCACACTATAAACAGGAGGAGTCCCGTGTCTGACAGCAAAATCTACGACATCCCGGCAGCTTATGCTGATCACGCCCTGATCGATGAGGCGCAGTATCAGTCCATGTACACCCGTTCCATCGAGGACCCGCAGGGTTTCTGGGCGGAACAGGCAGAGATCTTCCTTGACTGGGACAAGCCCTGGGATACGGTACTCGACTGGGACTTCCACGAAGGACGTATCCGCTGGTTTGAGGGCGGCAAACTGAATGTCTGCCATAACTGCGTCGACCGGCACCTGGAGACCCGCGGCGACCAGACTGCTTTAATCTGGGAGAGTGATGACCCGGCCGATGACGCCAGTATTAGCTACCGTGAACTGCATGAACAGGTCTGCAAGCTCGCCAATGTCCTGAAGGCCCGCAACGTCAGCAAGGGTGACCGGGTCTGCATCTACATGCCGATGATCCCGGAAGCGGTCTATGCCATGCTCGCCTGCGCCCGCATCGGCGCCGTACACTCGGTCGTGTTCGGCGGCTTTTCACCCGAGTCCATCAAGGACCGCATCCTCGACTCCGACTGCCAGACGGTCATCACGGCCGATGAAGCCGTACGCGGCAGCAAGCATATCGGTCTCAAGGCCAATGTCGACCAGGCGCTGGCCGCCTGCCCGAATGTTCACACGGTGCTGATCGTCAAACACACAGGTAAGGATATTGACTGGCATGACAACCGCGACGTCTGGTACCACGACGCCATGCAGGCGGCATCCACCGACTGCCCGCCTGAAATCATGGATGCCGAGGACCCGCTGTTTATCCTCTATACCTCCGGCTCCACCGGCAAGCCCAAGGGGGTATTGCACACCACCGGCGGCTACCTGCTGTACGCAGCGATCACGCACAAGTACGTGTTCGACTATCACGACGGCGACATCTTCTGGTGTACTGCCGATGTCGGCTGGATCACCGGCCACTCCTATATTGTCTACGGCCCGTTGGCGAACGGTGCCATCTCGCTGGTGTTTGAAGGCGTCCCGACATATCCGGATGCATCACGCTTCTGGCAGGTCTGCGACAAGCACAAGGTCAATATTTTCTACACAGCACCAACAGCGATACGGGCGCTGATGCGCATGGGCAACGGGCCGGTCGAACAGACCTCGCGAGAAAGCCTGCGACTGCTGGGTACGGTTGGTGAGCCTATCAATCCGGAGGCCTGGGAGTGGTACTACCACGTTGTCGGTGAGGACCGTTGTCCGATCGTCGATACCTGGTGGCAGACGGAGACCGGTGGCCACATGATTACCCCTATCCCCGGCGCCACTCGCCAGAAACCGGGCTCGGCATCACGGCCCTTCTTCGGTGTTCAACCGGCCATTGTCGACAAGGAGGGTAACGTGCAGGAAGGCGAAGCCGAAGGCAGCCTGGTGATTACCTATCCCTGGCCTGGACAGATACGCGGCGTGTACGGTGACCACCAGCGTTTCATCGATACCTACTTCAGTACAGGCGTGTACTTCACCGGCGACGGTGCACGTCGCGATGCCGATGGCTACTACTGGATTACCGGCCGGGTCGATGACGTCATAATTGTCTCCGGTCACAACCTCGGCACCGCGGAAATCGAAAGTGCCCTGGTGCTTCACGAGACAGTTGCCGAGGCGGCAATTGTCGGCTACCCGCATGACATCAAGGGCCAGGGAATCTATGCCTACGTCACGCTCGTCAACAGTGCCGAGCCAAGTGATGCCCTGCGCAATGAACTGGTCCAGCTGGTACGCAGCGAGATCGGGCCGATCGCGACACCCGACGTCATCCAGTGGGCGCCGGGGCTGCCGAAAACCCGTTCCGGCAAGATCATGCGGCGCATTCTGCGCAAGATTGCCGCCAATGACATGGACAACCTCGGTGACACCACAACGCTCGCCGACCCCTCGGTGGTGGATGACCTGATCGAGAACCGCAAGTAAGGGGATCAGACCCCGATCAGGGATGATCACGACGAGCTCCTTTCGCCCGGCCTGGTGGCTGCCCGGTTCGCACCTGCAAACGCTCTACCCGACGCTGTTCCGCCGCCGGACACAGCAGGTACTGACTCGTGAACGCCTGGAACTGCCCGACGGGGATTTTATTGACCTCGACTGGGCCGGCGACGGTAACGGGCCCATTGTACTGGTGCTGCACGGACTTGAGGGATCACTGCAATCACATTACACCGGCGGCATACTCAAGGCCCTGACAGCAAACGGCTACCGCGCCGTGCTCATGTATTTCCGTGGTTGCAGCGACGAACCGAATCGCCTGCCGCGCAGTTACCACTCAGGTGAAACCGGTGACCTGACAACAGTCATACAACACATCAGGCAACGGCATCCATCAGCACCACTCGCGGCGATTGGCTATTCGCTGGGTGGTAACGTGCTGCTGAAATGGCTGGGCGAAACCGGCAACAACTGTCCGCTGGCAACCGCCGTTGCTGTTTCAGTACCGTTCGACCTTGACCAGGCAGCGATGAGACTCGAACAGGGCCTGTCACGCATCTACCAGCGACATCTGCTGCAGAAACTGTCGCGATCGATAACAGCAAAGGCCGCACGGCACAGGCCACCGGTCCCGCTGCAACAACTGCCGTCACTGAAAACGTTCCGACAATTCGATGATGCGATAACCGCGCCACTGCATGGCTTTCGTGATGTGGACGATTATTACCACCGCTCAAGCAGCAAGCAGTTTCTGCAATACATCACTGTCCCGACCCTGGTGATCCACTCACGGGATGATCCGTTCCTGCCCGCCGCTGCCATTCCGGCAGGAAAGGACCTGGCACCGAACGTCACACTGGAACTGACCATGGCCGGTGGTCATGTCGGTTTTATTTCGGGGAACATCCCGTTCCGCTCACACTACTGGCTGGAGACGCGGATCAACCGGCACCTGCGGGACTGGCTCTGAAATGCCCCAAGCCTGCATTTATAAACATCCCCAAGAGTATTTCTTATCTTATTGATATTCATTGATTAATGAATGGATAATATTTGACAGGTTAAAGCCACTCCCGGCAGCGCCGTTACAGGTGGCAGGTATATATAAAGTTGGAAATGCAGGCTTCACATACTGATAACCACCGGGTGTAACCATGCTCAAGAAACTGCCATATATAGCCCTGCTGCTGTTTGCTACCAGCACTAATGCAGGCAATGACATCTGGACATCACTGTTCAGGGAAAAACTGCAGGAAGCCAAACAGGGTGACAGTGAAGCCCAGTACAACGTCGGCGCAATGTACCAGAGCGGTCGCGGCGTCAAGGCCGATCGTCACAAGGCAACCGAATGGTACAACAAGGCTGCCGAACAGGATAACCAGAAAGCCATATCACGGCTTGGCCTGATGAAATCCAATGCAGCGAATTTCAGCAAGGAGTTGCAGCAGGCTGGCAAGGGCAATACTGAAAGTCAGTACAACCTTGGCAATATGTACGCCAGGGGCATCGGGACCAGCATTGATTCAAGGCAGGCCATCAGCTGGTATGAAAAGGCCGCCAGCAGTGGACACATCAAGGCGGCCTACAAACTCGGTCTGGCGCACTACGAAGGTACCGGGGTCAGGAAAAACGGCAAACAGGCAGTCAAGTGGTTCACCATCGCAGCAGACAAGGGTTACGCACCGGCACAGTACTATCTCGGCAGGAGTTATGCCGATGGCAATGGTGTTCGGCAGAAGTACAGTACAGCGCTGGAATGGCTGACCCGTTCCGTGGATGGTGGCTTTGACCAGGCGCGTGGCGAACTGCTCAGTGTCACCGAACGCATGAAGATGCAGGCTGTTGCACGCAAGCCGGCCAGGGTAGCCGACAGAAATAACACGCCAGCTGCAAAACCGAAACGAACTGCAAAACCGAAACGAACTGCAAAACCGAAACGAACTGCAAAA
>JBDLJX010000025.1:0-33050 GCA_039714155.1 Pseudomonadota bacterium | reverse complement strand
CAGCGCACTCAACATCCACTTTCACGCA
The DNA here is from genome assembly GCA_039714155.1 of Pseudomonadota bacterium. Lineage (GTDB taxonomy): Bacteria > Pseudomonadota > Gammaproteobacteria > UBA9214 > UBA9214 > SZUA-186. Next base: position 33,022 of record JBDLJX010000025.1, on the reverse strand, counting down.
CTGTTTCTGAATGTCGTGTATATGATTATATGCGGCCCTTCGCTGATTTCTGGTGACTGACTGGTCCTTTGGCCGATACCAGACCTTCACGTTACAAACGTCTAACCAACGCTTTTTGCTAATGCGTCGTTTCGTTGAAAAAGGCCTGGCCCTTTTTCTTGCAATTCTCCATCCAATGGAGCACAGCAATATCAAACGTATGGGTAATCAGCAACGCCCTTTTTTTGCTTGGCCTGGTGGACAGAAGTGGGAGCCAGGATGCTCATACCGGGGGGCGCTTCTATAGTACGTTTTTCTATGCGTACTGGTATGTCGCGGTTTATCGTCTGTGTTAACCGCAACTCCAGCCGCTCCACCTAGAGCTCCGCCGATAATCGCACCATCGCGACCGCCGATCTCATTGCCAATTGCCGCGCCAGCAGCACCACCGATGCCGCCACCAATTGCCGCGTCCAGGGTGGAGCTATCCGCGTTTGCTTCAACAACCATCAGTGTCAATACTAAAACAAGGTAACGTATATTCATGGATACATACTCCGTGATAAGTGGATGAGTATCTATAATTATCGGTACAGTCATTAGATGTTATGTGACCGTGGTCTCAATCTTTGACATATATGTGATAATCTGTGACGAAAGGCCGTATCCGGCGTGTTTTCGTTCACGGATATCTTGTGGTTAGCCCCTAAGATAGAACCATCGAAACCGCAGGCAGTAACGGAGACAGACATGCACAAGTTGATTATTGGACTGATGGTGATTTTCTTCCTGGGTGACCCAAGCTTGCAGACTCTGGCGTGGCTTGGCGAAATGAAGATATATTTGGTTGCTGCCGCTATCGCGCTGGTTTCCATACCCTTTGTGGTCTCTCAACTCGACGGGTGATCCCGGCACTGCGGCTGCCCGACACTGCCCGTGCATACACCCTGCGGCGGCCTTTGGGTCGCCGTTTTTTATGGAGTTGTAAACTTCCAATTTTGGCACAGGCTGTGTAAAAACGTACCGTTTTTAAAAAAAGAAAAATATTTACCACTGATACCGGGCCACGGCCTGTGCAACGGTATTTTCGAGGATTGCTCAGCGTTTACTCGCGTTACGGCCTGCACACTCGCTGCTATCCACCACCATATGCAGCAAAGGCATATCGCTGAACGAGATAATTCTGTTGCATTGCCCCTGGTTGAAAACAAAGTAGTCACTACAACGGATCTTTCCGACAATCTCGTCAATGGTATCCATACCATTTCCAGTCACATCAGCAAAGACAGTAAACCCGCCATTCTGGTTATCAAGATTCCCGAATTGTCGGCCAGGTGAAAAAAACTCGCCATCATCCAGGTTGAAGGAATAACCCCCCATCTGCAAAACAAAGCCGGAGACATTGCGGTGAATAAACGTTCTGTCGTAATCACCACGGTTGACATAATTCAGGAAATTGGCCACTGTCTGCGGCGCACCTGCATCAAACAGCTCAATATCGATACCACCCAGGTCGGTCTGCATGCGCAACTGAATTGTGGCCATTGACGGCAGGGAAACAATACACACCAATATAAAAGTCACGACAATTGCCGTGGTCTTGCTGTTATTTATTCCTGGCATAAAAACAATTCTCGAAGGTCTGTAATTGGCATTAATGACATGCTTGCAGATACCCGCTGTGTTTTCAAACAAGCCTTTGTAAAGCTTATAACATTCAACATGTCATAGCCTGTTCAGGCACGCCAGCCACCGATCATTTCATGCAGTCTTGCCATTAAGCAATAAAGCGACCATGGCTACCATCGATCTCCCATCCCCTGTTTTAATTTCATAACCACCTGATTCAAAGGACAATTTTGGATTATTCCCCGCCGATTCAGCATAACCTGCTGAATCACAAGCATAAACCCGTCAGTCTCAATTAAAGTTTACCGCCATTCGCCCGATTGTGTCTGTGAGGCGACTTGCCCGTGCAAGTACACCCGCTGGGTTTCATGTAGTGAAGTAACACAGGCACATACTGTCAAATGATCAACACACAAGACAGCGGTTCATGCAGCACGGAGTCACACGCGACACCAACCCATGACAGCTGCTCACCTGACCTCAGGGAACGTCGTCCCATGAGTCGCTGGGAATACCGCGCCAACCAGGTCCAGCAACTCAACCAGCAGGTACAGGCTGAGTTAATTATCAGTATAATGATTGCCGGTATAGTCTCGGCTGTCTTCTGGAAACTTGCACCACCGGCCCTGCTGCTTGGCTGGACAATCGCCATCATCATCGCCGTTGGCGGTCGCTCGCTGTTCATCTCAACTAAAAATAACGAGGACAGCGTTGATAATATCAATGTCTGGGGCACTCAGTACATCACTGCTGCGACCGTATCCGGATTATGCTGGGGCTCACTCGGTGTTATAGCGGCAGTTTTTGGTGAACTACCCCAACAGATATTCACACTGTTTGTACTGGCAGGCATCTCGCTGACTGCCTATATTTCAATGCAGTCCTCACCATTAACAATAGCCGCTTTCGTAATCCCGGCTTTTTTACCAATCACTGCCTGGTTCATTTACCAGGGGGAACGACTACAGCTGGCACTGTCTGCCATGTCGCTCCTGTATGCACTGCTGATGCTGTCATCTTCCAAGACCACCCGTAATATTCTTGCCAAGTCATTCAGTCTTGGGTCGCACAATACAGAGCTTATTCGTAAACTGGTGATCGCCAGGGAAACGTCGGAGGACGCGAAAAGCTATGCAGAGAAAGTGAATGTCGAGCTACAGGAACAGATAAAGGAACGCCAGTTGGCACAGGAGCGTATCCGCGCCTCCGAGCAACGCATGAGCGCCATCTTTGACAGCATGCAGGACACCATTTATCAAACGGATATCGATGGAGAAATATTGTGGGTAACGCCATCGATCAAACAACTGGTCGGTTATACCGTTAATGAGGTACTTGGCAAGAACATTGCTGAATTTTATGTCACCCGGAGTGATCGTGAAGACTTCAGGCATGCCCTTGATGTCAACTATGGTCGCGTTCAGCATTTCGAGGCACGCGTCCTGCACAAGGATGGAAGCCATATCTGGATCTCGGAAAACTCCCATTTGAAGTATGACGACCGCGGAGAAACAAGCGGCATTGAAGGTACCATACGAAATATCACGGCACTGAAACTTGCCAAGGAAGCCCTCTATCAGGAGAAGGAGCGTGCCCAGGTCACTCTCGGTTCAATTGGTGACGGCGTAATCACGACCGATATGAACGGTGACATCGATTACATGAACAGTGTTGCAGAACAGGCATCCGGCTGGAAGCTGGAAGATGCCCGCGGCAAACCGATATTGAAGATCCTAAAAATCGTCGATGAAAAAACCCTGGAGACACCACCAAACCCGGTTGAGTTGTGTCTAAATCAGGGTAACAGCACCATGCTGGCAGGCCAGTTGCTGCTGATCCACCGTCACCGCAACCAGCGCCTGTCTATCGAGGTTAACGCATCACCAATCCGCGACTCCAATGCCGACATTACCGGTGTTGTGCTGGTATTCCATGATGTCACTGAATTACGCGGTCTTGCCAGGAAGATGTCCTACCAGGCGACCCACGACTCGCTCACCGGTCTTATCAATCGCCGCGAGTTCGAGAACCGTATCGATCAGGCCCTGGATAATGCCCGTAACTCGGACGTTCGCCATGCATTGTGTTACATCGATCTCGATAACTTCAAGGTCGTCAATGATACCAGCGGTCACTTTGCCGGCGATGAATTATTGAAACAGCTGACCATAAAACTGCGTATGGAACTGCGCGAGGCCGATACCCTTGCAAGGCTTGGTGGTGATGAATTTGGCGTTCTGCTGGAGGGCTGCTCAGTCGAGAACGCCAGAGAGCCGGCAGAAAATATTCGACAGATAGTCGAGGACTTCCGCTTCATCTGGGACGACAGGGCCTTCAGAATCGGCGCCAGTATCGGACTCGTGCCAATCACGAGCGATAGCGGCACGCTGACCGACGTACTCAGTGCCGCCGACTCGGCCTGCTATGTTGCCAAGGACCAGGGCCGCAACCGTATTCATGTATACGAACCGAATGACGAGGCACTGGTGGAACGTCATGGCCAGATGCAGTGGGTACAGCGTATTCAGGACGTGCTGGAACAGAACCGCTTCCGTCTGTTCTTCCAGCCGATTGCCAAACTCAATATACCCCCTGGCGAGAAACACACCATACACGGCGAAGTCCTTATTCGCATGCTCGATGATAATAATGAGCTGGTCGGTCCGGGATCGTTCATACCGTCAGCAGAGCGCTATTGTCTGATGCCGGCGATCGACCGCTGGGTGGTGGAAAATACCTTCCGCATGCTGACCCTGGACAAGGATCAGGTTACTGGCAAAATGAGCACCTGCTGTATCAATCTGTCCGGGCAGTCGCTGTCAGATGACCGCTTCATGGATTTTCTTGTTAACCAAATCAGGGACAGCGGCGTACCAACCGAACTGCTGTGCTTTGAAATCACCGAAACAGCAGTCATTGCCAATCTCTGTCAGGCAGCAAAAATGATCACTGTGTTGCGTGATATGGGCTGTCGCTTTGCGCTGGATGATTTCGGTGTCGGCCTGAGTTCGTTCAGTTATCTGAAGAACCTGGCAGTGGACTATCTCAAACTGGATGGTTGCTTTGTGAAGAACATGGTGAATGATCCAATTGACAAGGCCATGGTCAAGGCCATCAACCAGATCGGCCACACCATGAACATCAAGACCATCGCCGAGTTTGTGGAAGATGAAGCCACCCTGCGGGCAGTACACGAAATCGGCGTGGACTACGCACAGGGCTATGCGCTTGGAAAACCGGCGCCGATTGAGGTTGGCATGTACAGTGATCCGATCAAGGTTGATCTCCCGGAACTGGACGACAACACTCCGATCCAGCTGGGCGCCTGGTCAGGCAAGCGCGCCTAGCCAGCATCCCGGATACTGGTGCAATATTCGGTCTAATCACGCTTCTCCTCGGTCTCGATACGATCAAGCTCTTCATCCATTTCCGCCTCGTTTAACGGTGTGTAGCTCTCATCAGCAGCATCTTCATCCGGCTGTTTGTGCTTGATAAACCAGCCGGAAAAGAACACCCCGAGCTCGAACAGGATCAGTACCGGCACCGCCAGCAATGTCTGTGAAATGATATCCGGCGGCGTCAGCAACATACCGACAACAAAGGCGCCGACAATAATATAGGGCCGCTTCTCGCGCAGGCTGTCCTGCGTCGCCATGCCGGTCCATACCAGGAGCACGGTCACTACCGGCACCTCGAAGGCGATGCCAAATGCAAAAAACAGCATCAGCACAAAGTCCAGGTAGCGGCTGATATCCGTCATCACCGCTACACCTTCGGGCGCGGCGCCGGTAAAGAACGCGAACACCAGCGGAAATACAACGTAGTACGCAAACGCTGCCCCGGCGTAAAACAACACTGTACTGGACGCCAGCAGCGGCATAACCAGACGTCGCTCATGCCGGTAAAGACCGGGTGCAATAAAGGCCCAGAACTGATACAGCAGGAATGGCATGGCAAGGAAGACTGCCAGCACCAGAGTAAGCTTGAAGGGCGTCAGGAACGGTGACGCAACCTCAATGGCAATCATGCTGCTGCCTTCCGGCATATGCGCCAGCAGCGGGCCCGACAGGCTGGAGAACAGCGTATTGGCGAACGGGATCAGGCACAGGAATAGCAACGCGATGGCCAGCACCATTCGCAGCAGCCGGTCACGCAATTCGATCAGATGTGAAATAAACGGCTGCTCTGATTCCTCGATGGAGGGTGCCGAATTATCTTGCCTGTTTGTCATCCGCTGCTTCGCCGGATTCGGTATCAGTCAATTTGCGGGTAGCCGGTTCGCCTGTTGACAGGTTATCAGACAAGACCTTTCCGCTGGCCTCGTCAATCAATTCATCCAGTTCCGGTATTGACGCCTGCTTTTGCAAGCTGCGTTTGAGTTCCTCGGTGGCCAGTTCCTGGTCGATTTCAGCCTTGACGGAAACCACAAAGCCGCGAATCTTGCCCACCCACAACCCGGCGGTACGGGCAACTTTTGGCAAGCGCTCCGGCCCAACCACCAGCAAGGTGATCACCATAATAAATATGACTTCCCAAAAACCGATATCGAACATGTCCAGTCCGTCGTATTGCTGAAACTGCCGTCAGCTTTATACCTTGTCCTTGTCGTGCCTGGTAACCTCGGCATCGATGATATGACCCTCCTTGTCTTCAAGCTTGTCGTCTGCGTCTGCATCTGCCTCTTCCTCACCTTCCTTCATGGCAGACTTGAAACCCTTGATAGCACCACCAAGGTCAGAGCCGATGTTGCGCAGACGCTTGGCGCCGAACAACACCAGCACAATGGCCAGGATGATTAACAATTGCCAGATACTGATACCCATAATGACTTCTCCAGAAACTTCTTGCCGTCTGTATGATGTAATCCGCTATTTATTACGCGATGCCTTCTCTTCGATACCGGACAGTCCAAAGCGGCGCTCCAGTTCGGCCAGCACGTCTGCCGGACCAAGATTCCTTGCCGCCAGCATGACCAAGGTATGAAACCAGAGGTCCGCGGTTTCGCAGACCAGCTGCTCCTTATCATCACTCTTTGCCGCAAGTACCGTTTCCGTTGCTTCCTCGCCAACCTTCTTCAGTATGGCATCCAGTCCCCTGGCATACAGGCTGGCAACGTACGAACTCTCCGGATCAGCCACCTTGCGCTGCTCGATGACCTCAGCCAGTTTGTCCAGTGTATCGCTCATTGCCATGCAAATACCTATCTAATAAGTACGGAAGTTAGCCGGCATACGCTTTAGTGGCCGCATGGGCGCGGCCGTCGAGCGTACAGGGATGTATTCACAGCGCGTCACGCAAGCTTGTGTCGGCTGACTTATGCACACCCTTTACCTGTAGATCGCATCCGGGTCTTTCAGCACCGGTTCCACAGCAACCCACTGTTCACCCTCCAGCCGCTGAAAAAAACAGCTGCGTCGACCCGTGTGGCAGGCGATGCCGCCAGCCTGTTCGACCTGCAGCATGACCACGTCATTGTCACAGTCAAGGCGAATCTCCTTCACCACCTGCACATGCCCGGACTCCTCGCCCTTGCGCCAGAGTTTCTGCCGGGAACGTGACCAGTAGACTGCCCTGCCCTCGCTGGCCGTCAACTGCAGTGCCTCGCGGTTCATCCACGCCACCATCAGTACCTTGCCGTCTGCTGCATCCTGGGCAATCGCCGGCACCAGACCATCCGGCATCCACTTTACTTCATTCAGCCAGTCGTCACTCATAGGTATACACCACTGGCTACAATCTTACCTCGATACCCCGTGCAGCCATATGCTGTTTCGCCTCACCGATAGTGTACTCGCCAAAATGGAATATACTGGCCGCCAGCACGGCATCCGCCCTGCCCTGTTCCACCCCATCGACCAGGTGGTCGAGATTACCCACACCACCGGAAGCGATGACCGGCACATCCACTGCCTCACTGATCGCGCGCGTCAAATCCAGGTCAAAGCCGTCACGGGTGCCGTCACGATCCATACTGGTCAGCAGAATCTCGCCGGCACCGTAATCGACCATGCGCTGCGCCCACTCGATAGCATCAATGCCGGTCGCCTTGCGGCCACCGTGGGTAAAAATCTCCCAGCGCTTTGGCTCGCCTGCGTAGCTGACCTGCCTGGCATCAATCGCCACGACGATACACTGCGATCCAAAACGTTCCGCCGCCTGCCGGACAAACTCCGGGTTGAATACTGCCGCGGTGTTGATACCGATCTTGTCGGCACCGGCATTCAGCATACGCCGGATATCGGCAACTTCGCGGATACCACCACCAACGGTCAGCGGAATAAAGACCTCACCGGCAACCTGCTCGACGACATGCACCATGGTCTCACGCTGGTCCGAACTGGCCGTGATGTCCAGAAAGGTGATCTCGTCGGCACCCTCCTGGTCATAACGACGGGCCACCTCGACCGGGTCCCCGGCATCACGAATATCGACGAACTGCACACCCTTGACGACACGACCGTCATCGACATCCAGACAGGGAATAATACGTTTTGCGAGTCCCATTACATCAGACCGTCATCGTGGAGTCGCGCACAGTTCATCGGCAAGCTGCTGCGCCTCGGCCAGGTCCAGCGTACCTTCATAAATGGCACGACCGGTAATGGCGCCCATGATGCCTTCATCAGATACTGCGCAAAGGGCACGGATATCATCGATATTGGTAATCCCGCCGGACGCGATCACGGGAATATGGACCGCCTGCGCCAGTTCCACGGTGGATTCCACGTTGAGGCCGGACATCATGCCGTCACGGCCAATATCCGTGAATACGATGGCCTCGACACCATCCTGCTCAAAGCGCTGCGCCATGTCGATGGCTGAATGATTCGACAGCTTTGACCAGCCGTCGATGGCGACCTTGCCGTCTTTCGCATCCAGCCCGACGATGACATGCCCGGGGAACTCCATACACAGATCATTGATGAAATGCGGCGCACTGACCGCCCTGGTACCAATAATGGTGTACTGCACGCCCGCCTCCAGGTAGGCCGCCACCGTGTCCTCGTCGCGGATACCACCACCCGCCTGGATCGGCAGTTCCGGGAAGGCCTCGGCCACGGCCCGAATGGCCCCGGCATTCACCGGCCGGCCCTCGAACGCACCGTTCAGGTCAACCATGTGCAGGCGACGCGCACCGGCCTCGACCCAGCGACGGGCAACTTCCACAGGGTCGTCGCCGAACACGGTTTCATCTTCCATCCTGCCCTGCCGCAGGCGCACGCACTTGCCGTCCTTCAGGTCGATCGCGGGAATCATCAGCATGATTCAGTAGCCTCCATTCCAGGCAATGAAATTCGCCAGCAGCTGCAATCCTGCATGCTGGCTTTTCTCGGGATGAAACTGCACGGCAAACACGTTTTCATGAACAATAACCGAAGCGAACTCAATACCATACGGGGTCCTGGCGGCAACATCCGTATCACGCTGCGGCGCCGTATAGTAGCTGTGCACGAAGTAGAAGCGACTGCCATTCGGAATAGCCTCCCACATGGGATGGGCGCGGGCCTGCTGCACCTGGTTCCAGCCCATGTGCGGGATCTTCAGGCGCTCGCCATGCTCCTGCAGGGACTTCGGAAAACGCACCACCTCACCCGGAATGATACCCAGACAGTCAATACCGTCATTTTCCTCACTGCGGCCCAGCAAGGCCTGCATACCAAGACACACGCCCAGTAGTGGCTTGCTGCAAGCAGTATCGATAATCAGCTGGTCAAGACCGGTGCGTTGCAGTTCAGCCATGCAGTCCCGGATGGCGCCAACCCCTGGAAATACGACCTTGTCCGCCGCACGAATCACATCGTGGTCACTGCTCACGCAGACACGCACCTTGCCGGCCACATGTTCCGTGGCCTTGGCAATGGAATGCAGATTGCCCATGCCGTAATCAATAATCGCGATAGAAGTCATGATGGAATATCGGGGTGTCGGCCGGCCGGCCGGATTAAACTGATATTTCAGAGGCTACCTTTTGTAGAGGGCATCTGCCCAGCCATCGCCGGATCGGCCTCCAGCGCCATGCGCAGGGCACGGCCGAACGCCTTGAAAATGGTCTCGGCAATATGATGCGAGTTATCGCCACGCAGGCAATCGATGTGCAGCGTGACCCTGGCATGATTAACGAAGCCCTGAAAGAACTCGTGTAACAGGTCAATATCAAAATTGCCGACCCGGGCACGCGGGTAATCGGCCTGGTACACAAGGCCCGGACGGCCGGAAAAATCAATGACCACCCGTGACAGCGCCTCATCGAGGGGCACATAGGCATGGCCGTAACGGCGAATGCCGCGCTTGTCCGCCAGCGCCTGCGCCATAGCCTGGCCGAGGGTAATACCAATATCTTCAACGGTGTGGTGGGCATCGATGTGCAGATCGCCACTGGCACGGATATCGATATCTATCATGCCGTGCCGCGCCACCTGGTCGAGCATGTGCTCGAGAAACGGCAGGCCGGTCTCGAACGTGGCCTTGCCCTGCCCGTCCAGATTGACCGACACATTGATTTGCGTTTCCAGTGTTTCGCGGTTGACCGCTGCCTGTCGCTGCGACATGAGCTGTTTACCTGCTCCGGGAATCTGTCTAACAATCTGTAATCGTACCAAAAACAGGGGCCGGGAGGACCGGTTTTTTGCCTGTTTTCTGCCGGCTTATGCAAGCCCGCATTTCTCACGGGATGGCGAGATGATCGCGCAGAGATTTGGATTCACAAGGCATTTTCTGAAGAAGTGGAATAACCATGTGTATTTCCGACTGAAGAAAATGTCTTGTGGATTCAAAGATCAAGCGAGGGCTCGTCAATCCCGTGAGAAATGCGGGCTAGACCCGTCGTGGTCATTTCGGGCTGACCTCGAGCCAGAAGGTCACCGGACCGTTATTGACCAGCGCAACCTGCATATCCGCGCCGAACCGGCCGCTTGCGGCCGGCGCATGCTGCTGTGCCGCGATCCCGCACAGGTAGTTGAACAGTGCACTGCCATGCGCAGGATCGGCGGCCGTGGAAAATCCCGGTCGCGTACCGCTGCGGGTATCCGCTGCCAGGGTATATTGCGGCACCAGCAACAGCCCACCTGCAATATCCCGCAAACCCAGATTCATGCGTCCTTCTGCATCTGTAAATACCCGGTAGCCCAGCAGGCGCTCCAGCAGGCGGTCGGCCTGCCGTTCCGTATCCCCCTGTTGCACCCCGACCAGCACCAGCAAGCCGGCATCGATGGCTGCAATCCGCTCACCATCAACATCAACACTGGCAGACGTTACGCGTTGCAACAAGCCTATCATCGAAAGCGCATGGCAAACTGGCTGGTGGCGGTAATCAGGGCATCGACAATGCCGGGTTCCAGTGCCGAATGACCGGCATCCGGCACCACCTGCAGACGCGCCTCCGGCCAGGCGCGGTGCAAGGCCCAGGCCTGCTCGACCGGACAGACGACATCGTAGCGACCATGCACGATAACACCGGGGATGTCCCGCAGGCGGCTGGCATGGTTCAGAATCTGGTCCGGCTCCAGAAAACTGTCATGCATGAAGTAATGGCACTCGATGCGCGCCAGGCTAAGCGCCGTGTGTGGATTGCCAAAATGATCCACCACGGCCGGTTTCGGCAGCAAGGTGGACGCATGCGCCTCCCATAACGACCAGGCCTTGGCTGCCGCCATGCGCGTGACTTCATCGCGGCCCGTCAGGCGCCGGTAATAGGCACTCACCAGGTCATCTTGCTCGGCCGCGGGGATCGTCTCAAGATAGTCCTCCCAGCGTTCCGGCAACAGGAAGGACGCACCCTCCTGGTAAAACCAGTGGATATCCCGGGGCCGGCACAGGAACACGCCACGCAGGATCAGGCCCAGCACCCGATCCGGGTGGGTCTCTGTATAGACCAGGCCAAGGGTTGAGCCCCAGGAACCGCCAAACACAATCCAGCGATCGATGCCAAGCATGTCACGGATGGCCTCCATGTCCGCAACCAGCTCTGCCGTGGTATTACCGTCAAGCCCGGCATGTGGCTCGGACCGGCCACAGCCCCGCTGGTCAAACAGGATGATGCGATAGACCTGCGGATCAAAGAACTGCCGGTGCCAGGTCTCGCATCCTGCACCGGGGCCACCATGCACAAATACCACCGGCAATCCGTCGCGACGCCCGCATTCCTCGACATAGAGCCGATGTCCGTCTGACACCGCCAGGGTATGCGTTGCATAGGGATCAATGGAGTTGAATAACTGTCGCATCGGGCCAAGCTTACCTTATTTGGTGAGCGTGAAGCGTGAAGCGTGAAGCGTGAAAAGGATAAGAACCTGAATACGGTATGTCACGTATCACCCTTCACACCCCAGAACCAAACAAAGAAGGGCGTGCTGTCAGGCACGCCCTTCCTGATACTGCGATCTGGTCAGTAAGGATCAGATGAACAGACAGACGTCGGACTGCTGTGCGATCGGCAGGAACGACGTGGCACCAACATAGTCCGTCACTTCCGGGATAAACTCGCTGTTGTCAAAACCGAAGACATCCACGGTCATCTGGCAAGCGATCATTTCGACTTCGGCCTCGATGCACAGTTCACGAAGCTCTTCGATAGTCGCAACACCCTTGCTCTTGAAGGTCTTCTTCATCAGTCCAGTGGCAACTTTCTCAAAACCCGGAACACCGGCCATGAGCAGGTTCGGCATCGGCCAGTCAAAATTCCGGAACCATTTCGGGCCAAACGGCATCTTCATCGGCATGGCCGGGTTGCCCAGCGGGCTGACTTCACACGGGAGTTTCTTCTTCAGCAGCAGCAGTCCGTAGAAGGTAAAGAAGATCTTGGTGTCCCAGCCCAGAGCCGCCGCCGTGGAGGCAAGGATGAAGGGCGGGTAGGCCCAGTCCAGCGTACCCTTGGTGGCGATAATGGCCATGCTCGGGGTTTTGGATGCATCAATCTTTTCAAGTTTTTTTGGTAAAAGCTCATCCAGCTTTTTATCAAGCCACGCATCCAGCTGTGGATTACCCTGCAGTTCTTCAGCAGTCGTTGACATGGTTATTCTCCTCAATCGTCGCTTCCAGCAGTCTTGCTGTCATGGAAAAATAAAAAAACTTCAACGCCGAATAGCCTTACCACAAACAAATGTTTGTAAATTATTGGACCCGGGACACGTATGCGAGTTCTTCGTAAGTGCAAGGGCAAGCGGTTAAATTCTAACGAATTAACTCACCTATTCCCAGTATATGAGATTTTTATTATATTACCCTATTATAAGAAGATCAATTCAGCACTGCTCCCAGGGCAGTCCATGAAAGCGCCAGCCGCCGGTGGTACTGCGTTGATGCTTGTCATCAAGCTCGCCCTCAAACCCTTCAGCAACATTGTAGACTTCATTAAATTCGTTCTCTATCAGCAATTTGCCAGCTTCCAGCGAACGCTTGCCACTGCGGCAGATCAACAGCACCGGCGCATCGTTAGCATGCTCCTCGAGCCCTACCCCGCCCAGCATGACCTTGCGGACCTCGGTAACGAAATCCGGATTCACCACCCAGTCCGGCGCATCAATCCAGGCAACATGGACACTGCCCCTGGGGTGACCAACAAACAGGTACTCCATGCTGGAGCGGACATCGATCATCACGGCCCGCGGCTGTTCCTCCATCAGCGCCCACGCTGCCGGTGGATTCAGTGTCATGACTTCGGTACCCATTGCCCCCCCTTGCCCTTTACCCGGGCATTATGGATCAGTAACCGTCATTGTCACCACAACCCGGCGAAAATGGCAAACATCCCCGGTTATCGCGCTATATGCTTGTCAGGCTTCATTGCGATTCGGTAGTGTGCCGGGATGCAGGTACATCCCCCAAATCACTATTGCGGCTGGCAAGAGACCAGACAGCTGACACTCTGCTCAGGGGCTTATATGTACATTAATACCACTTATACCAAGTAATAGTGAAATATATAACAATAAATAACCACTTATATATAAATTAATAAATAATGGGGTATTTAGTCGTAATTATGCCTGTTTTAATAATTAATATGGGAAAATATGGCGGATAACGTGCGAATATTCATTATTGGCATGCTGCTACGCCTCAGTGCCCGACTGCCACTGCCACTACTGCATGTTTTAGGCAGTGGTTTCGGCTGGCTGCTGTTACTGATACCGAACCGGATTCGCAAGATCGCCAGACGCAACATCGAGCAATGTTTCCCCGACTGGTCCAGGCGCCGTCAACGTCACCTGCTGCGTCAAAGCCTGATGGAAACCGCCAGGACCCTGACCGAGACCGGCGCCCTGTGGCTACTACCCGGTGAGCAGGCCCTGCGCCTGATACGGAATGTTGATGGTAGCGAACTGGTAACACAGGCCCGGCAGCAGGGCAGGGGAGTGATCCTGGCAACACCACACCTGGGCGCCTGGGAAGCCGCCGGCCTGTACGGCGCTGCCACCTTCCGGATGACCTGCCTGTACCGGCCGCTGCGCATCCCGGAACTGGAAACACTGGTGTGCGATGCCCGCAGCCGACTGGGTGCAGAGTATGTCACCGCCGCGGCAAACGGCATCCGTGAACTGTACCGGGTACTGGAATCGGGCGGCACTGTTGCGATGCTGCCGGACCAGGAACCACCGCTATCGGCTAACGGGATATTCGCACCGTTCTTCGGTATCAACGCCTGGTCAACGGTGCTGCTGGCGCGGCTTGCACAACGCACCGGCGCACCGGTAATCATGGCCTGGTGCGAACGTCTGCCAGGCGGCAGTGGCTACCACCTGCACTTCAGGCCCGGCCCGCAAGGCATTAATTCCGCAGACCTCGATACTGCCGTGTCCGCCATGAATCATGCTGTCGAACAACTTGTGCGAGAGTGTCCGGCGCAATATCAGTGGGGCTACCGGCGCTTTAAAACACGGCCTGCAGGGGAGACGCCTTTTTACTAAAGGCTAATAGGCTATAGGCTGGTCAACGTCGCCAGAAGGCCCGGGTAAACAGAATCAGCAGCGTGAAGATCTCAAGACGCCCCAGCAGCATGGCAAAACCGAGTGCCCACTTGGCCGGGTCATTGATATCGACATAATTGGCACCGACACCGCCAAGACCCGGACCGAGGTTATTGATGCAGGCCGCAACCGCAGAAAATGCGGTTACCTGATCAAGCCCGGTTGCCATCACAAACAACATGATCAGTACAAAACTGCCGACATATGCAGCAAAGAATCCCCACACAGCATTGATAACCCGGTCTGACATGACCTTCTGTCCCACCTTTACCGGGATCTGGGCATTCGGGTGCACCAGCCGCATGATTTCACGTCGACCCTGTTTGATCAGCAAAACAAAACGGATCACCTTCATGCCACCACCGGTAGAACCGGCACAACCACCAATAAAGCTGGCAAACAGCAGCAGCACCGGCAAAAAGCCCGGCCAGACAGAATAAGCGGCCGTGGTAAAACCGGTCGTGGTGCCAATCGACACGGCCTGGAACAGGCCATGGTGCAGGGCATCATCCATAAAGATAAATGTGTCGGTGTAATACAGGTAAAACACTGTGATCGCGGTCACCAGTGCCAGCACGACGAGATAGGCCTTCAGTTCGGAGTCGTGCAGGTAAGGACGCAGACTGAGCGTGCGCCAGGAAGTGAAATGCAGTGCAAAGTTCATCCCCGCCAGCAGCATGAACACCACTGCCACCAGTTCAATGGTGGCACTTTCAAAGTAGCCCATGCTCAGGTCATGAGTCGAAAAGCCACCTATCGCGATGGTCGAAAAGCTGTGGCCGATAGCATCAAACGGACTCATGCCAGCCAGCCAGTAGCTCAGCGCACAGATCACGGTCAGGCCAAGATAAATATACCAGAGTGCCTTGGCAGTCTCCGTGACCCGCGGCGTCAGCTTGGCATCCTTCAGCGGCCCCGGCGTCTCGGCACGGTATAACTGCATGCCACCGATACCAAGCATTGGCATGATGGCGACTGCCAGCACAATGATGCCCATGCCACCCATCCATTGCAGCTGCTGCCGGTAGTACAGGATGGAAGGTGGCAGTGTATCTAGCCCTGTCAACACGGTCGCACCGGTGGTCGTCAGCCCGGACAGTGATTCAAATACGGCATCGGTCACCGACATTGCCGGATCATCCGCCAGTGCCAGCGGCAGGGCACCGACCAGGCCGAGCACCAGCCAGAACATGACGACAATCAGAAAGCCGTCACGCACCCGCAGTTCTTCCCTGTGCCGCCAGGCCGGCAGCCAGCAGACCAGACCGACCAGCAGTACAAGGCCTGCACCATCGAGAAACAGGGGCACCTGGCCATCACCGTAGAACAGTGAAACCCCGATCGGTGGCAGCAGTGACAGGCTGAACAGCATGAGCATCATGCCCAGCAGTCGCAAGATAGAGAGAAAGTGCATGTACCCGACAGCTTAGAAAAAAGTTACGCCGACCTGGAACAAACGCTCAACTTCCTGGATACACTTCTTGTTCGACAGAAACATGATGACGTGGTCATCGGATTCAATCACGGTATCGTGATGTGCAATGATGACCTCTTCGCCCCGCACAATGGCACCGATAGTGGTACCGGAAGGCAGCTTGATTTCATCTATCGTACGACCGACTACACGTGAACTTTTATTGTCACCATGGGCAACGGCCTCGATGGCCTCGGCCGCGCCGCGTCGTAATGAGTGCACGACAACGACATCACCGCGCCGCACGTGCGCCAGCAGACTGCCAATCGTGGCCTGCTGCGGCGAAATAGCGATATCGATGGTTTCACTTTGCACCAGGTCCACATAGGAGGCCCGGTTTATCAATGACATGACCTTGCGGGCCCCGAGTCGCTTGGCCAGCATGGCTGACAGGATGTTGGCTTCCTCGTCATTGGTCAGCGCGCAGAACACGTCGGTGTTCTCGATATTCTCGTCCAGCAACAGGCTTTCATCTGCAGCATCGCCGAGCAGTACGATTGCCTTGTCGAGCGATTCCGACAGCTGCCGTGAGCGGTCTTCATTACGATCGATAATCTTGACCTGGTAACGGTTTTCGATCGCCTTGGCCAGCCGCATGCCGATATTGCCGCCGCCTGCCAGGATGACACGCTTGACCGGCTTGTCGAGCTTGCGCAATTCACTCATGACACCACGAATATGCTTGCGGGCAGCAACGAAAAACACCTCGTCATCGACTTCGATGATGGTGTCACCGCTGGGCACGATGGCATTGCCACGCCTGAAGATGGCGGCAACGCGGGCTTCGGCACCCGGAATGTGGTCACGTAAATCGCGCAATTCATGGCCAACCAGTGGCCCGTCGTGGTAAGCACGTACCGCCACCAGCTGCACCCGGCCGCCCGCAAAGTCCAGCACCTGCAGGGCACCGGGGTTTTCAATCAGGCGCTCGATATATTCGGTGACCAGCTGTTCCGGGCTGATCAGCACGTCCACAGGCAATGCTTCCTGTGAGAACAGCTTCGAATGGTTCAGGTATTCAACCTCGCGTACCCGCGCAATCTTGGTCGGGGTATGAAACAGGGTATAGGCGACCTGGCAGGCAATCATGTTGGTCTCGTCACTGTTGGTGACTGCCAGGATCATGTCAGCATCATCAGCGCCGGCACGCGCCAGCGTGTCAGGATAGGAAGCCTCGCCAACCAGTGTGCTGATATCGAGCCGGTCCTGCAGTTCCTGCAATACGGCAGGATTGTCATCAACAACGGTGATGTCATTGGCCTCGCTGGCGAGATTCGCCGCCACCGAGGAACCTACCTGGCCAGCACCGAGAATGATTATCTTCATCGTGGTTTTACGACTGCTGCGCGGACACGGTATTGCACACGAACGTTACTCGACACTTTTCTTGTGATCGATACCGAGTGAACGCAACTTGCGGTACAGGTGGGTACGCTCCATGCCAACACGCTTGGCCAGCTTGCCAACGCTGCCACCAGACTCACGCAACTGGTGCTCGAGATAGTTCTTTTCAAACTGTTCGCGCGCCTCTCGCAACGGCAAATCGTACGGCATTGCCGGACCGGCACTGACAGCAGACGACGACGGCCGGGCGTTAATGGCCTGTTCGACTTCCGCCGCTTCGATTTCCTCGCCACTGCCCAGGATCAGCAGGCGCTGCACCAGGTTTTTCAGCTCACGCACATTGCCCGGCCAGCCATAGCTCCGCACCCGGTTCTGCGCGGCCACACTGAAATGCCGGTAGGTCAGCTTTTCCTGCCCGACAAACTGGTCAATATAGAAATTCAGCAGATCGTGTACATCATCGGCATGCTCGCGCAGCGGCGGAATCTTCAGTGGCACGACATTAAGATGGTAAAACAGGTCATCACGAAAACGTCCCGCCGCCACCTCCTCTTCAAGGTTACGCTGCGTAGTCGCAATAATGCGCAGATCCACTTCAACCTGTTCATCACCACCAACGCGGGTAAACGAGTTGGTCTGAAAGACGCTTAGCAAGCGCGCCTGTGTCTGCAGGTCCATGTCGGCAATATCGCCGATACACAGGGTACCGCCGTTGGCCTGCTCGAGGCGGCCGTAATGAATGCTCTCGCCGTCTTCATGACCGAACAGTTCTGCCGCTGAATTTTCCCGCGAAATGGAACCCACGGCGATCTCGACAAACGGGCCATCGCGGCGGGAACTCTGTTCATGGATATAACGTGCAAAGGTGCCCTTGCCGGCACCCGGCTCACCGTTGATCAGTACCCAGCTGTTGTGCCGCGCGATCTTGCGTGCCTGCTCCCGCAGTTGCTCCATCACCTCGCTCTTGCCGATCGGTTCCAGCACCGGCTGCACCTTCTGGCGCAGGTCGATATTTTCCTGCTGCAACCGGGCACTCTCGAAGGCGCGCTCAATCGTCAGCAGCAGCTTGGCAAGAGAAATGGGTTTTTCAATAAAGTCATAGGCACCGAGCCGGGTCGCCTCGACGGCCGTTTCGACCGTGCCGTGACCGGACATCATGATAACGGGGCAGGGCAGGTCACCGCTCTCGGACCATTCGCGCAGCAGACTGATACCATCGATATCCTCCATCCAGATATCCAGCAGTATCAGGTCCGGGCGACGGACACGACGGGCACTGCGTGCCGCGCCACCACTCTCGGCAATGGACACCGTGTAGCCTTCATCTTCCAGGATGTCACGAACCAGATTACGAATCTCCGGTTCATCATCAACAACCAGGATGTGACGTGCTGCCATCGTTGTTATTTCCGCAAGTAAGTTATCGGGCTGTTACCGGCACAGCCATTATCCATGTAGCGTTGAAACAGGCAGGCATTATAGTCAATCATGCCGTGCAGTTGATGTCTCACCGTGCGCATCGGCATTGCCGGGTTCCGCACTGGTTGTCCGCAGGCGAATACGAATGCGCGCGCCACCGGCAGGACTGGTCTCGGCCGCTATCATACCGTTATGTTCCTCAACAATCTTTTTTACTATCGCCAGGCCGAGGCCGCTGCCCTTGGGCTTGGTGGACACATAGGGTTCAAAAATACTGTCCAGTTCCTCGGCCTGGAAACCGGGGCCGTTATCATCGACACACAGTTCGACATATCCGCTACCGGCTTCCTCGCCGGATTGGGTTGATACGGAAACCCTGGCATTGGCGGTAGCACCAAGCGCCTCCAGTGCATTCTTCAACAGGTTATGCAGTAATTGCCGGATACGCCCGGCATCCGCCTCGATATTCGCATATTCGGCATTCAGCTGCTCCGTGATGGTCGAACCGCTGCCGCGATACAGGTCCAGTACTTCCTTGACCAGCTGGTTCAGATCGAGCGGCTCCAGGCTGACATGCGGTATGCGCGCATAATCACTGAAGGCATTGACCATCTTCTTCATGGCCTCGACCTGGTTGACGATGGTGGTGGTGGCCCGGTCGAGCACCTCGACCTCGTCCGGGTCCATCTTGCTGATATAACGGCGCCGCAGACGTTCGGCCGACAACTGAATCGGCGTCAGCGGGTTCTTGATCTCGTGCGCCAGGCGCCGGGCGACCTCGCCCCAGGCCGCATCACGCTGTGCCTGGATCAGTGCCGTGACATCGTCAAAGACGATGACCTGGCCACCACTGCGGCTACCGACCCCGGTCAGTGTGGTACCGCGGCACATCAATACCTGTCGGCCGCTGACGCCGAACAGTGACACCTCCGCCTGCCACAGGTGACGGCCACTGCTGCGGTTGCGGCTGATGACATCGATAAACGGCTGCAGGAAGGCATGCTCGACGGCAACATCCGCCAGCGGTTTGCCAAGCCATGCCTTGATATCAACACCGAGGTTCTGTTTCGCGGCACTGTTGACGGCACGCACTACACCATTGGCATCCAGGCTCATGACACCGGATGACAGGTTTGCCAACACCGCCTCCAGATAGGTGCGCTGGCCTTCCACCTGCTGCCGGCTGCGACGTGCCTGGTCGCGGGCCTTGGCCAGCCGTCGCGTCATATCATTGAAGGAACGCACCAGGAATCCCAGTTCATCATCACTGGCCACCGGCAGGCGCCGGCTGTAATCGCCCTCGGCCACCGCGCGCGTGGCCTCCGCCATATCTCTCACCGGCGCCACCAGCCGCCGCGCCGACTGGAATGCCGCCCAGATGGCGGCCAGCAGGCTGAGTACCAGAATAATGGATAAAGTCAGGGTATAGCTGAACTTGAGCGGCTTGCGCAAATAGGCAAGCTCCTTGTAACGTGCGAATGCCGACTGCACGCTCTCCGCCAGCGTACTCAGGCGCGGCGAGACACTGAACAGCGCCTGCAGCGTATACACCTCGCCATCCTCCCGGGCCGACAAAACCGGCACCAGTGCCCGCGCATACAATCCGGACTCACCGATCGGGTCAAGGCCGATATAGCTGCCACCGGCATGCAGCGTCTGCAGCATGGCGCTGCCGGGCTGGCTGGGAATGATATTATCCGTCAGTTCGGCCGTGCTGGAGGCGATAATGCGGCCATCACTGCCAAGCAGCGTCAATACGGCCGCACCACTGCGTACCCGAATGTCATACAGGTTCAGTGCCAGCGTCGCAGGCGGTGATTCGGATACCTCTTTCGCCATGCGCTCCGTCAGCCGCAACACGTCACGCAAGCGTACATCCAGTGCTGTCCGGCTCAGGTCCAGCGCATCCTCCAGCGCCTGCTCAATGCGCACATCAAACCAGGTATCGATACCACGCTGCAGGAACTGCAGGGAAAAGTAATACACCACGGATACCGGCACTGTCGACATCAGCACAAACATCAGTACCAGCCGGGTTGTCAGCTTTGCACCAACGGCCTGCTTGCGTTGCTGGCTGAACAACCAGATGATGTTCGCCACCACCAGCGCCCCCAGCACCACCAGGCCGGCGGCATTGGTTAGCAACAGCCAGGAATACATTTCCCCAAAACGCTCGGAATTATGCGTGGCATCACTCATCAGCGACAGTGACACCAGCAGCAGCGCAAACAGCGCCAGCATCGGCAACATGCCAATTCCCGGACGGGCTAGTGCTCTATCCATGTGATAATTGCGAGCTCAGTCTGCTCGTCATCGTGGTGAGAAATGCGGGTTAGTTCGCCAGTCGCCATTGTTGCCACTCACTGTCCATGTCCCAGGCCGAGGAAACATAGGCAAGCAACCGCACCGGTGTCGGCAGGGATTCGATATCAAGGCTGCCACGTACACGTACCGTGTATTGCCGGCCAGAGTTCATTGACTGGTATTCGAGCACCTCGACATCCTCCAGCACACCGGCATACTGCAGCGCCTCTTCCAGGTAACGGAAGCTGCGCTGGAAACCGGTATCGAGGTCCTTGACCAGGTAGGTGCGACTGAGCGCGTGATAGTGCAGTTGCCGGCGGCGTTGCTGCTCGGCAACCACCAATTCCCACAGCCACGGCTGTTTCTCCAGCGCCTGCACCTGGAATTCGAGTATGAGTGATATGCCATTCTCGAGTGCTTCGCGGGCACCCTCACTCAGGCGAATGGTGATCATGGCATCAAGCCGCCATGCGGTTTCACCACGGCTGGTATTCGCCCCGGTTACCGTGAAGGCGCCGCGTTCACTGTCAGCCAGCACCTGCCCGGCTACTGGCAGGCTCAGCAACAACCACACCAGCCACAGCGGCCTGCCACAGGCTTGCCGTGTCAGGTCTTGCGCACGCATGAGAAAAAGAATCCGTCCATATCGTCATCGCCAGGCAGCAACTGCCGCCCGTATGCACATGCACGCCCCCAGGATGCCGTGATGGCCACACTCGCGGCATCCGCATGCGTTGACAGAAAGCGTTCCACCTGCCGGTCATTCTCGTCGGCAAGCACAGAACAGGTTGTGTACAACAGCATACCGCCTGCCGAAAGCAAGGGCCACATGGCATTCAGCAGTTGTGCCTGACGTTGTGACAATGACTCGATATCCTTGCGACGGCGCAATAACTTGATATCCGGATGCCGGCGAATCACACCGGTTGCCGAACAGGGTACATCCAGCAGAATGCGGTCAAAACATTCGCCGTCCCACCACTGCCGCGGGTCAGCCGCATCACCACACAGAACCTGTGCCGACAGGCCCAGCCGTTCAAGGTTGTCATGCACCCGTTGCAACCGTCGTACATCGACATCAACCGCAGTCAGTCCGGCAAGGCCGTTTTCCAGTTCCAGTATATGCGCCGTCTTGCCACCTGGTGCAGCGCAGGCATCCAGGACCCGCTGGCCGGGTGCCAGTTGCAGTAACGGCGCCACCAGCTGCGCAGCGCCATCCTGTACCGAGACCGCGCCGGCAGCAAAGCCCGGCAATGACTCGACGGCATGCGACGACTCCAGCAGAAGGCCATGACTGGTGTGGGCCAGGGGCTGCGCGGTGATGTCCTGCCGCTGCAACAGCGCCTGGTAGTCGGCACGCGCGTAGTGCCGACAGTTAACACGCAACGAAAACGGTGGCCGCTGGTTGCCGGCCTGCAACACAGCCTGCCAGTCACCCGGCCAGTCATCCTGCAGGTGTTTAATCAGCCAGTCCGGGTGCGCATAACGGCTGCTGTCTGTTGCGGCAATGAACGTGTCCAGTTCCGCTTGCCGGCGCTGGCAATTGCGCAACACGGCGTTTACCAGGCCGGTGGCCCAGTCCTTGTCGAGTTGCCGGGCTGCCTGCACGCTTTCATTGATGGCCGCGTGCGCCGGCAGCGCCATGTGACGCAGCTGATACAACCCGGCCAGCAGCAAGCAGCGCAGGTCACTGTCACGCTGCTTCAGGGGCTTTTTCAACAACAACCCGAGTACTGCCTCAAGCTGGTAGTACCAGCGCAATGTGCCGTAGACCAGCTCCTGCACCAGTGCCCGGTCACGGGCATCGGCATGTGCCGCGAGCCCGTCCGGCAACACGGCATCGAGTGACCGTCGCTCGACCACAACCCGGGCAAGCAACCGGGCGGCACTGGCACGTGTATTCATTGAGTCAGCGAATCAGCTGTCGAATTGCACGCCGTGCAGATCGTGCGCATTGATAAAATCGGTGGCTGGCATGGCACGCTTGCCTGGCAACTGCAGCGTCTGTATACGCAGCATCCCCTCTCCGCAGGCGACCTCAATACCCTCCCGGCTGCAGGCCAGTACCGTACCCGGCGCCTGCTGCACCACTGCGTGCAATGGCTCGGCCTGCCAGATTCTGAGCTGCTGTTCACGGTAACGGGTCTCCGCAACCGGCCAGGGATTGAATGCCCTGACCTGGCGGGCCAGGTGTGTTGCCGGCATTTGCCAGTCGAGCAGTGCCTCACGTTTCTCGAGCTTGCCGGCATAGGTTGCCAGGCTGTCATCCTGTGGTTGTGGCTGTAGCAGTCCGTCCGCGAGGGCGTCAAGATTGTTCGCCAGCAGGTCCGCCCCCAGCACGGCGAGCCGGTCGTGCAGATCGCCGCCGGTATCGGTGTCGGCAATGGCACAATGCGCCGCCGCCAGCACCGGGCCGGTATCGAGGCCGGCATCCATTTGCATCAGGCAGACCCCGGTCTCGGCATCGCCGGCCTCAATGGCGCGCTGGATGGGCGCCGCCCCCCGCCAGCGCGGCAGTAACGAGGCGTGGACATTGACGCAGCCCAGTCGCGGCATCGCCAGTACCGCTGGCGGCAGCAGCAAGCCATAGGCCACGACCACCATCAGGTCCGCCTGCAGTCCCGTCAGCACGGCCTGTGCTTCAGCATCCTGCAGGGTCCCGGGCTGATAAACAGCAATCGACTGTTGCAGTGCCAGTTGCTTGACCGGGCTTTGCGTGGCATGCCGGCCACGCCCGGCCGGCCGGTCCGGTTGCGTATAGACCGCCACCACCTCGTGCCGACTGTCCAGCAGGGCACGCAGGCTTGGCACGGAAAAATCGGGTGTACCGGCAAATACGATCTTCATGACGGCTTCTCCGGCACGTGCTGGCGGATACTCAGGCGATCAGTCAGGAGAAGTATGGTGGCTGGTGTGACAGTCGGCTCAGATAACCCGCCGGGCCACCGGCTTGTCAGCGGTGGCAGATGGCTGGCGCTGTTCCTTTTCCAGCTTCTTGCGGATGCGGGTACGTTTCAGCTGCGACAGGTAATCGACGAACAGCTTGCCATTGAGATGGTCGATTTCGTGCTGAATGCATACTGCGAGCAGCCCGTCTGTCTCCATTTCCCACGACTTGCCCTCCCGATCCAGGGCCCGCATACGAACCCAGTCGGCACGTTGCACGGTATCGAACACCCCGGGTACCGACAGGCAGCCTTCCTCCATCTCCTCAACACCCTTCAGTTCCAGTATTTCGGGGTTAATCAGGCATAAAGGCTGGTCTTTTTCTTCCGATACATCTATAACGACGATGCGCTTGTCGATATTGACCTGGGTCGCCGCCAGCCCGATACCCGGTGCGGCATACATGGTCTCGAACATGTCATCGACCAGCTGCCGGGTAGCTTCATTGACAGACTCTACCGGCCGCGCCTTGTTGCGCAGTCGCGGATCGGGAAAATGCAGAATTTCAAGGAGCGCCATGTGATTGCCGTCACGAATCAGAATTACTGTATACCATATACTTTACCACAGCCGGTTTGCACAGGCGCCGTGGCTGCCACAAAAGGTTTTGTTCTGTGTGGATTTTCCGCTAAACTCGCGAGTGCTCCGGAACCGCTGGACTGGCTATCTGCAGCGGATGTTATAAGCCGGCAGTCAGTTACTGCGACACAACGACGATAAAGGGATGCCTATGTCAACCAAGAAACTGCTCGGGATGATTCTGGCAGCACTGATCACCTCGTCACTGTTTGCCGCTGATGTTGCCCTCAATCCGGATCACCCGGACCGTTATGTGGTCGTCAAGGGCGACACCCTCTGGGATATATCCAGCCTGTTTCTGCGTGACCCCTGGCTGTGGCCGGAAATCTGGTACGTCAATCCGCAGATTGCCAACCCGCACCTGATCTACCCCGGCGATATCCTCACGCTGGTCTATATGGATGGCAAACCACAACTGCGACTGCAACGTGGTCGTGATGTGAAACTGTCACCGCAAATCCGCGTCGAGGGACTCGACGCCGCCATCCCGACCATCCCGCTGGACGCCATCCAGCAGTTCCTGACCAAGCCACTGGTCGTGGGCAAGGGTGAACTCGACACGGCACCGTATATTGTCCAGAACGCCGATGAACATGTGATTGCCGGCGGTGGCGATCGCAGTTATGTCCGCGGCATCGAAGACGAAAGCATTGGCCTGTGGGACGTGTTCCGTCCGGGCGGCCCCTACGTGGATCCCGACACCAGGGAAATCCTCGGCTACGAGGCCCGCTTCGTTGCTGATGCTGCCGTACAGCGCTTCGGCGACCCGGCGACCCTGCTACTGACAGAAGCCGACATCGAGGCGCGCACCGGTGACCGCCTGCTGCCGGCATCACAGGATGACCCGATCATCCACTTCCAGCCACACGCCCCTGACACGGACATCGAGGGACGCATTCTGGCGGTGATTGGCGGCGTCACGCAAATCGGCCAGTTCAACATCGTTGTTATCAACAAGGGCACAGCCGACGGCATGGAAATCGGCCATGTCTTGAAGATTTACCAGGCTGGCGAACGTATCCGTGATCCAGTCAAGGGGGGTATCTTCGAGCGCGTCACGCTGCCGGATGAGGAAGCCGGCATGCTGATGGTATTCCGCAGCTTCGAGCGGGTCAGCTTCGCGCTGGTTATGAAGGCCTCGCGGGCAATCCACATACACGACTTTGTCCGCACACCCTGACATCAGGACTGCTTCTGCCAACCATCCCAGGGAGGGGATGACGCAATGATAGAACTGCACTAGCCACCATGGTGGCCACGCCCGCAACCCGGCAAACCGAGAGACTCACTGACTGGCTGACCCTGCACCATGCGCCCGGTGTTGGCGCGGTTACCTGCCAGCACCTGCTGGCAAAATTTGGCAGTCCTGCCACCATTCGCGCAGCCACGTCCGCGCAACTCCAGTCACTCGGTCTTGGCCGGAAGTCCATCGAGGCACTGCAATCGCCTGATCCGGAAGCACTTGAGCATGCACTGGCATGGCAGCAACAGCCGGACAATCACATCATCAGCTACGCCGATGCCGCCTATCCTGCACTGTTGCAGCAGCTGGACGATGCGCCTGCCGTTCTTTACGTGCATGGCAATATCGAGGTTCTGGGACAGCTGCAACTGGCCATGGTGGGCAGTCGCAACCCGACCCCGGCCGGCAAGCAGACGGCAAAGGAATTCGCCCGCTCGCTGTCACAGGCCGGCCTGGTGATCACCAGTGGACTCGCCACCGGCATCGATGCCGCCAGCCATAGCGGGGCGCTGGCCGCCGGACGACCGACCATTGCCGTCATGGGTACCGGGCTGGACCGGGTATACCCGGCACGCAACCGTGATCTGGCGCACCACATTGCTGAACGTGGCGCACTGGTATCCGAGTTTCCGCTTGGCACGGAACCGCGCCCTGGCAACTTCCCGCAACGCAATCGTATTATCAGCGGCCTCAGCCTGGGTGCACTGGTAGTGGAAGCCGCTACCCGCTCCGGTTCACTGATAAGCGCCCGCTATGCGTCCGAGCAGGGACGTGAGGTCTTCGCCATCCCGGGCTCCATCCACAATCCGCTGGCGCGCGGCTGCCACGCCCTCATCCGCCAGGGCGCCAAGCTGGTCGAGACCGCCCAGGATATCCTCGATGAACTGGGACCGTTACTGGGCGCCTGGGCGGCTGCCGTGACAACCGCCACGCCGGCAGATGATCCGGTCGAACCCGCAGCACTCGACGCAGAATATTCACAACTACTTGATTTTATTGGTTATGAACAGACCGCCATCGACACCTTGGTGACACGCAGTGGATTGACGCCAGCCGAAGTTTCCTCCATGCTCCTGCAGCTGGAAATGCGTGGATATGTCACCGCCAGCCCCGGCGGGCTATATAACCGATTGAAATCGTAAGGGTTCTGTATGAAAGAAAACGTCTTTGACGTCCTGATGTACCTGTTCGAAAACTACTATATGGATGACGACAACCCGGACAGCCCGGATCGTGAATCCGTTCAGCAAGACTTGCGCAATGCCGGTTTTCCGACAGCTGAAATCGACCGTGCCTTTAACTGGCTGGAGGATCTGGCCAGCGACAACCCGCCACCGGCCATGCAGGCGGAGCGCTCCATCCGGCTGTTCTCACCGGACGAGGCCGGCCGCCTCGATACCGAGTGCCGCGGCCTGTTGTTGTTCCTGGAGCAAATGGGCGTACTGACACCCGCCAGCCGGGAGCGCGTTATCGACCGCGCCATGGCGCTGGAAAACGAAGACTTTGATATCGAGCAGCTGAAATGGGTCATTCTCATGGTGCTGTTCAACCAGCCGGGTGAAGAAGCCGCCTATGCCTGGGTCGAGGACTTTGTCTTCGAAAACATGAACTGCAGTCTGCATTGAACCTGCCAGACCGGTCATCCACAGCGCTGACCGCCAATGTGAAGCCATGAGCAAGAATCTCGTTATTGTCGAATCACCGGCCAAGTCGAAGACCATCAAGAAGTACCTCGGCAAGGGCTTTGAGGTCATGGCCTCCTATGGTCACGTGCGCGACCTCGTACCCAAGGAGGGCGCTGTCGATCCCGAACACGACTTCGAGATGAAGTACCAGCTGATCGAGCGCAATACCAAGCATGTCGACGCCATTGTCAAGGCCATGAAAAAGGCCGATGCCCTGTACCTGGCAACTGACCCGGACCGTGAGGGCGAGGCCATTTCCTGGCACCTGGTGGAACTGCTGAAAGATCGCAAGGCGCTCAAGGACAAGCCGGTACACCGTGTCGTGTTCCACGAAATCACCAAACGCGCCATCAACGAGGCCATCGAACACACCCGCGAACTGTCAACGGAACTGATCAATGCCCAGCAGGCACGCCGGGCACTGGATTACCTGGTGGGTTTCAACCTGTCGCCGCTGTTGTGGAAAAAGATCCGCCGCGGTCTGTCAGCCGGCCGCGTACAGAGCCCGGCACTGCGCATGATTGTCGAGCGCGAAATCGAGATCGAGAATTTCAAGCCGCGTGAATACTGGACCCTGGAAAGTGACCTTGACAAGGACAAGCAGAATTTCATTGCCCGGCTGACACACCTGCATGATGAAAAACTGAAACAGTTTTCGATTACCGACGAGGCCAGTGCCAGCCAGGCCAGGGACGAGTTACTCAAGGCCGCTGATGGCAAACTGGTCGTCGAAGCCGTCGAAAAGAAACAGCGCAAACGCAACCCGGCAGCACCGTTCACCACCTCGACACTGCAGCAGGAGGCCTCTCGCAAGGTCGGCTTCACCGCCAGTCGCACCATGCGCGTTGCCCAGCAACTGTATGAAGGCATGGATATCGGTGGCGAGACCGTCGGCCTGATTACCTACATGCGTACCGACTCGGTCAACCTGGCCCAGGAGGCCATTGACGAGTTACGCGAATTTATTCCGGAACGCTTCGGCAAGGGCACGCTGCCCGACCAGCCGCGCACCTTCAAGACCAAGGCGAAAAATGCACAGGAGGCGCACGAGGCCATCCGCCCGACCTCGGTACGGCACACGCCCGAGGACATCAAGCAGCACCTCAGTGCGGAGCAGTTGAAACTGTATACACTAATCTGGAAACGCACCATCGCCTGCCAGATGATCCACGCCACCATCAACACTGTCAGCATCGATTTTGGCTGCGGCGCAGGCAACCGCTTCCGTGCCACCGGCTCGACCGTGGTCGACCCGGGATTTATGGCGGTCTACCAGGAAGGTGTCGACGACAGTAAAGACGACAACGATGACAAACTGCTGCCCCCACTGGAAAAGGGTGACAGCTGCAACCTGCACGACATTCGTGCCGAGCAGCACTTCACTGAACCGCCGCCGCGCTTCTCCGAGGCCAGCCTGGTGAAGACGCTGGAAGAACACGGTATCGGCCGGCCATCCACCTACGCCACCATTATCTCGACACTGCAGGCGCGTGAATACGTCACGCTGGAAAAGAAACGCTTCTACCCGACAGATGTTGGCCGCGTGGTCAGCAAGTTCCTGACCGAACACTTCACACAGTACGTGGACTACGACTTCACCGCCCGCCTGGAAGACGAACTCGACGCCGTCTCGCGTGGCGAGAAGGACTGGGTACCACTGATGAAGGAATTCTGGCAGCCTTTCAAAAAAATGGTGAAGGAGAAGGATGAAAGCGTCTCGCGCAGCGATGTCACCACCGAGAACCTGGATGAAGACTGCCCGAAATGCGGCAAGACGCTGCAACTGCGGCTCGGCCGCCGCGGCCGTTTCATCGGCTGCTCGGGCTACCCGGACTGTGATTACACCCGCAATGTCGATGATGACCGCAACAGTGCCGAACCGGAGATTGTCGAGGGCCGCAGCTGCCCGCAGTGCGACTCACAACTGATTATCCGCAGCGGCCGCTATGGCAAGTTCATCGGCTGCAGCAGCTACCCGGATTGCAAATATATCGAGCCACTCGAGAAGCCCGAGAATACCGGCGTCAAGTGCCCGCAATGCAAGCAGGGTGACATCCTGAAACGCAAGTCGCGGCGCGGCAAGATCTTTTATTCCTGCGAGCGCTACCCGGATTGCGATTACGCTCTCTGGAATCCACCGCTGGCACAGCCGTGCCCGAAATGTCACTGGCCGATCACTTCGATCAAGATGACCAGGCGTTCCGGCACCCAGCGTGTCTGCCCGCAACAGGACTGCAAGTTTATCGAACCGTGGGACGAAACCGAGAAAGCGCCGGAAACGACTGACGCTGATACCTGATAACAACAGCTACGGCTGCTGACCACTTATGACTACCTGGCACATCCGTGAAGCGGTACGTCAAATTGCCGCTGGTGGTGTCATTGCCTACCCGACCGACACGGTCTATGGCCTCGGCTGCGACCCGTTGAATGCTGCTGCCGTGCTGCAGCTGCTCGCGCTCAAACAGCGCGACATCGAGCAGGGCGTAATACTGATTGCCAGTGACTGGCAGCAATTACAAACACTGCTGCTGCCAATGTCTGCCAGCATACGCAAGCGCATCATGAAACCGGCGACTGGACCGGTGACCTGGGTGCTGCCCGCAAACCCGGATGTGCCGGTCTGGCTGCGCGGAGTACATGACAGCCTGGCAGTGCGGGTCACCAGCCATCCGGTTGTTGCCGAACTCTGCAACACCTGGAATGGCCCGCTGGTGTCGACCAGCGCCAACCGCCATGGCAAGCGCCCGGCCACGACACCATTTGGTGTCAGGCAGGCATTCGGCAACGACCTCGACTACATCCTGCACGGTCCTGTCGGCAGCGGTGCACCGAGTGAAATCCGCGATGGCGTAACCGGAAAAATCCTTCGCTAGTACGATACAGAGATACAATGACTGACGAAACGATTGGCAAGCAACACATCGACCAGATCCGCGAGTATCTGCTTGGCCTGCAGGACATGATTTGTGCGGCCTTTGAAAAAACCGATGGCGAGGGCCGTTTCCGTGAGGACAACTGGGACCGCGAGGAAGGTGGCGGCGGTCGATCGCGGGTCATGGAAGGCGGTACGGTATTTGAAAAGGCCGGTATCAACTTTTCGAATGTGTATGGTTCGCAACTGCCACCCTCAGCCACGGCCGCACGGCCGGAACTGGCCGGCCGCTCGTTCCAGGCCATGGGTGTGTCACTGGTGATCCATCCACGCAGCCCCTATGTGCCGACCTCGCACGCCAACGTGCGTTTCTTTATTGCCGAGAAAGACGGCGAGGCACCAGTCTGGTGGTTCGGCGGCGGTTTCGACATGACGCCGTACTATGGCTTTGCCGAGGATGCCGTACACTGGCACCGGATTGCCAAAGAGGCCTGTATGCCCTTTGGTGACGACGTCTATCCGAGCTATAAGAAATGGTGTGACGACTACTTTTTCCTCAAACACCGTGATGAGCCGCGCGGCATTGGCGGGTTGTTTTTTGATGACCTCAACGAAGGCGGCTTTGCGCGCTGCTTGTCGTTCCTGATCAGTGTCGGCAACCACTATCTGCCGGCCTATCTGCCGATTGTGGAACGCCGCATGGACATGCCCTGGGGTGAGCGTGAAAAAAACTTTCAGCGTTACCGCCGCGGCCGTTACGTGGAATTCAACCTGGTCTATGACCGGGGCACCCTGTTCGGACTGCAGTCCGGGGGCCGCACCGAGGCCATCCTCATGTCCCTGCCACCGCAGGTAACCTGGCGTTATGACTGGCACCCGGAACCCGGTACACCGGAAGCGGAACTCTACGACGTGTTTCTAAAACCCCGGGACTGGCTGACAGAATAAAACCGCCTCGCGCCAGGACGCAGAGAAAAGAATAAAAAACACTTGCCACAGAGATCACAGAGAAAAATAAAAAAAGGCTCTTCCCCTGATCGAGTGGGTCGACATGCACAGGGGCCAGGGTGGCTTCTCAAGACACGCTGCAAGTACATCCCTGTAAGCTCGATGGCCGCATCCCTGCGGCCAACGGTCTTGAGAAGCCGCCCTGACCCCGTCATTCCAGTGTCCCGACGTAATTGTTTTAGTCTCTGTGTACTCTGTGGTAAATATTTTTCCTGGCGCCTTTGCGTCCTGGCGCGAGCCCGCATTTCCAGGCAAAAAAAACCCGCCTTTCGGCGGGTTGAAAACGCTTTTCAGCGTCGGAGGAGCCTGTAAGTGCAATGACACTACTCTGAAATGGGTCCCGCTCGTCCATGATCCTTCCGGACCCATTTCACAGCACACTCAAACACTGTATCGACAGGCCATGGCAATCCTTTAGCTGCTGCTGCCCTGTCGTGGTCGGCAGCTATATCTATTTATATTACAATTAGTTACAGCTTGGCAGCAGCAATCGTGATTGGTACACTGTCTGTCCGGCACAGCCCCTGGAGCCCATGGTGACAGCAAGCAAAACCAAAAACGGCAACTATCCTGCCACCCGCATGCGGCGCATGCGGCGGGATGATTTCTCGCGCCGCCTGATGCGTGAACATGTACTTACTGCCGATGACCTCATTTACCCGGTATTCATCCTGGAAGGAGAGAACCAGCACAAGGCCGTGCCCTCCATGCCCGGTATTGAACGACTGAGCATTGATGCATTACTGCAGGAAGCCACACTGATACATGACCTCGGCGTGCCCGCCATTGCACTGTTCCCGGTCACACCGACAGAGATAAAAACAGAAGATGCACGCGAGGCCTGCAACCCGGACGGCCTTGCCCAGCGTGCGGTCCGGGCACTCAAGCAGGCACTGCCGGAACTCGGCGTGATCACCGACGTTGCGCTCGACCCCTTTACCACGCATGGCCAGGATGGCCTGCTCGATGACACCGGCTATGTCATGAACGACGAAACCGTCGAGGTGCTCGTCAAACAGGCACTGTCGCATGCCGAGGCCGGTGCCGATATCGTCGCCCCGTCCGATATGATGGACGGCCGCATCGGCGCCGTGCGCAGCGCACTGGAAACCGCCGGCCACCGCAACACCCGCATCCTGGCCTATGCCGCCAAATACGCCTCCAGCTTTTACGGACCGTTCCGCGATGCCGTGGGCTCGGCCGCCAGTCTCGGTGGTGGCGACAAGTACAGTTACCAGATGGATCCGGCCAACGGTGACGAAGCGTTGCGGGAAGTGGCGCTGGACCTGGAAGAGGGCGCCGACATGGTAATGGTGAAACCCGGCATGCCGTATCTCGATATCGTCAGGCGCATCAAAGACCGGTTCGGCGTACCAACCTTTGCCTACCAGGTCAGTGGTGAATACGCCATGCTCAAGGCCGCCGCACAAAACGGCTGGCTGGATGAACAGGAAGTCGTCATGGAATCCCTGCTGTCATTCAAGCGCGCCGGCGCCGATGCCATCCTGACCTACTTCGCCCGGGACGTTGCGCGCTGGCTATCGGACTAGTGCTCTATCCATGTGATAATTA
>JBDLJX010000024.1:0-33333 GCA_039714155.1 Pseudomonadota bacterium | reverse complement strand
GCACTTACTTGAGTACCTTGCCACGGAAACACACGGAAGGACACGGAAATATGTCCACCAGGGCATTTATTCTTCCGTGTTTTTCCGTGTGATTCCGTGTTTTTCCGTGTGATTCCGTGGCTAATTGGGTATTTATAAAGATGACAGCTCTTAAGTAAGCACCATCATGCTCTGACTCCTGTTGTTATAATAAACCCCAATGCGCCATCTCCCGATATACACCGCAGTCCCTCTGCTTGCCACCCTCCTGTTGCCCGGGTGTGAGGCACCGGAGACACCGACCAGGACCGAACCGGCCCCGGTTGCCCGGGAAACCATCAGCCCCGAGGCAACTCATGCCCCGGCACCGGAACCGAAACCGGAACCGAAACCGAAACCGAAGCAGGATGACGCACAACCAGCCATCGAGCAGCGCGCCGCAAAGTCCCTCAAACTGACCATTGATAACACACCAGATACCGGGCAACCCGCCGTTACTTTCGGCGATGTGCCTGAACCTGACTGGCTGGACAAGGACCAGGCCGCTGGTGGTATGGATGAAGCATCTGTCTCGGACAACCTGCTGCCGGAACTGTTCGACACACCCACAGACAGCAAGGCAGTGTCCGTGAAAGGTAAAATACTGACGGATAGCGGCAGCGATGGCACGTCCACAAAGATTGACGGTGCCGGCGTCAACATACAAATACATTCCGACTAAAAAGGGGTCGGTGACAAACAGTCATCATTTTCATTTGGGAATTAAACTTATTTGTCACCGACCCCTTTTACTTGGAGCAAGGCATGGCCCAGGTGCAGTTACGATTCTATGAGGAGCTGAATGATTTCCTGGCACCGCCGCTTCGCAAGGTGGAATTTTCGCACAAGTTTGACCGACGCACCTCGATCAAGGACATGATCGAGTCGTTCGGTGTCCCGCACACGGAAGTGGATATCATACTGGTCAACGGCAACCCGGTGGATTTCTCCCACATCGTTAAAGACGGGGACCGTATCAGCGTATACCCCGTATTCGAGAGTCTGGATATAAGCCCGCTGTTGCGTTTGCACCCGGCGCCATTGCGCACACCCGCGTTTATTCTGGATACCAATCTTGGTCGCCTGGCGCGTTATTTACGGCTGCTGGGGTTTGATTGTCTGTATCACAACGGCTTTGACGATGAGACCGTGGCAAATATTGCCAGCAGGGAACAACGCACCGTGTTAACGCGGGACCGGGCCCTGTTGCAGCGCAAGCTCATTACCCGTGGCTATTTTGTACGCGAGGTACGACCAAGGTGCCAGGTGAAAGAGGTGTTGTCCCGGTTTGATTTATATCGGCTGGTTAAACCATTCAGTCGATGCAGTCGTTGCAATGGCAAGTTGCAGGCGGTGGACAAGCAGGTGATCGAGGACCGGCTGGAGCCAAAGACAAGAAAATATTTCGATACCTTCAGGATATGTATAGCGTGCGGGCAAATTTACTGGCAGGGCAGCCACCATGTACGGTCGCTGCGATTGATCGAGGAACTGACAAGAAAAGATCCCGAGAGTATAGAGAGTTAATGGCCTTTATCTGCAGCCCGGTAGTATTCCCGGCATTCGAGTTCACGCCCCCTGACAACACGCTGCCCCGTTAACGGCCCGCGTGTTTCGGTCACAAGGGTGTACTGGCCTTCCTGGTGATGGTCATCATAGAAATACACCACCACCCAGTCACGGGTGCGCTTCAACTCATGGGCGCGTGCCGTATTGGAATACATCAGCGTGAAATGCCATCCATCGCGATGGGCATGTAACACTGGCAGCCAGGCCCTGCCTTCCGGATTGAAGCGCCGGGGCGCAATCAGGGGAAGCTTGCCCTGCTCCGCCTTCAGGCGGTATTCCCGGTCAACTTCAAGCAGGGTTTCAACAGCCGGCCCATCGCTGACCTCCATACGCGGTCGGCGGCGGGTCTTGCCCAGCAGCGTGGCCAGTGAATTTCTTATCCCGGCGATACGGCGGCTTCCCATTCCCCGCACGTTCTCAAGACGGCCGTCGTAGGCCGCCGCTTCCAGGGCCTCGAGTGTATCGATGTGCAACGCCTCATTGATTTGCTCCGCCATTTTCGGCCCGATGCCGGGCACTGTCTGGAACAGGTGGACCGGGTCAAGCGTACCGCGCAAACGTTGCAGCTGCGCCCAGTTGCCCGTTGTCACCATTTCCTGAATTGCGCTGGCTATCCCCTTGCCAATATTGGGAAGTTGTATCAGACCTGCACTGCCCCCGGTATTGGTCAATTCCCCGATATCCTGCTCCAGCCGCGAAACGGTCTCACTGGCATGGCGGTAGGCGGAAACACGAAAAGGATTGGCCCCCTGCTGCTCGAGCAAGTCAGCTGCCTGGGCAAGTTTCATCGCAACCTGCTGATTCAGTGGTGTTTGCATTACAACGAAATGCCTTGCCGGCAGGCAAGGCTACAGAAGCCCGTAACCAGGCTGCCAGCAGCAAAATCAGGTTTCATTTGGCACGTGTGACGGGATTTCCACGGGCTGTCCGGGCGGGACTTCCAGCGGTGGCTCGGGGGTGGTTTCGGGGGGCGCTTCCGGAGTAACGTCCGGCGGCACATCCGGTTGCGGTGTCTCTGGCGGGTTGTCCGGCGGTATTTCCGGGTCACCGGCACGAGCAGGGTTGTGACTGTATCGATACATGACAAGGCCTTTTCAATCATTGGTTATAGTAAAGTGTAGACCGGACAGGAACTAAAGGGGTGGGCGACAGTGAGAAGGAGATTACTATCGATTCGTTATCCGGTCTCCGACATCCACATAACAAAGAGATGCCGAAACCTTTATTCCACACCGCCTTCCCGGTACTGTTTCCACATGCTCGCTGATCCTGACGAACTCCGCAAGCAGTGGATGTCGCATGGACTCGCGCGTGACACACTGAACCCGGATCCAATCAAGCAGTTTGAACACTGGTACACCCAGGCCATAGACTCGGGGATACCCGAACCCAACGCCATGAGCCTTGCCACGGCGGACACAGACAGCCAGCCGTGGGTGCGTACCGTGTTGCTGAAGCTCTACGACGAGACCGGCTTCGTATTCTTCAGCAACTACGAAAGCGCCAAGGCACAACAGATTGCGGCCAATAACAAGGTCGCGCTGCTGTTTCCATGGGTCGCACTGGGCCGGCAGGTCAAGATCAGCGGTACGGCTGAGAAAATCCCGACCGCGGAATCGGTAAAATACTTCGCCTCACGTCCACGCGGCAGCCGGATTGGCGCCTGGGCATCGCCGCAAAGCCGGGTGATCTCATCACGCTCGCTGCTGGACGCCAGGATCGACGAAATAAAGCGCAAGTTTGCCAGGGGCACGATCCCCCTGCCCGCCTTCTGGGGCGGTTACCGCGTGACGCCATTTGAAATCGAGTTCTGGCAGGCCCGGGAGCAGCGGCTGCATGACCGGTTTGTGTATACGCAAGCTGGAGAGAAGTGGACGATAGAGCGGCGGGCACCGTGACGCAAATTGAGCCGCTAACAAATGAGGAAGAAATGGTGTCAGAGCATTTTCTATTTAAGCCTCGTCAGGAAAGTTTGTGGGCGCACGGAAAGCCGGTATCTATCTATCTCATTGAGATTGGTAGCTTATTCATGTCTTTCAAGGGCAAATTTCTACTGGTCAGTTTCGTAACAAGCCGCTGCTGTCCGGTTTGGAAATACACCACAGACACCTTCATCCGTTTATTGAAGGATCTTTATCCGTTTCACACGACAGGTGACATGCATACCAGATGCCTTGGCAGTGTTGCTGTAGGAGCGACTTCAGTCGCGATGGGTTGTGTATATTCCAGTCATTCATCGCGAATGAATTCGCTCCTACGGCTGCTGTTTGTCATTATGTGGGACAGCAGTGGTAACAAGCAATTTGTGGGGTTGTGGGTATGTGGGCAACAGGGATATTGTCCATATCAGATGCACCCGCAAATTCTCCTGAAGAGCCCCATTTAATTCCTTGTAGCCACGAACAGTCGCAGTTAAAGCGGCCAGACCCAGATAATCATCGGTATCGACACCACGATAATCAATACCTCCAGCGGCAGGCCCATGCGCCAGTAATCGCCGAAGCGGTAACCCCCGGGTCCCATCACCAGGGTGTTGTTCTTGTGACCAATGGGTGTCAGAAAGGCACAGGATGCAGCCACTGCCACCGCCATCAGAAACGGATCCGGGCTTACCTGCAGGCGGTGCGCGATATCCAGTGCAATCGGCGCGGCAATCACCGCCGTCGCCGTATTATTCATCACATCGGAAAGCGTCATGGTCACGATCATTAACAACGTCAACACCACCACCGGTGAATAACCCTGCGCCAGGCCGGTAATGCCGTCAGCAATCAGGGCCGTACCGCCGCTTGACTCCAGCGCCACCCCGAGGGGGATCATGGACCCCAGCAAGACAATCACCGGCCATTCGATCGAGTCATACACCTGGCGAGCCGGCAGGATGTTCAGCAGGACATAGGCTGCAACCACAATGGCAAGTGCGACCGGCAGATACAGAACACCCGTGCTGGCCAGCAGGATGGCCGCCGCAAACAGGCCCGCTGCCAGCCACGCCTTGTGGCGCTTGATCAGGGACAGGTCTTCTGCGCCTGCCAACGGCAAGGTACCCAGCCAGCTGCTGATTTCCGTGAGCGTGCCACCGGGACCAAACAACAGCAGCACGTCACCAGCCCGGACTTGAAGATTACGTACCCGCTCGCGAAACTGCCTGCCTTCCCGTGACACACCGAGCAGCGTGACACCGAAGCGATAATGTAAACGCAGTGCAGAGGCCGATCGCCCCTCGATGCGCGCCCCGCCCGGCACGACAACTTCCAGCAATGACATATCCTCACTGCTGAGCGGACTGGTATCGCGCCCCCTGGCCTGAAAATCCAGCTTCAGCACACCGACGATCTTGTCCATGGCTTCCGGTATTGCTTCCACCACCAGGATATCTCCGTCACTGATCTCCGTCAGCCGTGCCTGACCGGGCAACCGCTTCCCATGGCGTATCAAACCCAGAATCACCACATCGTTTTCTTCAGCAACCGTATCGAGGTCACGCACCCGCTGGCCAATGGCCGGGGAATCCTCCGGCACATGCAGTTCCGCCACATACTCGCTGACATCGAAAAGTTTCTGTGTACAGTCCTGCTGCCGGCATTCAGCCGGCAACAACCGCCAACCGATCATGGCGACAAACAGCACACCGACAACGGCACAGACAAGCCCCACCGGTGCAAAGTCAAACATGGCAAAGCCCTGCCCCAGCGCTTGCTGGCGAAACTCGGCAATAATAATGTTGGGTGGCGTACCAATCAGGGTGATCAAGCCACCCAGTATGGTGGCAAACGACAGCGGCATCAGCGTCAGTGCCGGGCTGCGCTTGGCCTTCATGGCTGCCTGTATATCCACCGGCATCAACAGCGCAAGTGCGGCAACATTATTCATCACCGCAGACAGTCCGGCAGCAACCCCGGCCATGGCAGTGATGTGTGTCTGCAGTGACTGCGAAAACCGGCTGACCTGTTTCGCGACCAGCTCGATAACACCGGAATTGGAAAGCCCCTTGCTGACAATCAGCACCAGCGCAATGATGATGGTTGCCGGATGACCAAACCCTGAGAATGCCTGTTCTTTCGGCACCACGCCGAGAACCAGGGCCGCCGTCAGGGCCATGAATGCAACCAGGTCATAACGCAGGCGCCCCCAGATCAGCAAGGCAAAAACAAAAAACAGCAGGGTGAATAAAATGGTCTGGTCTGTTGTCATGTGCATTCCCTTCCCCGAGCGGTAAACTATAACACCCGTCATCAGGGGGGCAGACCAGAATTAACCCAATCATTGCAAAATTTCTTACTGTAGGAGATGTCTCGCCGCGATTCGCGCCGGGGAAGCTTCCGCGTCCTGCTCACGCCCCTCACCTACATCCCTGTAGGCGACGGCGCTCCTGCAAAACTGAGCCAGAACATCGCCAGCGGTGCATTCCAGAATCAATATGACACTTCATTTCATCCTGTAAATCATGCGGTGAAACCAGCTCTCAGGCCGGGATTTGTGCAACTACCAGGTAAATCAAGCCAGTGGCTTTCAGGACATCCTTTATTTATGCAGTGTAACGAAATTAAATGGATCGTTGACCATACGAAGCCATTCTCATTTCTCACCAACCCCGCCAACTGGTCCTGCCCTGTCTCTGCCAATCACATGATCAGCCCAGTTCCAGCTTTTCTCTATCACCTTGCCGGATAGCGGAAACATCTCTACCGTCATCTCCGGCAGGCGCAGGATCGCGCAGGAATGGTTGAATACGGAACTGCCCGGATTCACCACCAGGGTATTGCCGACCCGCTCGGCAAACACCTGGTGCGTATGCCCGACCACCAGCACATCGCAGTCGAATGTCTCAAGCTGCTCCGCCCAGTGCGCAATCCGGTCAGGCTGTACCTCACCCTCCCGGTTCAGCAACTTGATGCCGCCATTACAGGCATCCGGCGGGTGTGCATGCACCATGTACACCCGCTTGCCGGCAATCTTCATATCCAGTGAAGCAGGCAATTGATTGAAATACGCCACGGCCGCGTTGTCAGGTTCATCCTCATGATGATCCAGGTACAGCAGATCATGATTACCCACGACGGCCTGGCAGCCGTTTTCTACAAGCAGTTCAATCGTCTGTTCAAGCGCGTCCCGGTAGCCGGCAATATCGCCAGCACAAAAGACCTGTTCCACACCCGCCTGCTCGAAGATCGACAGGGCCTCCGCCACCGGTCCGGGCGTCGCATGCACATCACTGAGCAAACCGATCAATGCCATATCAGAACCTGCCATCACTCCGTCAGTTCCCGCACCAGCGAATCCCGTTCCTCCTTCAGGCTCATGCCCTCGGGGAAAACCGACCCGGCCCGCCGGTGCCAGTAGCGTGAATTCCAGTCATCGCCTTCCTTGCGATGCAGGTAGGCATGAATCCGTGCGGCCATCACGTCGTCCATCTGCTGCACGATCTCATGGGCGGTATCCCACTCACCCTTCGCGTCATACCACAGCGCCTGCAGGCAGGGCTCCAGCCTGCCGGGACAGGCATCCCGGTCCAGGCTGTCAATGAATTCCTGGTACTGCATCATCTTTACCTTCGCGTGTTTTTTGCAACATCCGGGGATACTCTGTCACGAATGGCAATATTGTTAGCCCGCATTTCTCACCACGATGACGAGCCCTCGCTTGATCTTTGAATCCACAGCAGATTTTCTTCAATCGGAAATACAGTCCGTATTCCGCTCCTTCAGAAAATCTGCTGTGCATCCAAATCTCTGCGCGATCATCTCGCCCCGCGGTGAGAAGTGCGGGCTAGCCTGAAAACTGCCCCCTGACCCGCTCCACAATCGCCACCAGGTTTTCCCGGTTTGCCTCCGGCAGGGAGGCAAGCGCGCGCAGCCGTTCGCTGTACTGTTCGGTTGCCTGCAGGGCCTTGCCGGTGATCTCCTCCAGTATTGCCGGCGAAACACCGAGATTTTTCGCCAGGTTCCGCAGCGCTGCCATCAGGCCCACGGCGGATCCGGTTGCATCATCCATCTCGCCATAACCACCGAATGGCATCACCGACAACATATTATGAATTGAGTACGCCCGCATCGGCGTCGGATCATACACCGGCGAGAACTCAAGCTCGCCCGCTATCCCGACAATCGACAGGTTCTCCAGGTGCAGGTCGCCGTTACCGGTCAGCAGCGCCATCAACAACCGTGCCATCAGGTGACGCTTGGCCGCGTCACGGTCGGTAACAAAATCAATCGGTGAACGGTCGATGGCACGGCCCACCTCGTCATAGCTGTAACTGTGGTTATGCGTGATGCGGGCATCACCCGAGGCCAGCACCGAGTACAGCGACTCGGTAAACAACGGATTCTTGTGTCTGTCGCGGTCAAACCGCTCCACCGCCAGCGCCGGCACGCCGTTGAACTCGACCACCCAGTGCCGCGGCACACTGAAACCGGCCTCGCGATGCACATCCAGTGCCAGTGCCTCCAGCTCGACCAGCCCGGGATACACCGTCGGCTGCTCGAACTTCAGCACCACGTCGATCAGCCCCTGCGCACCGAAGCGTGCCGGCAGACCAATGCGCCCGTCCCAGCCGGATGCCGGGATCGATACCAGCAGTTTCGGGATCGCACCACCGACACTCGGCGTCGGCCCGATCACCTGCATCAGGGCTTCCGCGTCCTGGTCAAACCAGGTGAGGTAGTCCTTTAACGAGAAGTCCGACTCCTGCGTAACATCATACAAAACCGGTCGTGCCGGCGTGGCATACCAGTCTGCGGCCTTTTCATCCGACTCGAACACATCAAGGTGACCGATACCACCGTGCCCGGACAGCCTGAGAATTTCCCAATCCGCCTCCAGGCCGGAGGCCGGCGACATGCCATTACGGGCGAGATATTCAAGCACCAGCCGGCGTTGAAAATTCCGCTCACCGTGCGGTGGAATCAACGACTGGATGGGCGGCAGAAAATCAAAGGCATCGGTGCGCGTGCGCACGATGGTGTCACTGGCATACACCTCGGGGGTATAGATCGCGCCGACGCCGGGCAGACCGGTGGCAAGATAATCCGGGTCATAGGTGAAGCGGCACTCACGCTCGGTCAGGTACAACTGCCCCATCCGCAACGGCTGGGTCCCCAGCTGCGTCCAGACCACCGCCTGCCGGTCAATGCTCATTCAAACAGCGTCCCGCTGTCGATCTTCTCGCGCAGCGGCGCGTCCGCTACCAGGGAGAGTTTCAGGCCCACCACGTGCGCCAGTTCATTCAGGGTCGAGATGCGCATGTCGCCGCCCTTCTTGGCGCGCGACAACGCTTCGGGCGTGATGCCCGCCCGTTGGGCCAACATGATCTGTGTCAGCCCTTGTTCTTTGCCAAGTGTCAGGATCTGCTGCAGAAGGTCTGGGGTTTCCGTCATAGTATTAACCTTCAGGTTAACCTACGACTAATTTTAGCTATTATTAAATCATAATTCAATATTAAAGATTGATGCATACATCAATACTAATAGTTATTCCCTATTATTTGATTAATACATCAATAAACAAAGGGGCTACACCCCAAAGCCGCTATCAGGCCAAGTTATTCACCGGCCTTATTGGCCTATAAGTTATTATTTGCCTGACAGATTTGGCACTCTTGGGGTGATCTTGGCAGGTCATCTAACTTACTGTTTCTGTTGCGAATACAGGGATTGCCTGAAAAATGGTCAATCTAAAAAAAGCGCTTACTATTCAAGGGCTCTTAATCCTTATACCTGATTATATCCACAGACTTATCCACAGATTCTGTGGAAAAACCATAAAACCCGTATATAAATTAAAGG
The DNA here is from genome assembly GCA_039714155.1 of Pseudomonadota bacterium. Classification (GTDB taxonomy): domain Bacteria; phylum Pseudomonadota; class Gammaproteobacteria; order UBA9214; family UBA9214; genus SZUA-186. The sequence continues at coordinate 23,962 of JBDLJX010000024.1, read as the reverse complement.
GGGCGGCTAATGAGCGACCCCTTAACCCGCGCTTCTCACCGCGGGGCGAGATGATCGCGCAGAGATTTGGATGGGTGAAATACATCCCTGAGTTCCACCCCTTCGGGGCCGCTGTAGATTCAAAGATCAAGCAAGGGCTCGTCATCGCGGTGAGAAATGCGGGTTAAGAACCTGCCAGTGTCCTGATATTGCCATCACCGGGTAATGTGCTGTCATCCGGGCATCAGATTATTTCGTCAGTTACTTGACCGATGGTAAGGTGCCTCCTACCCTTTAGATTGATGGCAGGAAATATTCTCCATCAAGAGGAATGCATAAACATACTTCAGGATGACAGGAGGAGACTAATGAAAACAAGGAAATTTACGTTAACAACGGCTGTCGCGGTAGCCATGGGAGTGGCAGGCAGTGCAACGGGAAATATCGGCCCCGCAGCAGGTACTTCACCGGATGCATCCGGCCTGACAACCGAAATGATCGAGTCGGCACTGCTTACGCCGGCCGATCGAGAGGCCCGTAAAGGAAAACCATTGCAAGTTGCAAAGAAGACTACGAAAAAGAAGGCCCCACCGAAGAGGCCTCGAAAGAAGAAGGCGGTGAAAAGGTAATAAATAGTCGCCTGAGAAGCATCTATAACTATTCTCAACCCCCTGGTAGCCCGGGGGGTTTTGTTTTTCCTTAACGCATACGTTGGTTGCTTTCCCGCTCTGCAGCGATCCTGTCCCGGCATAATGGCAAATTGTTCGTGTTTGGCAACCGATTGATTAGCCGTTCTGTCCGGCAGGATAATTGTCCCACCGTTTGAACCGCTTCTGGCAGTAGGCCAGCAACTCTTCGAAATTGTTAAACAGAAGATCGTATCCTTCATCGGTAGAATCTTCGAATTCACAGTAGTCATTCGTATGGTTGCGGCAGATATCCGGCCGGGACGCATAAATCGCACAACGCCCGTTCGGGTGCAGATGGCTGCAGCGGTTATCGATTAACAAGTACCAGCCCTCGCTGTCTTTGAATGCCCTGACCCCTTCGTGTGAGACCTGCCAGAGGAGATTACTGAAATCACTCTTGCTGCGAGGCGTCGGGAGACTCTGGGTAATATAGGTACAGCACTGGCTGTTCGTACAATAGCCGCACTTTGTTGCCGGCGTGATCTGGATTACTGGCCACCTGGCTGCTGCAGATTGCCGGTCAGCAGTCATACTGTCTGATTCTGCCATGAAGTCAGCATAACGCTTGTTAATGGTATCTACCCTGGCAAGATCGAGCAGGTATTCAATGACCTGGTCTTCTAGTATTGCGGACTCAAGCTGTGAGCGCTTTTTAGTATTATTGATGTAACGTCGATAGTCTGCATCGGGTTTATGGCTTTCCGACACAAGCGCCTCGACTGCACTTTCAACCCGGCCATAGTCAAGGGTAATATCCCCGGATCTTACAATCTCGCTGAGAATCGGCTCCAGAAGCGACTGTTCGTCCTCCCCTGAATCGTTTTCGCCGGATACCGGATTCTGTTTTCGGTGAACTTCAATCAGCCGACTGAATACTTGTTGCTTGACTTGCCGTTTTACCAGCAATTCAATCCGCTCACCGATAGTCTGCCTGATATGCTTGCGCAAGAGTGCCGGATCGCGGGGGCTGATGCCAAACTGGCGTGCAAGCTGGCGGTCAGTGATGGGGCCTGTATTCCGGGCAATCTTGATGATTTCTACTGAATACCTGATACGCTGTCGTACTGTCTGGTTGTCAACCCGGGCGGAACGCATAACTGCGTGCTCGAGCACAGCTCCTGGCTTAAGGCCAGCCAGGCGGTGTTCGATTGCGCGCGGGAGTGTCCGCTCGCCCAGTACGATATCAACAGGACGTGCCGATGTGTCTTCCAGTGTTCTGCCACTGCAGACGGTGCGGTAGCGGAGTGTTACCCGGTCACTCATGCGTGCGGCGCCCTTGACGGGTTTCCATGTAGCCCCAAGCTCACGGAGTCTGGTAATCACCTGCTCAACGTCGCGCGCGGATATTGTTACGACCGTTTTATTGACCAGGGAACCGGTAATCTCCTGGAGATACTTGTTCATTAGCACTTACTCCTGACAAATCAACAAAGGGAAACAATGAGACGTTATTATTCTAACTGTTAGTGCGGTAATTATTCCCGATCTTTTACTGTCTGTGTTTCGATGGATTTTTTGCGATACCCGGGTTGAGGGTATTTCAAGCACTCTGACCCGGAGGGTTCAGGTATACAACTGATTTACAGGTGATAAAAACAAGTTACTAATGAGTTCATAAGTTAGCCGACAGGTTTATCCGTGGGTGTCGGCAGCAGGGACGCTGCCGTCAAGCCTACAGGGATGTATTCACGGCGTCCCACGGATAAACCTGTCGGCTAACTTACGTTCCCCTTGGTAAAGAGTCAAAAGGGACCACCTGTTCAGCAAAACTTCAGGTATACTCCCCACAAAATTCCGGTGCACTTCGGTCTGCACCTGTTTTCAACGCGGTAATCCTTCCCGATTCACCTCGAAACAAATAAACCAGCTTCTGCCTGGGCCAACCCAAACCATGGGTATTGGGCAGCGCAGCAGGAATGACGGATCAGGCGTACTGATTAACATTTTTTTACACGGAATAAATCAATGCTGACAACCTCAAATATCACCCTGCAATTTGGCGCCAAACCACTCTTCGAAAACGTCTCTGTCAAGTTTGGCGGTGGCAATCGCTATGGTCTGATCGGGGCCAATGGTTGTGGCAAATCCACCTTCATGAATATTCTGGGGGGCGACCTGGAGCCCTCCGCCGGCAACATCTCAAAAGACCCGCACGAACGTATCGGTAAACTGAAACAGGACCAATTTGCTTACGAGGAATGTGCCGTGATTGACACGGTAATTATGGGGCATGAGGAACTGTGGACAGTAAAGTCAGAACGCGATGCTATTTATACCAAGCCGGAAATGAGCGAAGCGGACGGCATTCGGGCCGCCGAGCTTGAAGCTGAATTTGCCGAGATGGACGGCTACACCGCCGAGGCCCGCGCCGGCGAACTGTTATTGGGTGTGGGTATACCCATTGAGCAACACAATGGCCCGATGAGCGAAGTGGCCCCCGGCTGGAAATTGCGCGTATTACTGGCGCAGGTATTGTTTTCTGAACCGGATATCATGCTGCTGGACGAGCCCACCAACAACCTCGACATCAATGCCATTCGCTGGCTGGAAGGTGTATTAAACGAGCGCAACTGCACCATGATCATCATCTCCCATGACCGTCATTTCCTGAACAGCGTCTGCACCCACATGGCTGATCTGGATTACGGTGAGATCCGTGTTTATCCCGGTAATTATGATGAATACATGATTGCTTCGACGCAGGTGAGCGAGCGATTACAGTCAGAAAATGCCAGGAAAAAGGCACAGATTGCCGAGCTCAAGGCCTTCGTCAGCCGCTTTTCTGCGAATGCATCAAAATCAAAACAGGCAACTTCCCGCGCCAGGCAAATAGACAAAATCAAGCTCGAAGAAGTGAAGCCATCCAGCCGCAAAAACCCGTATATCCGTTTTGAGCAGAACAAAAAACTGCATCGGCTGGCACTCGAGGTGGAAGGGCTGGGCAAACGTTTTGATGAAGACCTGTTTACTGACCTCAACCTCACAGTACAGGCAGGTGAACGTATTGCCGTCATTGGCCCTAACGGAATTGGCAAAACCACCCTGTTAAAATGCCTGGTCGGTGATCTGGAACCATCAGCCGGCAGCGTGAAATGGTCGGAAAATGCAGAGATTGGTTATTATGCACAGGACCATGCCGCCGATTTCGAAGAGAAGAAGCCCCTGTTCGACTGGATGGATCAATGGGGCAAGGAAAGCGATGACGAGCAGAGTATCCGTGGCACACTGGGCCGCTTGCTGTTTTCCCAGGACGAGATCGATAAATCCGTCGACGTTATCTCCGGTGGCGAACAGGGCCGCATGTTATTTGGCAAAATAATGCTGCAACGTAATAACATTCTGTTAATGGACGAGCCCACCAACCACCTGGATATGGAATCCATTGAATCACTCAACCTGGCCCTGGATAATTACCCGGGCACGTTGATCTTCGTCAGTCATGACCGTGAATTCGTCTCCTCGTTAGCGACGCGCATTATCGAACTGACACCAGCAGGTATTGTGGACTTCCATGGTACTTATGAAGATTATTTACGCAGCCAGGATGTGGAACAACGCAAGCTCAGGGCCTCATAATTGCAGGCAGGATTGTGAAAAAGATTGCCGTTTTTGCCGATGTGCAAAACATTTATTACACCACCCGGCAAGCCTGTGGTCGGCAATTCAATTACCGAAAGCTCTGGCAACGCATAAGCTCGGAAGGCGAGATTGTTTCAGCGATCGCCTATGCAACGCATCGCGGTGACGACAAACAACTAAAATTCCAGAATGCCCTCAAGCACATAGGCTTCACAGTAAAACTCAAACCCTATATCCAGCGCAGTGACGGCACCGCGAAGGGTGACTGGGACGTCGGTATTACCATCGATGTTCTGGAAGCAGCAAAAGAGGTAGATACCGTTATCCTGCTCTCCGGTGACGGGGATTTCGATCTGTTACTGGAAAAAATCAAGAAGGATTATGCCGTCAGTGCTGAAGTCTATGGCGTACCCGCACTCACGGCCCGCTCTCTTATTGATTCCGCCAGTATCTGGCATCGAATTGAAGAAGATTTATTGCTATAAGCATTCCTGAGTCTGTCCTGAATCATACCGGCCTGACACATGGTCTCACACCAGCGTTATAAATTCCCGTGGCGGCAAGGCAATCACTTTGAAAGCCTCGTCGATAGCACGGCATTCTTTCCGCAGATGCTTGATGCCATCGACTCAGCCCGGCAGTACGTCTTGCTGGAGATGTATCTTGTCGCATCCGGCGCAGTGGCAGACCGCTTTATCAAGGCCTTGCTGCAGGCCGCTGAACGTGGTGTACGTATTTACCTGCTGTTCGACGATTATGGCGCCCGGCAACTGGGGCCACGCGATCGCAAGCAACTGGCACACCCTGATATTAAAATCGTATATTACAACCCGCTGCCCTCCTCCAGCACCTTGTACAATCTGTACAGAATAGTCTGGCAACGCATTAACCAGGCCCTGTATCGCGATCATCGCAAGTTGTTGCTGGTTGATGGCAAGCTTGCTTTTGCCGGCGGCGCCGGGATAACCGACGAGGTAGATGCACCCCGCAATCCCGCAATGCGGTGGCGTGAAACCATGATCGAGATACAGGGACCGGTACTTGGCGACTGGCAACAGCTGTTTACGGAAAGCTGGAACAGGTACGCCGAACAGACACTGACGTTGCCGACGGTGGCGCCGGTCACCTTTGCCAACGGTCAGACAGGCCGGGTTAGCGTGAATGAGGCCCGCCGCAGGTCAGGCATACAGCGGTCATTACTCAGCCATTTAAAGACTGCCAGACACCGAATCTGGTTTGCCACGGCCTATTTTATTCCCTCCTGGAGTATCCGCAGAAAACTGCGGCGTGCCGCCAGGTCCGGGGTTGATGTGCGCCTGCTGCTACCCGGACCCATCACCGATCACCCGGGGGCGCGCTACGCCAGCCACCGCTACTATGGCAGGCTGCTGAAAAATGGAATTCGCATCTACGAATACACGCCGCGCTTTTTCCATGCAAAAACGGTGCTATGCGATGACTGGGTAACCATCGGTTCCTGCAATTACGATCGCTGGAACCTGCAATGGAACCTGGAGGCCAACCAGGAGATCGATGACCCGGACATGGCTGCCACAGTAGCGGCCATGTTCACGAATGATTTCACCCACAGTATCGAATACACCTCCAGCGAATGGGAACAGCGCAGCTGGTGGTTGCGCATACTTGCATGGTTCTGGCGACGCGTGGAATTACTGTCTTTGAAAATCAGGGACCGGCACCGGCACTGAAACCAGCAAGGCATTGCCTGTCCCCGGATCAGGTTGCCGATGTGATCGTATCAGCCACTTGCTACCGCTTTCTGGATAAGGGGGACCAATGACTCTGGGAGACGGATGCTGCCCGAGAGCGCGAACTGCTGCGCCTGACCGGACATTTTCTTCCAGGTCTTGCGGATAATATCCAGCCACTTGTCCTCGTCGTAGTCGGGGTGCATGTCGACGAACGCCAGCATGTAATGCTCGATGAATACCAGATCGGTAACGTCTTCCAGCAACTGCGTGTCCGGGTTTTCCTTTATCGCCTTCTTTGCCACTGCCTGTTTAACACGGCCAATGACGTCTTCATCATAACCTGCCTGTGCCAGCAGATCGGCAGCAGTATTTGCATGGAATTTATACAGATCTTTTCGCCATTTCAGGTAGCCGATGCGGTCCATTGCGTACGCGTCACGCGGGGATTTCCAGCGTTGTACATGCTGGGCTCGAATCGCCAGCTTCACCGCATCGGCAGCATCCGGCGCAAAGCGTTGCAACATGTCGGACATACGGTGTGAATAAAGGAGCTCTTTCGGCCAGTCCTTGCCATCGACATCCACCCGGTTCGGGTCCTCACTGTTAGCGGCATCTATAAGCGCTATCGCCTTGTCGAAAACCGATTGCTGTTGAGACATGGGAGTTACTCTGTTTTTGACGGGCTGTTATTTTACAAAATCAGGACGGGGCACGCCAAGACTATAACCGGTTTGATTTGACAACGAGGTTCTGGATCAGTCCTGCAGGAGCGCCCCCCCGGCGCGAATCGCGGCGAGACGCCGCTCCTGCAATAAGATTTTTTGCAATGATTGGGTATATCATGAAAGTTTGCAGAAGTGGATGATAACTTTTATTGAAAAAGGGGTTATTCCCCCGGGATATGCAATGCGCATTCGTTGTTGCCTGCTGATGGTACTGTTGCCACTCACGCCGGCACTGGCGGGCGCACAAACGGAGACCGTGACCATGCCCGATCCACGCGTCGAGGAAGCCATCGCCTTAATGAACGGCTTTGCGGAGCGCACCGGTCTTGTATCCGCGCAATCCCGACGACGCTACCTGTGGACGGACGCCTTCGCAGTCTGCAACTACCTTGGCCTGGCGCGCGCCACCGGCGAGCAGGACTATACGGAGCGCGCACTGCAGCTGGTCGAACAGGTGCATCATACACTGGGCCGGCATCGGGACGACGAGCAACGCGCGGGCTGGATCAGCGGCCTTGCCGGGGACGACGGTGAGCAGCATCCGACCCGGGGCGGGCTGCGCATCGGCAAACAGTTGCCGGAGCGTGGTGCGAGCGAGCCCGGCAATGACCGCCAGGAGTGGGACCGCGACGGCCAGTACTTCCACTACCTGAGCAAGTGGATGCATGCCCTCGACCAGGTCACGCGCGCCACGCAACAATCCCGCTACAACACCTGGGCACGCGAGCTCGCGGAAACCGCATTCCGGGCATTTACCTACCAGCCCTCCCCCGGACGGGAACCTCGCAGGATGGCCTGGAAGATGAGCATCGACCTGACACGTGCACAGGTAGCCTCCATGGGACAGCACGACCCGCTCGACGGTTACGTCAGCAACCTGCAGCTTCAGTCCACCGCGGCCGCTCTGCCGCAGCCGGTCGCCGGGCCGAACCTCGAAAACGATGCCCGCCAGTACGCAATGATGATGAAAGGAGGTGAATGGGCCACCGCCGACCCGCTTGGCCTCGGCAGCCTGCTGGTCGATGCCTGGCGCGTGCAGCAGCTCATGCAGCAAGGTGCAACAGCCGAGGCGCAACTGCCCGAGCGGCTGCTCGAGGCCGCGCTACCCGGCCTGCAGCACTATGCGCAGAGCGGTGAGCTGCACCTGCCAGCCAAACACCGGCTTGCCTTTCGCGAACTCGGCCTGGCAATCGGACTACATGCCGTGGAGCGCATGCAGCAGGCGTCTGACCATGCAACGCAGCGTGCTGCCGCCAGCCCGCAGCTGCGCGCGCAACTCCAGGCGCTCAGGCAGTACCTGCCCCTGCACGACAAGATCGAGGCCTTCTGGCGCGACCCCGAACACCAGCGCGCCGCCAGCTGGAACGAACACCGGGACATCAACGAGGTGATGCTGGCGACGAGTCTTGCACCCGACGGCTTTCTGGTGCTGTTGCCGCTCGATCATTAAGCTGGGTACATCCAGTTTCAAGGCGAATCGCGGCGAGACGCCGCTCCTGCAGCAAGATTTTTGCAATGATTGGGTAAACGTTACCCCCTGACTCTTATTGAGTTTCCCTGTCCGGCGCCTCGGGGCTTAACCCGCATTTCTCACGGGATTGACGAGCCCTCGCTTGATCTTTGAATCCACAAGACATTTTCTTCAGTCGGAAATACACATGGTTATTCCACTTCTTCAGAAAATGCCTTGTGAATCCAAATCCCTGCGCGATCATCTCGCCATCCCGTGAGAAATGCGAGTTAACACCTGGTTACTTTGCCCGGCTGGATGGTTTTGTCCTGGCCTTTTTTGTAGCTGGCCTTTTGGTCTGCATCGCTGATTCCCCGCGAATGTCCTCCTGCATCAGCCGATGATTGACCTGCTTTTCTGCTCTGGCCCAATCCTGTGCCGGATCACCACCCTGAAAGCCGCGCTGCTCGGCAATCAGGTAGGCCTCCTCTTCAATCAACCGCTGGCGTTGTTCGGTATCAATACTTGCCCCGTGTTTTGGTAAATTGGCTGACTCGATTCCGGACCCCAGCTCGATGACAGCCCTTTCCAGCGCGGTTTTGAGTTTATGTTCGAGTTGCTGCTCCAACTCCAGCACCTGCGTGCGCAGCGCTTCCAGTTCACCCGACAGTTTTTTCAGTGTCAGTCTCTCCGCCATTGTCATTTCCTCGGTTTCCTGCCACACACCATGGCAGTGTGGTGATGTATCGTATCAGTGACCTATCTCATGATGTTGTTAAATTTACTGCCTCGATCATAAATTAACCGGTTTTGCAGGAGCACCGCCCCCGGCGCGATTTGTGCGGGAATTGATCAAGGCGGCCTCGGCCTATTCCAATCGGTCTGCCTGCTCCAGCAGAGGCAGCAGTTCTTCCCAGACGCGGTCCCGGATAAGTGGCTGGGCGGTGGCATTGGGGTGAATACCGTCCGGCTGCATCAGGTTCTGCTCGGTGCCGATGCCGTCTACCAGCGAAGGCAACAGGGCCAGATCGCGTTCCCGGGCGAGCTCATGGTAAATGGCCTGGAACCTTTCCGTATAACGGGGACCATAGTTAGGCGGCAGCTGCATACCGATGAGCAGTACTTGCGCACCCGCTTCCCGCGCGCTGGAAATCATGGCGGCCAGGTTGCTTTTCATCGCCGCAAGGGACAGGCCACGCAGGCCATCGTTGCCACCGAGCTCCAGCAGCACCACGGCCGGTGCATGGCTGGCGAGGGCCTGGGGCAGCCGGGCGCGGGCGTTGGCGGTGGTGTCGCCGCTGATGCTGGCATTGACGATCCGGGAGGAATAACCCTCGCTGTCCAGGCGCTCCTGCAGCAGGGAGACCCATCCCTGTTCTACCGGGATGCCGTAGGCGGCGCTGAGACTGTCGCCAACAATCAGTATGATCCGGGCTGGCGCCGTATTCGGCAGGATCAGTAACAGCAGGAGCAGGATTCGATTCAACATGTCTGGAACAAAGCATACCACCATGATTGCTGCACGAAACTTGGGTAAACGTGTGGCTACCGCCGCGGGCCCCCTGGATATCCTCACGGACATCGGTCTCGAGATCCAGGCGCGGGAGGCCGTGGCCATTGTCGGTGTTTCCGGGTCCGGCAAGTCGACCCTGCTGGGACTGCTCGCCGGGCTGGATCTTCCCTCTGCCGGCGAGGTGTTTTTGTCAAGCTATCGACTCAACGATCTGGACGAAGATGGCCGGGCCCGGGTGCGCGGCGAGCTGGTGGGTTTCGTCTTCCAGTCCTTTCAGCTGCTGACCGGCTTGACGGCACTTGAAAACGTCATGTTGCCGCTGGAATTGATGGGTGCGCGGGATCCACGCGACCAGGCCGCGGAGCTGCTGGACCGCGTGGGACTGGCAGGACGCCTGCAGCATTACCCGAAACAGCTATCCGGCGGTGAGCAGCAGCGGGTGGCCATTGCCCGGGCCTTTGCCACCGAACCGGCCATCCTGTTTGCCGATGAACCGACCGGTAATCTCGACAACGTGACTGGTGAACGGGTCATCGATTTGTTGTTCCGCCTCAACCGGGACAAGGGCACCACCCTGGTACTGGTGACCCATGACGAGCATCTGGCCGGCCGTTGCGAGCGGTTGATCCGCCTGGAGGCCGGCCGGGTCGTCGCCGATGTGACAGAGGTGCACAGCGCATGATCCGCTGGCGCCTGGCCATGCGGCTGCTGGTCCGCAACCGGCACTCTGGAGAGCAACGGATACTGGTGGCTGCCCTGGTGATCGCCGTGGCGGCCAGCACGGCCATCGGCTTCTTCACCGATCGGCTTGGCCGCGGTATGGCGAACCAGTCGGCGGACTTTCTCGGTGCCGATCTGACCCTGGTCAGCCCGCGCCCCGTGGACGCCGACTGGTTCCGCGAAGCCCGGGCCAAGGGCCTGCAGGCCATCGAGGCCCTCAAGTTCGCCAGCGTGGTGGTCGGCGGTGAGGCGTTGCTGCTGTCCAGCGTAAAGGCGGTGCAGGACGGTTTCCCCCTGCGTGGCAAGCTGCGGACAGCATTGGCCCCGTTTGCCGCCGACGCGGAGACGCAAGCACTGCCCCGCCCCGGGGAGGCCTGGGTGGCGCCGCGCCTGCTCACCACCCTCGGCCTGCAGGTGGGCGATGCCGTGGAGGTCGGCACCCATACGCTGAACATCACCCGGGTGATCACCTTTGAGCCCGGCCGGGTCGGCAATCCGTTCGGCATAGCGCCGCGACTGCTGATGCGGATGGCGGATGTCCCCGCCACTAACGTGGTACAACCGGGCAGCCGGCTTTCGTACCAGTACCTGTTTGCGGGCCGCGAGGCGGACGTGGCGCGATTCCGGGACTGGCTGGAGCCGCGCCTGGGACCCAGCCACGAATTGGTCGGTGTGAAGGAGGGTCGCCGGGCCGTGGGTTCGGCCCTGGAACGGGCGGAACGTTACCTCGGGCTTGCCGTGCTGGCGGCGATCGTACTGGCGGGTGTCGCTGTGGCCATGGCGGCGCGACGCTACAGCGAGCGGCATTTCGACATGAGCGCGATGCTGCGCTGCATGGGCGCCTCGCAGCGGGATCTTCTCGGTCTCTATCTTCCGCAGCTGCTGGTACTCGGCCTGGCCGCCTCGGCCGTCGGTTGTACCCTCGGTTGGGTGGCCCAGTACGGCCTCCTCTACCTGTTGGCCGATCTGTTGCCCGCCACCCCCTCTGCGCCGCACGCGTGGCCGGTGCTGGCGGGGTTCGCCACCGGCCTGATCACGTTGGCCGGCTTTGCACTGCCGCCCGTGATGCGCCTGAAAGATGTACCGCCCTTACGGGTGCTGCGTCGTGACCTGTTACCCCTGCCCAGCCGGGCCTGGCTGGTCTACGGTGCCGCCCTCGCCGCCATTGTGGCGGTGATGTGGCGCTACACCGGCAGCTGGCCGTTAACGCTGTCGGTGCTGTCCGGCGGTATTGCCCTGGTCGCACTGTTGAGCCTGCTGGCCTGGCTGCTGTTGTTGCTGAGCCGGCGCTTTAATACCCGTGTCGGCGTAGCATGGCGTTTTGGATTGAACAATCTTTGGCGCCACCGGCGTGGCAGCGTCAGTCAGATCCTGGCATTCGGCCTGACGCTGATGGCGATGGCCGTGGTTGCCCTGGTGCGTACCGATCTGTTGACGACCTGGCAACAGCAGCTGCCTGCCGACGTACCCAATCACTTCGCCTTCAACATCCTGCCGGATCAGGTAGAGGAATTTCAGACATTCATGGAGCAAGCCGGCGTCGCGACCGCACAGCTCTATCCCATGGTGCGGGGCCGGCTGATAGAGATCAACGGGACAGCGGTGCGCAAGGCCGTGACCAAGGAGGCGCGCAATGACGATGCCCTGAACCGGGAACTCAACCTGACCTGGACCACCGAGCTGCAGGCAGACAATCGCGTCCTGGCAGGCCGCTGGTGGCAGCCGGACGATACGGGAAAACCCCGGGTGTCGGTGGAATCGAAGCTGGCCAGGCGGATGGGCATCGAACCGGGTGACGAACTGCGCTTCGCGGTCGGCGATCAGCGCTTCACCACCGAGGTTGCCAGTATCCGCAGCGTGCAGTGGGAGTCGTTCCGGCCCAACTTCTACATGGTGTTCCCCCCGCAGGTGATCGACCGGTTTCCCGCCACCTGGATGACCAGTTTCTATCTGCAGAAAGCAGAGAAGTCGTTGCTCCGCGAGCTGGTGGCCCGTTATCCGGCGGTGACCGTACTGGAGATGGACCGGGTAATCGAGCAGGTCGGGCGTATCTTCCGGCAGGTCACCCTGGCGGTAGAGTATGTGCTGGTGTTTACCCTGCTGGCCGGTTTTGCGGTGTTGTTCGCCGCCCTGCAGGCCAGCCAGGATGACCGGCTTTATGAAGGTGCGCTGTTACGGGTGCTCGGTGGCAGCCGCCGCCAGTTGCGGGCCGGGCACCTGGCAGAGTTCACCGCCCTGGGTGGGCTGGCGGGCCTGCTGGCCGCCATGGGCACGGAATGCCTGGCCTGGGTGTTGTACAGCGAGGTGCTGCACCTGGAATACAGTTTCCAGTGGCCGGTCTGGATCACCGCGCCCATAGCGGGAGCGCTACTCATCGGGGCGGCCGGCTACTGGGGTACTCGGGCCGTGGTCGAGCGCAGCCCCATGCTGCTGTTGCAAAACCAATAGCACGAGCCGGCGAGACGCCGCTCCTGCAAATTTCATTCAAGCGCTTTGACCCCTTGAATTTTTACTCCTGCTCATCCACTCCCAGCAACAGCTCGTCACCCTCAAGCGTCAGCGCCTGAATTTCCGGAACCGAGGAGCCGATCAGGCCACGCACATCACCGTACATCCCGGCCGTATTCTCGATAATGCGTTCGATCTGCTTTTCACGCTCCTTCCAGAGACGTGCATAGGCACGTTTCTCCTTGTTGAGTTGCTCCTGCATGCCGACGAAGGTCTCCACGATCGCCTCGACCTTGTGACGGAAGGCATCGCCGGAGAGGTACTCATACACCATCTCCATCTTTTCCGATTTACCTTCCGAGGCACTGCGCGCAAAGGTGACCTGGACCAGTTGCTGGCGCAGCGTCATCGCCAGCGGGATATAGGCTGCCAGCGACGTCACCCAGACGCCATCAAGCTGGCCGAATGTCTTGATACCTTCCGGTAATTCCCTGGATACCAGCACGGCCAGGTTTGCCCCGATCGCGCGCTGGTCATCTTTCAACTTGTCAATCCAGGCACTGTTCCATGCCTTGGTGTTCTTGGTCTCCCAGATGATCGAGCCGCAATCCAGCATGCTCTCGTTATGAACAGTCTGGATGACATCCGCACCGCGGATACCCTTGGGAACCGGTGCAATCCCGTCGTGCGGGAAATAACTGTTCAGGTTGGCTTCCAGGTCCAGCTCCAGCGCCTCGCCCTGGGTTTCCATCGATCCCTGTTCGCTTTTACGTTTCGCCTCGGCCAGTGACTTGCGCAAATCCTCAATCTGCTTGTCGCGTTCCTTCAGCTTGAGATCGGCTTCACTGGCATACTTCTCGATCAGTTGCTTCTCAAGCTGTTGACGTTCCTCGGTCAGCTTGCGCTGGTAGTCCAGCTCCATGTCCTTGCGCTTGTCCTCCAGTGCAGCCTTTTCCTTCAGCAGCACCAGTTCGCGGGTGCGCGCTTCATCCATGGCAGCGTCTTTGGACTGCAGCGCCTGTTGCAGCGCTTCCAGCTGCTTCGATGATGCCCTGGTGGTCTCTTCCTGTATTTGCTTGGTGAGTTCCTGCTCACGCACGGCAAGGCGCTTCTCCACATCCTGTTCCAGCTGCTTTTCGCGCGCGGCCAGTTCGCGTTGCTGTGCCAGCAAGGCCAGTTCCTTCGCTTCCGCCGCCTGGACCGCCTTGTCCTTCTCTGACAACTGCGACTCCATGTCCTTGAGCTGCAAGCGAGCGGAATCGCGCTCCTTCTCCCGGGCGCTGGCAACAGCCTGCTTGAGCTTGACCTCGGCCTCCTGGCGCAGGCGTCCCTCAACTGCATCAGTGACCTGCCTGGCGAGCACCTCGCCAACCTCGATCTCGGTACCGCACTGCGGGCATTTGATAAGATCAGATTCCAAGGTGCTCTCCCGGGCAAAATAGTGCTGACTGATTACGCATCACAACCGAGACTCATCATCTTGTCTTGATCGCGTAACAGGAATAACGTGAAACAGGCTGCCAACATTGGCCAGGCCGCAAAGAATAACAAGTTCGGCCCATCAAAGGGTGCCAGATATTGATTGAATGAAGACAGCGTAGATACTGTATGCAATATCAAGACGGCGCCATACGTGTACTTCTTTTTAAAACCAGCCAGAAACAACAGCAATAGAACCATTTCAATAGCGCCTATTGAATACATCACAACACTCTCAACACCCGCAATGTAATAAAACGACTCGTAGACCTTTGCTGCATGCCCGGGATTCATGAATTTATCGATAGTCCACATGAACATGACCAGAAAGACAGTCACTCGAAGAAGCAGTAGAGATAATTGAAGCTTTTTTTCATGCTCTGTCATAGTTACATCTCCTGCAAATAATTAAATGGGGCAGCGACCCCTTTTTTACCTAATTGGCGGAAAGGCGAAGCAAGGCTTCGTTCTGGTCAATGAAAAACTGGAAATGCTGCAAAAAATTCATACCCAGCAAGCCATCCACCCCGGAACTGCTACTCAGGTCCAGTACACCGATTTCGAGATGATTGACGTACCAGTCACCCACCGAAAGGGAATCGAGTTTGTAAATCGGCGCCCGAACCGGGCCGTTTGCGGTCGTAAAGACACCGGTCCTGCCGGTATCCTGATAGCGGATGCCACGTTGCTCAAGCACATCAGGTGTGAAAATCGTCAGGGAAGCACCCGTATCGATGAGCAGCCGTATACTCCGGCCACGGGCCGGTCTCGCGTCCACAATAAAATGATTGCCACTGCGGTGTAACGGTATACCGACAACCTCTGTCGCAGCATCCCATGACTCTGTGTCCTCCGTCCCGGCCAACGCAATACTCAGCTCCGCGAGCATCGCCTGTGCCTGTGCACCAACACCAGGGTCCTGTGATACCAGCAGTAATGAACGACGGGCGGCCTCTTTGTCATCAAGCGCCAGTTGCACGGCGGCGAGCCCCATGAACCAGGGCGCATGGTCGGGTTCCAGCTGGATGAGGTGCTGGTACAACGCCAGCAACGCGCTTTGATCGTCGTTGCGTTTCAGTGACTGCGTCAGTTCGGCCACCATGGATCGAAGTCGCGCGGTTATGCGTTGCAGCATGGCCGGGCGCCAGGCATACCCCCTGGCTTCATACAGCTGATCAATCGCGGCGTGAAAGTCTTGCTGGCCGCGATACGCTGCCGCCAACAGGACTCGCGCCTCCACATCACGGTAAGCGGCGACCAGGAAACGTTGTAACAGTTGCTCTGCCAGACTGAAACGACGATCTTCAATGAGCCGGCGGGCGTGAGACAGAATTTGAGTCCTGGCATCTGCCACCGCTGCCTCGCCCGCCTGAAGCTGTAATGATTCATAGCGCTCCAGTACTGCATCAAAATCATTGCGCTGCAACAGATTCACCATGTCATCCACGGGACCAGACGCTGTCGGTGTAACGACTGCTGCTACTTCTTCAGGATTAACGGGCTTCGATGCAGCGGGGATAACAGGCGGTGCAGACTGAATCGGATCAGTGCCCCAGTGATGGTACGTATACCAACCAAGGCCCCAGCCTGCCATGAAAATCAGTAAACCGATGGTAAGTTTGCGCATGGTTGGCGGGATTACCTGTGTGGCTATAAGCAAACAGCATGCTTGCCTGGAAATACTGCCTGAAAATCGGCTTAGTGGCGAATGGCACTTACTTAAGCTTCCCCGCGAGGCGCGGGTCCTGTGTTGTTGCCCCCCTTACCCCGACGATGGCCTTGTTCAATGCATCATGGTAGGCAACGGGGAGGTTGTTATAGAGTTTTTTCTCTGTCCCGCGGCGCACGTTCTGCCGGATATTTTCCAGGTAGCGCCGCATCTTGCCTTCCAGTTTCGCTGCGATGGCCGGCGCATCGGCTTGCGCGAGGGCCCGGGCGGCGCGCGGCGGGTTCCAGTCATTGTCGCAAAGCGCCCGGATGCAGATGCCCCGCAAGTGGTTGGACAGGGTGCGTGACTTGTGACTCAGCCCGAGTTCATCCTCCGCCGGCTTGATTTGAAAGCGATACTTTCTGAGCACGGCCAGTTCCCGTGACACCCCGGCGGCAACCCGATCGCGGCCGGCTGGTTCAGGCCGGCTGGCGGGGACGGCACTCGTTGCCACCGGGGGTTCCTCCGCATCGGTTTGCGGCTGGCCCAGCTTGTCCGACAGGTAGCCTGCCCGCAGCACATTGTCATTCTCCAGCATGGCCTTGCCGATGGCCTTTTGTATCTCCAGCTTGAGTTCACGGGCGTTGCCCTCCCCGAAGGCATACCGACAGAGGAGCTTCATGGTCCCGGGCGAGATGACTGTGATCTCATGCCGGAGTTCCCCGGATACCTGCCGGGTGAAATGTTCTACCAGCAAGGGGATGTCTTCCGGTCGTTCCCGCAGCGGAGGAATATCGATGCGCGTGCCGATGCGGGTCAGGACATCGGCCCGGAACGTTCCATCGATCACCAGCTGGTCGGGATCACGATTGGTGGCGAAGACGAACCGGACCGCCACCGTGCGCGATGGTCCGCTGCCAATGCCCGGTTCAAACGGTTTGCCTTCCAGCGGGTACAACAGCAGATCCTGTACATTCAGCGGGAGCCGGTCCACATCATCGAGGAACAAGGTGCCGCCATCGCATTCTTCCAGCAGCCCCTTGTGCCCTTCCCGCGGCACATTGGGCAGCCCGTGACCGGTGCCAATGCCGAAGATTCGGCCCAGGGCGAATGCCGGATCGGCGTGTTCGAACTGGGCGCAGCTGATCGCCTTGTAGACGGCGTCCTTGCGCTCGCCAAGTCGGTGAATGGTCCAGGCCAGATCGGTTTTCCCGGTGCCGGATTCCCCCACGATCATCACCGGCGCCGGGCCACGGGCCGCCAGGATCGCCTGCTCGAAGACCGCCTCCCAGAGTGGGCTGGCACTGATCAGCCGTTCCCGGCGGATCGTTGCCAGTTCCGGGTAGCGCTCTTCCAGCCGGTCCAGGGCCGGCGTCTCCTCCTGCCCGTACGAGACGGCCCGTTCGGCCAGGCTGTATTCCTTCAACTCGACCTGGAGCTGGTCGATCTCGTGGCCCAGTTCCCGGATCCGCTGGTCCCGTCTGATCACCATGTGCTGTTCCTTTTCCAGGCGAGCCTCAAGCAGCCGGATGCGCCCGCGGATAATGCCGCGGATCCCGAACAGCTCGTGATTGGTGATCGACAGTGTCATGGACAAGGGGATCAATGCCAGCGGCACCAGCAGCCAGTCGTAATTGGCGATCAGGGGTTCGCCGAGAAACAGGATCGGCAGGTTCCAGCACACCAGGTGACTGACGGCAACGATGGCCATGGAGACCACGATCCAGCGCGTTCTTTCCCGCTGTGCGGGAGAATCACAATGGCGGTAACTGAACAGGATCAACAGCGTGGCGAGAATCAGCAGCGTGGTCGTCAGCACCAGGCGCAGCTGGTACACCGCCACGATCCGGTTGAGCAGGTCGCCGCCAGACAGCAGCATGCCAATGGCCAGGATGAGCGGCGGCGCAAGGTACAGGGGCACCAGCAGCCAGCGGTGGCGCTTGAGGACGGGGCGCTGCTCCGGGAAGACCAGCGTGATGTGCACCAGGGTGCTCATGACCAGCATCAGGGCAAAGTTCTCCAGCAGCTTGATGAAGTACACCAGCGGCATACTGGCAGCGCGGAACAGTGGCGACATGAACTGGTGCGAGTAGGGTGCCAGGCTGGCCAGCCACGGGATGGCGAAGCAGATACAGAGACTGACCAGAAACGCGTCCTGCTTGCTGGTGTTCGACAGACTGATGAAGACGGCCAGGCCCCCGAGGAACACCACGAGACCCATCTGGAAACCGTAGTGGGTCCAGATCTCCGCCGCCCTGATTTCCCTGGGGGTGATCAGCAAGGCCAGCGGTTCATTATCGCGCAGCACCTGGTAGCCGACCTGCTTGTCGAGGAGTCGGACCCGCTCCTGGAGATAGGCCGCACGGTCCGTGCGGAACAGGCGGTACCAGTCGGCGGTGGATCTGCCCCTTAGCCCGGTGATCACGTCGCCCGCCCGCAGGCCGGCGAGCTCGGCCGGGCTGTCCCGCCAGACGCGGGAGACAGTGAATTGTTTGTCCTGCAGGTGTCCCCGGAAGCCAGTGATTTCGGTCTGGTTGATGTCCTGCAGGGAAAAGAGGATGAAATAGAGGACCGACGCGGCCAGCAGGCCGAGTATGATCAAGTTCTCTTTCCCCAGTCTCAGCATGTGTGTCTCCCTGTAAGGCCACACCTTTTGATTCACACAGATCTCACACTAATCCTTAGCAGAGATTTCACACTTTTTCAATCAATCCTCATATCCTATTGTTTCATATCATTTAATTTAAGCGCTCGGAATCGGCCAATCCTGGCACGTTCCTTGAAACAACAAAAGTAGGCACAGGAAAAAGTGTGCTGTGTTTTTAACGTTTGTTTCATGACAAGGAGCCTGACATGCTTGATCAAAATCAAAATGAATCCCTGCAACCCCCGGCGACCCCCGCACCGGTCGCAATCGTCCCCGCCGCCGCCACCGGCGGCGAGTGGGTCAACGATGTCCACTCCCTGCTGAACGCCACCCGGGTACACCGGGTTGAACAGCCCGACTCCGTGGCCCGGCTGCAGTCCGCCATCAAAAAAGCCCGCCGCGAGCAGCGGCCGGTGAGTATCGCCGCAGGCCGAGGCGCCATGGGCGGGCAGCAGTTCGGCACCGACGGCACCCTAATCGATATGAATGCGCTGAATGCGATCATCGCCTTCGATCGTGGCGGCGGCCGCATTGAAGTCGGTGCTGGCATCCAGTGGCCCGAGCTGATCCGCTATCTGCGCGAGGCACAGTCCGGGGAGCCATCACCTTGGGGGATTATCCAGAAACAGACCGGCGGTGACCGCCTGAGTATCGGCGGCAGCCTGGCGGCCAATGCCCACGGGCGCGGCCTCGATTTCAAGCCGATGGTCGCGGACGTCGAAGCCTTCACCCTGGTGGATGCCAATGGCCGGCTGCGGCACTGCAGCCGCAGCGAGCATCCGGAACTGTTCCGGCTCTCCATCGGGGGTTACGGCCTGTTCGGGGTCATCGCCACCGTCACCCTGCGGCTGGCACCGCGTCAAAGGTTGCAGCGCTGTGTGGAGATCGTCGCCGCGGACGAACTCCCCGGCCGTTTCCAGGAACGCATTGATGACGGCTTCCTCTACGGTGACTTCCAGTTCTGCACCCACCCGAACTATGATGCCTTTCTCAACCAGGGCGTGTTTTCCTGCTATCGACCGGTGCCCGAAGAGACAGCGCCGGCCGGGTCGCAAAAAATGCTCTCCGAGCAGGACTGGCTGGAGTTGCTGCGGCTCGCCCATGTCGACAAGGCGCGCGCCTGGGAGATGTACATGCACTACTATCGCTCGACGCACGGGCAACTCTACTGGTCGGACACCCACCAACTCAGCACCTACATCGATGGCTACCACCAGCTGCTCGGTGATCGCATCGGGCAGCAGCAACACGGCACCGAGATGATTACCGAGATCTATGTCCCCAGGGATGCCCTGCCGGCGTTTCTAAAGGACGTCAGGGAAGACTTCCGCCGTTATAACGTCGACCTGATCTACGGCACCATTCGCCTGATCCGGCGGGACGACGAGACCTTTCTGGCCTGGGCGAAGCAAGACTATGCCTGCGTCATTTTCAACCTGCATACCCAGCACACGCCGGGGGCGCTGCAAAAAACACAGGCGGACTTCCGCCGCCTGATTGAACGCGGCATCCGCTACGGCGGGAGCTATTTCCTGACCTACCACCGCTGGGCCACGCCCGGGCAGGTGCAGACCTGTTATCCGCAATTCAGGGAATTCCTGCGCCTGAAAAAGCACCATGACCCGGAAGAGCGCTTCCAGAGTGACTGGTATCGCCATTACCGGGCGATGTTTGCGGAACAGGCTTGACGACGGCCCTGCAGGAGCGCCCCCGCCTCCGCGGGGGCAGGCTCCCCGGCGCGATTGATCGATCACAATCGGAGGGATTACAGGGGCGGTAACAGGATGAAAACGTTCTCATCTGTCACCGACCCCGTTACTCACGCAAGACGTGGGCGTAGTTCCAGACTTAGTTTACGATTTCTGAAGCGCTTATATCGCTAATGATTTTTTCGACATCGGAGCCGGACTCACGATTCATCTTCTTCCAGTGGCGGCAATAACACCTTGAGCTGTACTATCAATGCGGGGATATCTTCCACCGCGGTTTTGTAAAGCAAGGCATGATCGATCTGGCCATACTCATGCGCCAGGATGTTGCGCTGCCCGATGATCCTGCGCCAGGGAATTTCCGGATGGGCGGCCGTATACGCCGCCGATACCCGACGAGCAGCCTCACCGATAATCTCGACACCACGCTCGATGGCCCGCAACAGGACAAGATCGTCCAGAAATTCGGCCAGGTCGTGATCTTCCAGCATACCCTCCACTTCCCTGGCCGCCTGCAGCATATCCCACAGATAAGCCGGGTCCCGATCCTCAGGCTGCATAGAGTTCTTCCATGTCCTTTTCGATCGCCCGCTTGCGATAGGGATTGTTCAAAATAGCAGGCGTGGCCACATCCACCTTGCGACCGCCCAACAGTGCCGCGAAGGCTTCCTGAATTTCCACCACGCCACCCAGTGAGGGTGCTTCGCCGCTTTCAAACTCGACCAGCAGATCAATGTCGCTGTCCGCTTTGAGTTCGCCCCGCGCCGCCGAACCGAACAGCACAAGCCGGCAGATATGATAACGCTGCGCCAACTCCTGCAGGGCTGCACGCGAAACCACGATCTTCCCGCCAATCACGACCCTGTCCCGATTGCTCATCAGTACCTCATCCTTCTGTTCTGTAGCGGCACCCAGGCGCCTCTTCAGTTCCTTCCTGGCGAACTCACGCTCTCTGGCGCGTCCACCCCGGATCGCATCAACGAGCACCAGTAATTCATAGAGCTTTGGATCATTCCTTGCCGCGTGTACGGCAGATTTATACAACGGCGAGAACGATTCACCGCAGACCTCACCCTCCGGGTCGGGCCATACCGGTGGTGGCTCGTTGCCTGCCATAAAATGAGACGCCAATGGTGGAGCGGCATAAGCCGTCGGCATGCCGCGACTCAGCCCGCCAGGCTCGGGCACAAAAACATACTGAATCCCGTGCAGCAGGAATTCCTCGAGATTCCTGATATCAGGGAACAACTTGCCGTCTCTTTTCACGGCAAGTTGCGCGGCCAGCGCACGCTTGGCGGCCGCATGAACTTCCGCCGGACTCATGCCCAACTCAACTGCCAACCCATTGTATGACCAATTATTTCTGTCAATAGCAATAAGTTTCAGCAGAACCAGCACATCTTGTGGTTTAAGTACCATTTGCTATTTTCTATTCGCGATTCGTGAATTAAGAATATCTCACCCTGTCCTGTTGTCAAGCTACGAGTAGAAAAACCCCGAAATTCCGGGGACAGTTTACTTAATTCCAATTCTCAACAGGGCATAGGTAGTGTCCATCCAGAAAGAATAACTCTCGCCAGGACAAAGATCGCAAAGGTATAAGTTATTGTTATAAATAGGTTTTAATATTTCTTTCCTGGCGTCTTGCCTACAGGGATGTAGGTAAGGGGCGTGAGCAGGAGCGGAAGCTTTTGCGCCTTTGCGAGAGAAATTACAGCGTTTTTGGATGGGCATCAGGTAATAAATATACTGTCCCCGGATTGGCCACTACCACATCAAATCATCGGGAACCTGGTAATCCGCGTAGGGATCATCTTCCCCATGCTCCAGTTGGGTCGTTGCATTGCTGATAATGCAGGATTTCTCGCGCAACATGATTTTCTCTGCCACTACCGACGGAATCACCTCATATCGATCATCGAACCTGACGATGGCGAGGAGGCCGCGCCCCAGCTTGTCGTGAACCTCTTCCGTGACAAAGATCTTCCTGATTGCTGTACCATCCTGAAAGTTGTACCCCACCTCGCCGTCGTCCCGCGGTAACCGGTTCAATTCGATCAACTGACGAACCTGTGCATGAACCGCCTTGCGCTCGAGCTCTTCCTTTTGCCGGCGATTGAGTTCGCGATCGCGAGCTGCTTGCTCTGCCGCTGCCTGCCGGGCAGCCTCCACAGCCTCATCGACCACTTCGATCTTCTGCTTGTGCTTCTGTTTCTGCTGCTTGAACTTCGACTTGTTCGCCTTGTTGAGCCGGGTCTTGTTCACCAGGCCCGCCTTGAGAAACTGATCACCAAACGAATTTGCCATTGGACTTACCTTCACATTCCAGAATTCAGCGGTTCTCGCCAGAGCACACACCATCCAGTCATTCTAAATATCCTGTATATCATAATTTGTATCTATTCAGCACGCTTCAGGAACCGTCATACCGCAGGTCGGGTTAGCCGCGCCAGTGCACGGAACCATGATGATGCACGATTCATAATGCGCGGCGTAACCCGACGCCGCTGCTCTGCAAAAAGCACGCTTCCCTTTAGACGGATCCGGGACGGTCGCTAATACTCTAATACAGGACAGACATCACAGACGCATGCATACAACCCGGGAGACCGCCGTCAGTGCAAATCGTGCAGACCTCACAGGACAAAATGACATGACCAGACGATTAACCAGCACAGTGCTTGCCGTTTTACTGTCTATCCAGGCACAGGCAGCTGACACTATCACCAGGGAAGACATCCAGCAGGTTATCGATGCGACGGATGCGGCAGCAAAGAATCACGACACCGCCGGCATTGGGAAGTATCTGAGTGTAAGCTTCGAAAAGATCATCGAGTTTCCCTATGACAAGTGGATGGCGAAGGTGCGACTCGACAAGGAAAAATACCTGGACCTGATTGACGCGGGCTGGCCAACGATCGAGGAATACGAGTATCAGCGTAACAATACAGTGATTCAGGTCATGCCGGACGGCCTGAGTGGACATTCGTACTCAACGATAACCGAGACCCTTTCCCTTGACGGCACAAGAAGGGTCAGCAAATTCCGCGAACATGCTTTATACGCACTGGAAAACGGGAGACCGGTAATCACACAAATCAGCGGCCACACACTGCTCGGTGATACCATGCCAGGACCGGAACAGTAGTTCCTGGAATTCCGGGGACAGTTTCAAAACCGCCAGCCTTCACTCTCGGCCGCAATAACAATCTTTGCGCACGCCTGTGAATCTGAAGCGGCATCGTGGTGATTCAACGGAATATCCAGATAGTCACAAACATTGGGCAGTTTGGTTGGGTAAATATCCCACTGTTTTCTTGCCAGTTGCACCGTACAAACAAAGGGCAGCGAAGGCGCAGGAATCCCGTAACTCTCACAGCACCGCTGCAATACCCCGCGATCAAATGACGCGCTATGCGCAACCAGAAAATCTGCGCGTGAAATAAAACTGCCGATTTCATCCCAGCACTCGGCAAACGTGGGTTCGGCCTTGACATCGTCCCACGTCAGACCGTGGATATGCGTGAAATTGAATTCGCGCTGCGGCGGGCGAATAAGCAGCGTTTCCTCTGCGAGGATTGCGCCGTCATTCACATGAACCAAACCAACAGCACACGCGCTGGTACGGCTGTAATTTGCGGTTTCGAAATCGATCGCTACGAAA